>JBJFGP010000251.1:0-7177 GCA_051892815.1 Kiritimatiellia bacterium | reverse complement strand
CCCGCGAATCCATACGCACCAAAGGCTTCCCCGGGCCCTTTATCACCCCTGAAAAGGCTGCCGAGCACCTGCTCCTGATGAGCCTATCGAACGACTTCACCCTTTTCGAGTATTTCCTCAGCGACTTGGCAGGACACTCCCAGTCTTATGAGCAGGCGTCGAAGGTGCTCGGGGAAATCGATGCCTTCCTCTCCGCCCTATTGCCCCCCCTGCTCGAAAAGCAGATGCTGTTCCTATTGACGAGCGACCACGGCAACATTGAAGACCTTTCCACGCGTGGCCATACTGCCAACGACATACCTTTTATTGCCATAGGCCCCGGTTCAGAGGCGCTGTTGGCAAATGTCAAACGAATAACCGACATTACGCCGCAGTTGTTGCGCGTGATGGCCCGGAATGCAGAGTAGAGGAATCCCTGAAACAATGAACAAAGATCTCACGCTTCTTGTCCTTGCCGCGGGCATGGGCAGTCGCTTCGGCGGGCTCAAGCAGGTCGAACCGTTCGGGCCGAACGGCGAGACGCTGATGGACTATTCGGTCTACGACGCGCTCCAGGCCGGGTTCAAACGGATTGTCTTCGTCATTCGCAAAGATTTCGAGGAGATCTTCCGCGAGAAGGTGGCCGCCAAGTACGCAGGTCACTTTGACATCCAATTCGCCTTTCAGAGTGCCGATGACCTACCCGAGGGCTTCACTTGTCCGCAGGACCGGACTAAGCCGTGGGGTACGGCCCACGCTATTCGCGCCGCGCGAAGCCTCATTTCGGGTCCCTTTGCCGCCATCAACGCGGATGATTTCTACGGGGCGGATGCCTTTAAGCGTTTGGCGGACTTTCTCAAGCAGGGGGCGCAGTTTACCTTTGCCATGGTGGGCTACCGTCTGGACCAGACTTTGTCCGAAAATGGTTCGGTCGCCCGGGGCGTAACCAGCGTTGCGGCGGACGGTACGCTGCTTTCCATCCGGGAGATGACGAAGATAGCCAAGACTCCCGACGGTATTGCCAATCTGGAGGATCCCAATGCGCCCGAGCCCCTCAAGGGTGACGAACGCGTCTCGATGAATCTGTGGGGATTTTCCCCCGTGCTCTTCAAAGAGATGGAGAAGCGTTTTCCCCAATGGCTTGAGGCCAATGCAACCAATCCCAAGGCCGAATGGTACATTCCTTTTCTAGTCGATGAATTGGTCAAAGCCTGCGAGGTCAATGTCAAGGTCATCCCGACCGACTCGCGTTGGTTCGGCGTCACCTACAAGGACGACAAGGAGCGTGTCACCAAAGCCATACGCGAACTCGTCGACCAAGGCGCCTATCCCGCGCCTCTATTCGGCTGATTCCCCACGGCACCTCAGGCTCGGGGGTTCGAGAAACCGTTTGAGCCCCCGACGGATACCAACCTTCGGGGGCGGTAGGTAGCCACCAACCGGGTCCAAAGGTTTCTACTCGTGTGCCCTAAAGGTGCCAACCTTCCACAGCGAGAGGAACCAAGGTTTCGCACCGCCCCTTGCCCGTGAAGCGGCACGCTTCGCGGACGCCAAAGCGCCTTGGGGCTAGAGATATTGGATGAGCACCTGTTTGCGGTAGTCGCGCTCAAGCACCGACTGGAATCGGCGGATGATATTACGCCGAATCTCCAAATCGACCGGCAATGAAGGATCCTGGTGCGCCTCATTGACCTTTGTCCCGACTACGAACTCAATGATGTCGCTCTCCTCCAGGGCCGCGAGAATCTCCATAACCGCCGCCGGAGCCCCGTCAAGTTGGTGCTGCTCCAACCGCTTGACCGTCTCCGTCAGCGTCAGAATCCCCTCCGTGGCCAACCCCACGCCACGCATCTTCCCCGGAGGCGGCAATCCGCCGGCCGAGGTCACCAGCCGCATATCAATGTCCACCTGCGTCTTGAGTTCACGCTGGATAATGTTCGCCGTCGTCCCCCCGCAGACCACAATCGTCGTTCCGTCGCTCGGGCGCGCCAACGCCGCGAAACGCGAGTCATCCTCCTTGTGGAATGGCGGCCCCGTCAAAATTCGCATCATCCGCGGCTTGCGCAGATAGAGAACCACGCAACTCGTGTCATCCAGGCAACGACGCCCAGGCGTGAACGAAAGAGTCTGGTAGACAATCGCCCGCGCCAACTCCTTCGCCGATATCGACGGACACTCCCGAACCAACCCCTGCGCATACTCCAATACACCCGACCGCCGCCAGCCAAACTTGCACCCAACCTCGCCCATGCCCGCCTGCGTCACCCCGTCCGAACAGAAAATCAGACGGTCCCCCGGCAACATCTTCAACTCCGAAATGGTCATCTCCCGGTCCGGCCAGCGGCTAGACGCTAGCGTACGCGTCGAGAATGGCGGAATCTCCTCCGTGCCTCGCAACTGGATGTACCCGGGGTTTCCCATCTCAATCATCTTCATCCGCCCCGTCGAAACCAGCAAGTCCGCAATCGAGAAGGTTGCATAGCTGATATGCCGCACATCGCAGACCGGCAAAGAGTCCATAATCGTCTCGGCGGAAGTCAGCAAATCCATATTTGACCGGATGAACCTCAGCGCCATCGTCGTGGTCATGTTCGCCAGCAGATTCGCCTTGATTCCGCTCCCCAAACCGTCCGACAACACGGCAATGTGCCGATTCCCCCCGTCCGAACGAGACCACTGGAAATCATCCCCGCAGGCGGCCTGCCCGTCTTTCGTCAACTGGCAGACCTCCAACTCGACAAACGGCTTGCTCGCCAAGCTGGTGAAGTTCGGCCTATCGTCCATTCTTCTCACCCGTCTGCGAATAGGCCCCCGCCACCTCGTTGAGCAGAATCTCCGTCTCAGCCATATGCTCGCCGAGCGCCCTGGCGACCGACTGCACGGTCAGAACATTCTTGCGGATTACCTCCCTTGCCTTCTCGGCGATTTGCTCGCGGTGGAGTTCATTGCTGGTCACATCCTGCACGACCGCCCCCACCGTTCGTCCCGGCGTGACGCAAAAGACGCTGATATTGAGAATCTTGTCTCCTACCACCTGATTCGGGCGGACGATTTCCCCGCCGGTGGAGAGGACTTCCTCGAAAAGAGCGGTATCTTCAAGGAAAGTTCCGAGGCTGGCACCGGTCAGATTCCCGCACGAATCGAAGGCTTCGAGAGCGGCTTCTCCGCACAACTCCGCAAAGTGCCGGTTGCATTCGACGACCTCCAGTTTTTCGTTCGCGAGAACGACGCCTGCGGGAATGTATTTAATCAATGCAATGTTGGTCTTTCGGGCGATTTTCCGCAGCCAGGAGACGCACATGGAGGGCTCGGCTTTGCCCGCGACCATGGCTTTTGCGAAGCTGCGGCAGGTGTTGTAGCCGCATCCGCCGCAGTTGAGTTCATCCGAGAGGGTGAACTTGCCGACTTCTGCCAATGCCGCGGTGATGGCGTCTTCGGGGATGGGCTGGAGTTGGGGCTTGTGGGGGGTGAATCGTACGCCCATGGCAATGTCGACGGGGCGTTTGAGGCTGGTTTGTTCGGTGCCAGACGCGAGGGTTTCGAGGAGTATGTCGGCGGTGGCGGAACGCTTTGGCATGACTGGTCCGTTGACGCATCCGCCGGGGCAGGCAAGGGCTTCGATGAAGAGTTTCGCGCCGGTTGCCTGGACATCCTTTTGGCTGATGCCGCGGAGCATTCTGCCGACTTCCGCCAGGCCTGAGACGGCGACATAGCGGATGCCAGAGTTTGGTTCGCGGAGGGTGTCGTTCATGCCGCCTTCGAGGGCGTAGGCGCGGCCTTCCTCGGCGGGGGAGGGTACGATTTCGGAGTCCGATAAGGTGGACAGGTCGATGTTCTTTTCAGCGAGCCATTGTTCGAGGGCGGCAAAGGTGATGGCGACCTGGAGGTCGGTGCGCAACTGGTCGGATTCAAGTTTTTTGGCGGCGCAGGGGCCGATGAAGATGACGCAGATGTTGTCGCCGTATACTTTGCGCAGGTGCCGGGCGTGGGCGATGACGGGGGATGCGACGGGGGTGACGAAGGGGGCCCATTCGGGGAGGTATTTGCCGATGTAGCCGACGACGCCAGGGCAGGCGCTGGAAATGTAGGCGCCGGAATCGGCTTTTTTGAGGAACTCTCCGGTTGCGGAACTGACGAGTTGGGCACCGATGGCGGTCTCGCTGACGCCCGCGAAACCGAGTTGTTTGAGGGCTGTGGCGAGTTGGCCGAGGCGGATGCCTTTGAAGTAGCTCAGATAACTTGGGGCGATGGAGGCGTAGACTTTCCGACCGTCGTTGGCCAGAAGGAATTTGGCGCGGTCGAGGTCTGAGCGGACCTTCTTGGCGTGGGCGGGGCAGACTTTGACGCAAAGACCGCAGCTGACGCAGAGTTCGGGGATGACGGCGGCGCGGGCGTTGACGATGCGGATGGCTTTGCAGGGACAGTGCCGGACGCATTTGTAGCAATCTTGGCACTCGTTTGGTACGGTGTAAATGGGGTATTCCCTGTTCATCTTTTGCCTCCCTTGGAAGGTAGGAATCAGGCTCCGGGGTTCGTATGTGCGGCGAAGGTCTTCTCAAGCAGCCCGTTGATTGCCCCGCCCGAGACATGGTCGTAGACAATGCCGTCAATCTCGACAATCGGTCCGTCCTGGCAACGCCCGGTGCAGAGACAGCCCGACATGTTCAGGTCGACCTCGTCCTTGAGCCCGTGCTCCTTGAGAAACTGCTCGATGATCTCGACATTCCGCCCGTTTCCGCGCGCGAAACAGGAACTTCCCAGACAAATGCGGATGGTAGGTTTGTGCATAAGAAAAAGCGGCGGTCGCTGCAGAGGCCGAAACCTCGGGCAACCGCCGCGCAGCGGGGTGGAATTACTTGCCGTAGTAGGCGCGCAGGTACATGGCCTTGATCTCGGAGATCAGCGGATAGCGCGGGTTGGCGCCGGTGCACTGATCGTCGAAGGCCATCTCCGACATCTTGTCAAGTTCGGCGAGGAACTCGGCCTCGGGAACGCCCGCATCCTTGATGGTCTTCGGAATATCCAGGCGATCCTTGAGCTTCTGGACGGCCGCGATCAGTTTCTCGACCTTGTCCATGTTGTCGCCCTCCTTGCCGCCCAACTTGAGGAAGTCCGAAAGGCTCGCGTAACGCTCGATCGCCTCGGGGTACTTGTACTGCGAGAAGGTGCCCTGCTTGGTCGGCTTTGCCGTCGCGTTGAACCGGATGACCTCATTGATGAGCAGCGCATTGGCCAGCCCGTGCGGGACATGGAACGCCGCGCCCAACTTGTGAGCCATCGAATGGCAAACCCCCAAGAAGGCGTTCGCAAAGGCCATGCCAGCAATCGTCGATGCGTGGTGGACCTTCTCACGGGCACGCTCGTCCTTGGGCCCGTTCTCATAGGCCGCCGGGAGATATTTGAAGACCAGACGCGCCGCCTCTCGGGCCAAGCCGTTGGTGTACTCCGAAGCCATAATCGAGACACGCGCCTCAAGCGCATGCACCAGCGCGTCGATACCCGACCACGCCGTCAGCTTCTTGGGCATATTCATCGTCAGTTGCGTGTCGATGATTGCCATATCGGGCGTCAACTCGTAGTCCGCAAGCGGATACTTGACCCCGGTCGCCTCGTCCGTGATGACCGCAAAAGGCGTCACCTCGGAGCCCGTTCCCGAAGTAGTTGGGACAGCCACAAGTGTCGCCTTGGTGCCGAGTTTTGGGAACTTGTAGACGCGCTTGCGGATGTCCATGAAGCGCATCGCGATGTCCTCGAAATGGACCTCTGGATGCTCGTACATGAGCCACATGATCTTGGCCGCGTCCATCGGCGATCCACCACCGACCGCAATGATGGTGTCGGGCTTGAAACTGTTCATCCGGGCAGTACCCGCACGGGCGCAGCCAAGCGTCGGATCCGGGGCGACGTCGGCAAAGACCTCGAAGGTAATCCCGGCTTCTTCAAGCTGCGAAAGTGCGCCGTTGAGCATTCCACTCTCGTAGAGGAACCGGTCGGTGACCACGAAAGCGCGGCGGCGGCCTTCATCCTGAAGTTCGCGCAGCGCCTCGCGCAGGCAGCCGTACTTGAAGTAGATCTTCTCGGGGACGCGGAACCACAGCATATTCTCTCTCCGCTTGGCAATGGTCTTGATGTTGAGGAGGTGTTTGGGCGCGACGTTCTGCGAGATGGAGTTGCCGCCCCAGCTGCCGCATCCAAGGGTCAGGGAGGGGTCAAGCTTGAAGTTGAAGACATCGCCGATGGCGCCCTGCGAGGCCGGCATATTGACGAGCGTGCGGGCGGTATGCATGACATGTCCGAACTTGGCAATCCGGTCCTGGTTGTTCGGGTCGGTGTAGAGCACGGAGGTGTGCCCGAGACCGCCGTAGTTCAACAGGGCTTCGGCATTGAGCAGTGCGGCGTCGAAGTCCGGAACGCGGTACAGGGCGAGCACGGGGGAGAGCTTTTCACGGCTGAAGGGGTGGTCGAGTCCGACGCCTTCGGTTTCGGCAATGAGCACCTTGGTGTCTGGCGGGACTTTGACCCCGGCCATTTCGGCGATTTTGGCTGCGCTCTGACCAACGATCTTGGCGTTGAGTTTGCCGTCAATCTGGATGAATTTGCCAACTGCGGCGGCCTCTTTGGGGGTCAGGATACGGGCACCGCGGAGGGTGAATTCGGCTTTGACGGCGTTGTAGATGCTCTCGACGACGGTGACCGACTGTTCGGAGGCGCAAATCATACCGTTGTCGAAGGTTTTCGACTGGAGGACGGAGCTGACGGCCATTTGGATGTCGCAGGTTTCGTCCATAATGACGGGGGTGTTGCCTGCGCCGACGCCGACGGCTGGGGTACCGCTGGAGTAGGCTGCTTTAACCATTCCGGGGCCGCCGGTAGCCAGGATGAGGCTGATGTCGGGGTGGCACATGAGGTGCTGGCTCAGGAGCACGGAAGGCTCTTCAATCCAGCCGATGATATTCTCGGGGGCGCCGGCTGCGACGGCGGCGTCGAGTACGATTTTGGCGGCGGCGATGGTGCTTTTCTTGGCGCGCGGGTGGGGGCTAAAGACGATGCCGTTGCGGGTCTTGAGGGCGAGCAGGGACTTGAAGATGGCGGTTGAGGTGGGGTTGGTGGTGGGGATGACGGCGGCAATAACGCCGAGGGGTTCGGCGGTCTTGACGATACCGAAGCCTTCATCCTCTTCGATGACGCCGCAGGTGCA
>JBJFGP010000250.1:0-7320 GCA_051892815.1 Kiritimatiellia bacterium | reverse complement strand
ATGTCAATCAGGCGGGCAAAGGCACCCGCCGCGTCGTTCGTGTGGAGGGTCGAGAAGACCAGGTGCCCCGTGAGCGAGGCATTGATGGCAATCTCAGCCGTTTCCCCGTCTCGAATCTCGCCGACCATGATAATGTCCGGATCCTGTCGAAGGAAAGCCCTCAGCGCCCGGGCAAAGGTCAACCCGATGTCCGCCCGCACCAGCACCTGGTTGATTCCGGGCATTTCATACTCGATCGGATCTTCCACCGTCAGGATGCGCACATCCATACGGTTGATCTCGTGGAGAAAGGCATAGAGCGAGGTCGATTTGCCCGACCCCGTGGGCCCCGGCACGAGAATGATTCCGTTCGGCCGCTTGATGAGCTTGTTGATGACTCCAAAGTCCCGCGGCGCCATCCCCAAGTCCTTGAGCTGGACGAAGTTGCCCGCCTTCTGCAACAGACGCAAAGAGACCGATTCCCCATAGGCAATCGGACAAGTCGAGATGCGGATGTCCAAGTCCTCCCCATTGATGCGGATACCGATTCGACCGTCCATCGGCATCCTCTTCTCCGCAATGTCGAGATTCGCCATCACCTTCAGGCGCGAAATAATCGCCGCCTTCAAACGATTGATTTGGGGCGGCACATCCACCTTGTGCAGCATCCCGTCAATCCGATAGCGGATGCGCAACTCGTCCTCCATCGGCTCAAAATGAATGTCCGTCGCCCCCTGCCGATCCGCCTCCGCAATGATCCGGTTCACGAAACGGACAATCGCCGCTTCCTGGTTCCCCTCGTTCACATCCAACTTTGTGATATTGGCCGTGTCATCGTCGACCGTGTAGCGGTCCCCCTCCAACATCTCGTCGATGACATCCCCACCAACGCCGTAGAACTTTGCCTCCGCCTTCTCGATCAGAGGCCTAGGACAGAGCGCCAGCCGAACATCCAATCCGCTCGCCAGGCGCAAACCATCGAGAGCCGCCGGCTGGAACGGATCGGCCGTCGCCACGGTCAGCAACCGCCCCTCCAGACGCACCGGCATCACACCATATTGAAAGACCGGTCCCGACTTGAGACATTTCACCGCTTCGGGCGCCGGAGGCGTTTGCGCCAGGTCCACATATTCCAGCCCTAGCCCCTTTGCCAAAGCCTTCAGAAACTCCTCCTCCTTGGCCATCCCCAGCCGCACGACAACGCCCGTCAGGCCCGTGCCGTCGGAACGATCCGCCGTCAACAGTTGGTGCAACTGGAAGTCCGTGAAAAGGCCCGTCCGGCGCAGAAGGGCGGCAAGAAAGGTGTCGGTGGAAGTCATGGGATTCCTCTGATGGGTTGCTGGTTTGCTCAGGATCGGGGGTGCGTGTGGTGGTAGACGTCCTTGAGACGGTCGATGGAGATGTGCGTGTAGATTTGGGTGGTGGCGAGGCTTGCGTGGCCGAGCAGTTCCTGCACATCGCGGATGTCGGCGCCTGCGTCCAAAAGGTGCGTGGCGAAGGCATGGCGGAGGGTGTGGGGTGTGATTTCCGGGGGGAGCCCGGCGCGCACCAGCCGCTGCTTGAGGTTGCGTTCGACGGAGCGGGTTGTCAGGCGTCCGCCGTCGCGGAGGTTGCGGAAGACGGGGCCCTGCGGGTGGCTTTCGCGGAAGGTGGCGGCGGCCAGGCGTTCGAGGGCTTCTCGGGCGTAGTGGCCGATGGCGCAAAGGCGTTGTTTGTTGCCTTTGCCGCGCACGGTGCAGCTGGCGCCGCCGTCGGGATGGAAGGTGATGTCTTGCCAGTCGAGGCGGACGATTTCGCCTACGCGCGCCCCGGTGCTGTAGAGGGTTTCGAAGAGGGCGGCATCGCGCAGTTGGGCGTAGGGGTCGGTTGCGCGGGGCTTGCCGCGGGGGGCGTCTTTTGGGGCATCGGGTGCTTTGAGGAGGCGTTCGACGGTGGCTAGTGGGAGGGCTTTTGGGAGGGTTCTGGGGAGTTTGGGGGTATGGAGTGCGAGGGCGTGGTTGGTTTCTACGCGGTGTTCGCGCTGGAGGTATCGATAGAAGGTTCTCAGGGCCGAGATTTTGCGGGAGGCGGAGGCAGGCGCGAAGCCTTTGGCGAGGTAGTGGGAGAGAAAGCGGCGGAAGAGGTTTTTCTGGGGTCGGTTCCAGTCGAAGGGTGGCTGTGCGGTGTTGCCGAAGGCGAAGGTGGCGAATTGGCCGAGGTCGCGGAGGTAGGCTTGGGTGGTGTGGTTGGAGTGGTTGCGTTCGGCGCTGAGGTAGGCGCGAAAGGCCTGGATGGCGGGGTCTTTCGCGAGGGCGGGGTGGACGGGAAGGTCTGGCGGGGCTATGTTTTTGGTGGCGCGGGGCATGGGCTACTGGTCTTCGACCGGGGGGACTTTGAAGTCGTAGGGTGGCGGGAAGGGGGGCTCGTAGGGGGCGTCAAAGGCGGCGTGGAAGTCGTAGACATTGTCGAAGTCGGATCGTTTGTCGTCGGGGGAGGCGGAGAGTTGCTTGGCTTCGATGAGGTTGTAGACGATGTTGCCGAAGTCGGATGTGGCGGAGACGCCCCAGGCGCGCAGGACGCTGGAGGCGAGGGGGCCGTAGTCGTAGACGAGGTCGGCGCCTATGGTGCGGGCGAGTTCGCGTCCGGTGATGTGGCGCGGGGGCTGGTCGGGTCGGCCTTGGCGGGATTCTTGGATGAGCTCGTCGAGGACGTTGGCGACGTAGTCGTAGGCGTAGCGGCTGTAGCGGGGGTCTTTGCGGCAGATGTCCTGGACTGCGCGCTTGAAGGCGTCGTTCATCATGGGGTTGCGTACCAGACTTTCCAGAGGAAGAGTCCCTGCGGGGGGGCGGTCGGGACCCGTGCTTTGCGTTCGATTGGATGGAGGAGGATTTGGCGCACGCTGTCGGGGTCTTCCTCGCCTCTTCCGATGCGCAGGAGGTAGCCGACCATGGAGCGGACTTGGCGGTAGAGGAAGCCGTTTCCCGAGACGCGGAAGCGGAGCGAGGATCCGTTTTTGACGAGGTCGGCGCGGTAGATGGTTCGGACGGTGGTCTTGGGGACGATGGAGCCGGCGGCCATAAAGGTGGCGACATCGTGTTCGCCGACGAAGTGGGCGGCGGCCTGTTGCATCGCGGCCAGGTCGAGGCGGTGGTAGTCGTGCAGGGCGTAGAGGCGCCGGTCTGGGGGGATGGTCTCGGAGTTGTGGATGAAGTAGCGGTACTCTTTGCCGTGGGCGCTTCTGCGGGCGTGGAAGTCGGGCTCGACGGATTCGCTCTTCATGATGCGCACATCGCGCGGCAACCGGGCGTTGAGCGCGCGCAGGATGGCGAGCGCGCCCATGCGTGTTTCCAAGTCGACGTGCGCGACCTGCCCGCGCGCGTGGACGCCCTGGTCGGTGCGCCCGCTGCCGTGGACTTTGACGCGCTCTTGGCCGACAATCTCTTGAAGGGTCTGCTCCAGAGTTCCCTGCACAGTCCGCCCGTTGGGCTGCACCTGCCAGCCAAGAAACTCCGTGCCATCGTAGGCTACAGTCAACTTGAATCGCGTCATTGCCCCTCAGTATACCACTTCTCGCGCCTGAAAGCAAAGCAAACAATGGGTGCCTATCTTCCGCCCGAGCCCCTTGCAACCTCCCGCCCCCAGACCTTGCCACCTTCACGCCGCATTCCTGTCCACCTCTACCCCCCGAAGGTGCCTACCCGTCGCTTTTGCGCCTGCGCCGCGCTTTTCGATTGACCTGGGCATGCGGTTTTGCTAGACTTCCCTCCACATTCCCTTTCGGGCGCTTAGCTCAGTTGGTTAGAGCATTACCTTCACACGGTAGGGGTCACTGGTTCGAGTCCAGTAGCGCCCACCAAAAGGGAAGTAGCAAGAGACGGAAAATCGGCGTGCCGCAAGGCGCGCTTTTTTTGTGCCCGGTCGCCTGCGGGAAACGCCTAGAGGCATCGGAAGCGGAGCCCGAACTTGGCGAGATATTTGGAGAGCCGGTCGGTGTGGTTCGCAAACCTTTTGGCCTTGAAGGAGACGGCAAAGAGCTTCCTGGTCGCGTCCGCCATCGATTCGGAGGCGCGGCAGACGCGGACGACATGGGCGAGCTGGACAAGGTCGAAGTCGTCGTAGCGCCCGGCATAGTCCGCTCCGAGCAGGGCGGTGAGGTCGACCGCGTCAGGCGGGTCGCTTTCGGGCGAACTTTTCGGCTCGTTGGTTCGGGCGCGGTTGATTTCCTCCTTCGTCAGGTCGAGGGTGATACACCCGCCGTCGGCCAGTGTGGCCATGCGGACAACCATCGCGTTGAGGTCTCGGAAGTTCCCGCTCCAAGGCGTTTCGGGCGATTGGGCGAAGGCGAGGAAGTGCTCCCGCGCCTCCTTGCTGAAGGAGATGTGCTTGCCGGTCTGGGCGCTGAACTGGTTCAGTTCGTAGTCGAGATTGGGTTCGATGTCCTCGCGCCGGTCGGCAAGTCCCGGTAGGCGGAAACTCCAGAGATTGATCCGGGAGAGGAGATCTAGCCGGAACTTCTGCCGGCGTACATCCTCCATCAAATCGCGGTTCGTGCCGCAGATGAGCAGGAAATCGCTGTGTTCGTCACTCGCCGCGCCAATCGGTCGAAAAGTCTTCTCCTCAATGGCCCGCAGCAGCATGGCTTGGGCCTCGATTGCCAGTTCGCCAATCTCGTCAAGGAAGATGATGCCGCCGTCCGCCTCTTTGAGATAGCCGGTGTGGTCGGCGCCCGCGCCGGAAAAGGCACCCTTCTTATGCCCGAAGAGGGCTGACTTCGCCAAATCGCCGCCCAGCGTGGCACAGTTGACGGCGACGAAGCGACCGTTGATTGTGCCGGATTGTTTCTTGAGCAGGTAGATTTGCTTGGCTAGGAGACTCTTCCCGGAACCCGTAGGGCCAGTGAGCAAAATGGGCGCAGAAGAGCGGACGGAGACGCGCTCAATCGTGTCGATGAGTTTGTTGAATGCGGCGTTCTTCGTATCAATGCCTTGCTTGAGGAAAGAGACACCGTGCTGCCGCTCGACCTCGAACCGCTTGGCGAGTTTGTCGTAGCGCGAGAGGTCTAGGTCAATGACCGTATGCGCCCCTTTGGAATCCTTTGCGCGGCAATCGGAGCATTCGTGGGGGGGGCTGGATGAGCTGGGCGGCTAGATGGCGAGATTCGGCCAGAAGAAAGAGGCAGATTTGCTCCACATGCGAGCTGGTTGTCATGTGAATGTAGCAGCGGGTATGCTCCTCGTGGAAGCAGGGTGACTTGGCGTAGTCGAAGAACTTCTCGTAGACCTCTTCAAAGTCCCACGGGGCTTTCAACTGGATGATGTCAAGGATAACGGTGGTTCCGGGGGAGACGGTGCGGATGTCTTCCTTGATACGATTGGCAAGGTTTTCTTGCTCGCGGTTGAAGCTTAGATGGAGTTCGTCAATCGGCAAATCGTCCTGCTGAACGAAACCAATGGTTGGGCGTCAGGCATTCCAGCGGTTAGGACCGCTTCCGCCGTTGGCATCCTTCCGGACGCCGAGAACTGAGATGACTGTTGTTTTCACAGGTGCCAGTATAGCCGATTGGAGGGAATAATGCTATTGAATCCTATAGATACTATCGAATAGATTACTTCGTTCGTTGGGCAAGTGGGTGTTTGTGGGGCACTTGGCATGAGTCAGAGGCGGGGAAAAGTGCTCCAAACTGGGCTTTTGGCCCGTTTGGAACGAGGCAATCTCGGGTTTTTGAGGTGTGGCATGTTTTTTGCGTCATATTGTTTGCAATCGGGATGGTTCCGGGATACGGAGACGCCTCGTTTGCGATTCAGTTGTCAAGGAGTAAGGAGTATCGAACGATGAAGTGGACGAGAATGGATGATGGCTGCCGGTTGGCGGTGAAGTCCTGGTGCGACAGTTGCGAGGAGGGGGCAATCCAGCAGAGTTTGAACCTTGCCCGCCCCCCGGCTCTCTTCCACCATGTCGCCTTGATGCCGGATGCGCACCAAGGTTATGGGATGCCGATTGGTGGTGTAGTGGCGGCGGAACAAGCCGTTTTGCCGGCGGCGGTCGGTGTCGATATTGGTTGCGGGATGATTGCGGTGGAGACGGACATTCCGGCGGAATGTTTTGCCGCGATGTCCTTCCGCCAATCTTTCCAGAAGCGGCTCAAGGAGCGCATCCCGGTCGGCGAAGGCGTTCAGCACGCGTGTGCCCAGAATTGGAATGGTTTTGAGGAATATGCAGAGCAGGCTGGAGCCCGTGCTCGACTTTGGCCGAACCGTCTCGATTGCTGGAATCTCGGGACCCTCGGAGGCGGGAACCATTTTATCGAGTTGCAGCGCACGACTGCACTTTCCGGGGCGGAGGCTCCCAATGGCGAATCCAAGATTTGGCTGATGATTCACTCGGGTTCGCGCAATCTCGGCAAGCGGATTGAGGAGCACTACCACCGCATTGCCGAGTGTTTGTGCGCGCGGTATCGGGTGCCGCTGCCGGAACCGGATCTGGCGTTTCTGCCGATTGAGGAGCCGGACGGCCATTGCTACTTCACCGACATGCTCTTTGCCTTGCGCTATGCTAAGGAGAACCGTCGCCGCATGATGGAGCCGATGAAGGAGACGCTCTTGGAGTTCGTCCCCGAGGCCCACTTCCTCCGAACCATCGACATTCACCACAACTACGCGACCTTCGAGGCACACTTTGGGCAGACGGTTTGTATTCACCGCAAAGGTGCCACCTCAGCCAAACTCGACGAAATCGGCATCATCCCCGGTTCGATGGGCACAGCCTCGTACATCGTTCGCGGGCTGGGCAACCCCGAATCCTTCATGTCCTGTTCACACGGCGCCGGGCGCCGCATGAGCCGCCGCGCGGCTTCGGCCAACCTGACCGTAGAGGCTTGCGACCGGGCCATGGAAGGCATCGTCTGCGAGCGTTGGCAACCCTGCAAGCGGGGCTTCAAGCGGGGCGGTACTCAACTCGACCGCTCCGAAGCCCCTCAAGCCTACAAAGACATTGAGGAAGTCATCGCCTCGGAACGCGACCAGGTCGAACCCCTCATTCGCCTGATGCCGCTGGCCAGCCTGAAAGGGTAGACAACCCGCCCCCCCCACCCTTCGCCACCCCCTTTTATATAAGGTATGGCCGGCGGCTCGGAGGGCGGGGCATGCGCGGACACCCAGCCCCCCACTATGCCCCATCGCCACCTTCCCTACCTGCGCACCAAAGCCCCCCACACCTACTCCCCCGACACCCCCATTGCTGCGCACCACTTCCCCAGCGCGGTCCGCACCTCCCGGACCGATAGGTACCCACCTTCAGCCCCCTTTGCCCCCCGGTTTCGCCCCGATTCCGTGGGGTTTTGGCGAAAAAGTTGCGCTTAGGCGA
>JBJFGP010000249.1:0-7320 GCA_051892815.1 Kiritimatiellia bacterium | reverse complement strand
GACGAGTGGTTCGGGAATGGTCATTGGCCTTGGCGCATCGCGTCGGCAAGCGCCTTCCCGAATGCACTGCAGGAGATTTCCGTCGCGCCATCCATTTGTCGGGCGAAGTCGTAGGTGACCGTCTTGGCGCCGATGACCTTGTCCATCGCGGCGAGAATCTTGTCCGCGGCTTCGTTCCAGCCGAGGTAGCGGAACATCATCTCGCCTGAGAGGATGAGCGAGCCGGGGTTGACTTTGTCGAGGTTGGCGTACTTGGGCGCGGTGCCGTGGGTGGCTTCGAAGACGGCGGTGCCGGTGGTGTAGTTGATGTTGCCGCCGGGTGCGATTCCGATGCCGCCGACGCAGGCCGCGAGCGCGTCGGAGATGTAGTCGCCGTTGAGGTTGAGGGTTGCAATGACGCTGTATTCGGCGGGGCGCGTGAGGATCTGCTGGAGGAATGCGTCGGCGATGCAGTCTTTAATTACGATGGGCTTGCCGGTGCGGGGGTTGTTGAACTGGCACCAAGGGCCGTTGCCGATGGGTTCGGCTCCATATTGGGCTCGGGCGAGGGCGTATCCCCAGTCGCGGAAGGCGCCTTCGGTGAACTTCATGATGTTGCCTTTGTGGACGAGGGTGACGCTGGGCCGGTCGTTGGCGATGGCGTATTCGATGGCGGCTTTGACGAGGCGTTCGGTGCCTTCTTTGGATACGGGTTTGATGCCGATGGAGGAGGATTGGGGGAAGCGGATTTTGCGCACGCCCATCTGGTTTTGGAGGAAGTTGATGATGGTCTTGGCTTCGGGTGTGCCGTTCATCCATTCAATGCCGGCGTAGATGTCTTCGGTGTTTTCGCGGAAGATGACCATGTCGGTGAGTTCGGGGCGTTTGACTGGGGAGGGGACGCCGGTGAAGTAGCGTACGGGGCGCAGGCAGACGTAGAGGTCGAGCTCTTGGCGGAGTGCGACGTTGAGGGAGCGGATGCCGCCGCCGACGGGTGTGGTGAGTGGGCCTTTGATGGCGACGAGGTAGTCGCGGCAGGCCTGGAGGGTTTCGGCTGGGAGCCAGGTGTTGGGACCGTAGACTTGGTTGGCTTTTTCGCCTGCGTAGATTTCCATCCAGGCGATTTTCCGGGTATTGCCGTAGGCTGCCTCGACGGCGGCGTTCCAGGCGGTCATGGCGGCGCGGGTGATGTCGGGGCCGGTGCCGTCGCCTTCGATGAAGGGGATGATGGGGTGGCTGGGGACTTGGAGTTTTCCATCGGGTCCGAGGGTGATTTTTTCGCCTGCGGCGGGGATCTGGATCTTCTCGAAGGTCATGGCTGGTGGTGTATGGGGTTGGTTGATGTGGAAACAGTGGAACCGGCGGCGTGGGCCGCCGGCTCTTGGTCTACCGGGGGGTTATTTGCCGGCTTCGACGATGGCGGCGAAGTCGGGGGCTTTGAGGGCGGCGCCGCCGATGAGTCCGCCGTCGATATCGGGCTGGCTCATGAGTTCTTTGGCGTTGGCGGGTTTCATGCTGCCGCCGTATTGGATGCGAACGGTTTCGGCGACGGGGCCGACCATGTCGCGGAGGGTCTGGCGGATGAGGGCGTGGACTTCCTGGGCTTGCTGGGGGGTGGCGGTTTTTCCGGTGCCGATGGCCCAGACGGGTTCGTAGGCGATGACGACGGTGGAGAGGTCGGCGTCTTTGAGGCCTTCTTTGACTTGGCGGACGATGACTTCCTGCATCTTGCCGGCTTCGCGCTCGTCGAGGGTTTCGCCGACGCAGACGATGGGGATGAGGCCGGCGGCGAGGGCGGCGTGGAGTTTGAGGTTGACGGTCTGGTCGGTTTCGGCGAAGTACTGGCGGCGTTCGCTGTGACCGAGGATGACATATTTCACGCCGAGGTCTTTGAGCATGGCCGCGGAGACTTCGCCGGTGTAGGCGCCGGACTCTTTCCAGTGCATGTTCTGGGCGCCGAGGCCGATGTTCGAGCCCTGGAGGGCTTCCGCGGCGCTCTTGAGGTCGGTGAAGGGGGGGCAGACGACGACTTCGACGGTTCCTTTGCCGTCCTGGACGGCCTGGCGGATGTCGGCGACGAGGGCGGCCGCTTCGGTGGCGGTCTTGTTCATTTTCCAGTTGCCGGCGACGATTTTGGTGCGCATGGATTCTCCTGAATGGATGGGTTTTGTCGAACCCAAAGGATACCATTTTGGGCCGGGAATTGCAACATTATCCGCGCGGCGGCGCGGGCGCTTCTCGGGCACCTTCGGGGGGCGGTTGAACTTTCCTTGGGGTCTTGGGCGTTCCCATCTGTGGAAGGAGGAGGTTGCCATGTCTTTCCTGAAGATTCTCAAGGGCATCGACGCGCCGAAGGATTCGCGCGCCTACAAGGAAGCCCGAATCGAGCTGCAGCGCCTGGCTTCTCCGGCGACGGCTCTGCTGCTGCCGCTGCTGGTGGTGGCGGCGCTGGCGGCGGCGACGGGGCGTGAACCGGAACCGACGGTTGTCGAGGTCGAGGCGCGGGAACTGGAGGTCGAATCGCCTCCCGAACTCGAAAAGGTCGAGCCCCCCGAGTCGCCGCCCCCTTCCGAGGAGACGGTCGAACTCGACTTCCCGGTTGACGCCCCTTCGGGAGCCGCCTCCGAAGCCGCCGCCGAGACCGTTCCCGCCGAGGACCCCGCGGCCGAGCCAGCCGTCGCCCCGGTCGCCTCGCCGGTGATGCTCAAGGGCATCAAGATGCGCAACCTTCCCGGCAGTCGCGGCAAGGGCGTCGGCTCCGCCTTCGGCTACGGGTCGGGCGCAAAAGGCGACCTTGTCGGCACGCTCTACGACCTCAAGCGCGACCGCAAAGGCCATCCCCGCGCCCTCGACTACTGGCAGGATGTGCGCAGCATCATTGCCTCTAAATGCACCCCCTCCGCCTTCGCCCCCTACTACGCCGTCGAAAAGAAAGTCTACCTTCCCTACCTCTATATTCCCAACCAGCCTGCCGCCGCCGCCCCCAAAGCCTTCGGCGTCGACGGCCTGATGGAACCCTGCGGCTGGATCGCCCACTACGCCGGAACCCTCCGCCCCAGAACCCGCCAAACCGTCCGCTTCGTGGGCCACTTCGACGACTGCCTCTATGTGCTCCTCGACGGCAAAGTCGTCCTCGACTTCGGCTGGGACTACGCCAACCCCTGGCGCGGACCATCCCCAGTCACCGGCTGGAAACCAACCGACCTCGTCGACCGACACGGCGGCATCATCGCCCCCAAACTCGTCTATGGAGACTGGGTCGAACTCGACCCCCGCCGCCCCGCGCGCATCGACATCCTCTGCGGCGAACGCCCCGGCGGAAGCGTCGGCGGACTGCTCCTCCTCCAAGACCAATTCCAGACCTATCCCACCACCACCGAAGGCCGCCCCATCCTCCCGCTCTTCTGTGTCTCCGCCCTCACCCCGGACCAAATCGAAATGATGGAGCAATCAACCTTCAAACTCGACCCCTTGCCACCCATCATGACCATCGGACCGCGCCCCCCAGCCCCGGTCGTAGACCCCGACGACATCACCGTAGACAGCGGAGACCTCTAGCCGGAAACACACCAATTCGCCCCGAAAACTGTTCCAAATGCGACAGGTCGAAGCCGCCGGACACCCCACTGGAACACAATTCCCACGCCCCACCCCTTGGCATGCCCCCTGCGAATAGTCTCGTGTTCCGAAAGGAGGAACCCAACCATGTTCGACCTCAATAGACTCACCCAAAAAGCCCGCGAAGCAATCGGCGCCGCGCAGGAACTCGCACTCCGCCACGCCAACCAGCAACTCGCACCCGTCCACCTGCTCGCCGCACTCGCCACCCAGGAAAACGGACTCGTCGGCTCCATCCTCCAGCGCGCAGGAATCCAACTCCCCCTGCTCAACGCCCGCCTCCAGGAGCAGCTCGACGCCCTCCCCAAAGTCAACACCCCCACCGAACAGGGGAAAATCTACATCACCCCCGAACTCAACCGCGCCTTCCTCAAGGCAGATGACTTAGCACGCCAGATGCGAGACCAGTATGTCTCCGTCGAACACCTGCTCCTCGGCCTGATGGAAGAAGGGCAGGAATCCCTGCTCAAGGAACTTGGCGCCGACCGCAAGGCTATCCTCGAAGCCCTCCGCGAAGTGCGCGGCAACCAGCAGGTCACCAGCGATAATCCCGAAGGCCAATATGACGCCCTCAAGAAGTACGGACAAGACCTCGTCGAGCTCGCCAGAAACGGCAAACTCGACCCCGTCATCGGCCGCGACACCGAGATCCGCGATGTTATCCGCATCCTCTCCAGAAAGACCAAAAACAACCCCGTTCTCATCGGTGAACCGGGCGTCGGGAAGACAGCAATCGTCGAAGGACTTGCCCAGCGAATCCTCCGCGGAGATGTACCCGAGGGGCTCAAAGGGCGCACGATATTCGCCTTGGACATGACCGCGCTCATGGCGGGGGCAAAGTACCGCGGGGAGTTCGAGGAACGCCTCAAAGCCGTCCTCAATGAGATAAAGGCCGCCGAAGGTCGTATCCTGCTGTTCATCGACGAGATACACACCATCGTCGGCGCCGGCAAGACGGAAGGCTCCTCGGATGCCGGCAATATGCTCAAGCCGATGTTGGCCCGCGGCGAGCTCCATTGCATCGGCGCGACGACCCTCGACGAATACCGCAAGTACATGGAGAAGGATGCCGCCCTTGAGCGCCGTTTCCAGCCAGTCCAGGTCGATCCTCCTGACGTGGAGGACACTCTCTCCATACTCCGCGGCCTGAAGGAGCGCTTCGAAGCCCACCACAATGTCCGCATACAGGATGCCGCGCTAGTCAGTGCCGTGGCGCTCTCTGACCGCTACATTCAGGACCGTTTCCTTCCCGACAAGGCCATCGACCTGTTGGATGAAGCCTGCGCCTCGATTCGTACCGAGATGGACTCCATGCCGGCTGAGCTCGACGAACTCACGCGCAAGGTTATGCGTCTGGAGATCGAAGAGGCTGCCCTGAAGAAGGAGAAGGATGCGGCTTCGGCCCAGCGGCTGGAAGCCTTGCGCCAGGAACTTGCCGATGCCAAGGCCCAGGCGGATGCGCTCCGGGCCCGTTGGCTCAAGGAGAAGGAGCAGCTTGACGAGGCCAAGAAGGTGCGTCGCGAACTGGACCAGGCGAAGACCCGTCTGGAGGAAGCAAAGCGCCGGTATGATAACGAAAAGGCGGCGGAATTGCAATACGGAACCATCCCGGCGCTCGAGAAAAAACTGGCCGCGCTCGGAAGTGCCGATCCGTCGCACGCGTTGCTCACGGAGGTGGTCACGCCCGACCAGATCGCGGAGGCTGTCTCGCGCTGGACGGGGGTGCCGGTGACGCGTCTTTTGGAGGGCGAGCGGCAGAAGTTGCTGCATCTGGCGGACAAGCTCCACGAGCGGGTGGTCGGGCAGGATGCGGCGGTGCAGGCGGTTTCGATGGCGGTGCTGCGTGCCCGCGCGGGCATCCAGAACCCGAACCGGCCGGTGGGCTCGTTCCTCTTTCTCGGGCCGACGGGGGTGGGCAAGACGGAACTGGCGCGGGCGCTTGCCGATGCGCTTTTCGACGACGAGAATGCGATGACGCGCATTGACATGTCCGAGTACCAGGAGAAGCACACCGTCTCGCGTCTGGTGGGCGCGCCTCCCGGCTATGTCGGCTACGAAGAGGGCGGGCAGTTGACCGAAGCGGTGCGCCGCAAACCCTACTCGGTCGTTCTGTTGGACGAACTTGAGAAGGCCCATCCGGATGTCTACAACATTCTCCTGCAGGTGCTCGACGACGGCCGCTTGACGGACAACCAGGGGCGCACGGTCTCCTTCAAGAACACCCTCGTCATTATGACCTCGAACATCGCCGAGGAGGCCCTCAAGCCCCACTTCCGCCCCGAGTTCCTCAACCGCCTCGACGAGATTGTCAAGTTCGACTCCCTCGACAAAAACGCCATCCGCGCCATCGTCGAAATCCAGCTCAAAGGGCTTCGCGAGCGCCTCGCCCGGCAGGAGTGCAAACTTGATCTCGATGACGCCGCCCTCGACCGCATCGCCGAGAAGGGATACGACCCCGTCTACGGCGCCCGTCCCGTCCGCCGCGTCATCCAGCGCGACCTCGAAAACCCCATCGCCCTCAAACTCATCGCCGGCGATATCCTCCCCGGCGCCACCATCCGCGTCATGGCAACCAACCAAGGACTCGACCTCCAACCTGTCAATCCCTGAGGCCCCAAGGTGGACACCTCCGGCCCCCGGAGGTGTCCACCCCCACGAGCCACTCCTAGTCACCAATCTACCCCCAAGCGCCCCCGCCGCCATCCCGCGGCAGGGGCTTTTTTACACCCCCGTTGAGCAGATAGCCTTTCCCTCCGCCCCGAAACCTGCTATACTCAATCCCGCGACCGCCGCACGCCCCGCCGCCGGAACAGAATCCGCCCACGGCCCCGCGCGCACCAGAGACGGCCGCGCCAGTCAAAGCAACTCAAGAAAGATTCCCCATGGTCTGGTTCCAACCCGCCGAGGCGCCCCTGCGCGTCCCGACCGAAAAAGTGTGGGCAGTCTGCCCCTCCTGCAAATCCTACGTCCCCCGCCAAGAGTGGACCGCCAACGGCAGCGTCTGCCCCAGGTGCAACTACCACGGCCGCCTCAACTGCCGCGAACGCATCGCCCTGCTCACCGACCAGGGCTCCTTCCGCGAAACCCACCCCGAAGTCACCTGGCACGACCACCTCCACTTCTCCGACGCCACCGGCTCCTACGCCGCCAAAGCCAAAAAGACCGTCGAAAAGACCGGACTGGGCGAATCCATCCTCACCGGCACCGCCACCATCGACGGCATCCCCGTCCTGCTCGGCGTGATGGACTTCCGCTTCATGGGAGGCAGCCTCGGCAGCGGCACCGGCGAACGAATCTGCCTCGCCGCCGAAGAGGCCCTGCGCGACCGCAAACCCCTCATCCTCGTCTGCACCTCCGGCGGAGCCCGCATGCACGAAGGCATCATCTCCCTCATGCAGATGGCCAAGACCTCCGCCGCCATAGCCCGACTCAAAGAGGCCGGTCTGCCCTACATCTCCATCCTCACCGACCCCACCACCGGCGGCGTTTCCGCCTCCTACGCCATGCTCGGAGATGTCAACCTCACCGAGCCCAAGACGCTTATCGGCTTCGCCGGCCGGCGCGTAATCGAGAACACCATCAAGCAGAAACTCCCCGACGACTTCCAGACCGCCGAATACACCCGCGATCACGGCTTCGTCGACCTCATCGTCAACCGCCGAGAGATGAAAAACCTGCTCGCCGAACTCCTCCGCTACATGGGATTCTGAGATGAAAAAGATG
>JBJFGP010000248.1:0-7415 GCA_051892815.1 Kiritimatiellia bacterium | reverse complement strand
AGGGCCTCGGGGCGCATCGCGACTTTGAGGCGGAGACGGGCAGCAGTCTCGTCAATGGCGTCAATGGCCTTGTCCGGAAGCTGCCGCCCAGGCTGGTAGCGGGCTGTCAACTCGGCGGCGGCTCGAAGGGACGCGAGCGAGAAGATGACGTTGTGATGGGTTTCGTAGCGAGGTGCGATGCCCTGAAGGATTTGGATTGTCTCGTCGATTGTGGGTTCGGTGACGAGAACGGTCTGGAATCGACGCTCCATTGCGGCGTCTTTTTCGATACTCTTGCGGTATTCCGCCAGGGTAGTCGCGCCGATACACTGTATCTCTCCGCGGGCGAGGGCGGGCTTGATGATATTGGCGGCATCCATAGAACCTTCGGCGGATCCGGCTCCCACGATGGTGTGCAATTCGTCGAGGAAAAGGATGACATTTCCTTCCTGTTTGGTCTCTTCGATGAGGCGTTTGAGGCGCTCTTCGAACTGCCCGCGATACTTGGTCCCGGCCACCATCAGGGGGAGGTCGACGGTTATCACGCGCTTGCCAATCATCCTGTCGGGGACATCTCCGGCGGCTATGGCGGCGGCGAGACCTTCCACGACTGCGGTTTTGCCGACGCCGGCCTCACCGAGGAGGACAGCGTTGTTCTTTGTCCGGCGGGAGAGGATTTGAATGACGCGTTCGAGTTCCTTCTGGCGACCGATGACGGGATCTATGCGTCCTTCGGCGGCCAAGGCGGTCAAATCGCGCCCAAAGGCGTTGAGCGCGGGGGCCTTGTTTTTCGGGGGGGCTTCGCGCGCGGGGCTAGGCGGCGGGGCGAAGAGTCCCTGTATATCGATTTCGTCGTTTTCCGGCTCTTCTTCCTCGCCATCGGACGGACGCTCTTCCCCGGATTCCTCCTCGTCGACCTCGCTGGCATACTTGCTGATAATCTCCGGAAGCACCTTTTCGACGGTGACTCCGAGTTCAGTCAAAACACTGGCGGCGATACCCTCCCCTTCGCGCAAGAGCGCGAGCAGAAGGTGTTCGGTTCCAACATAGACCTGTCGGGTCTCCTGGGCAGAGATGAGGGCGAGTTGAAAGACCTTTTTAACGCGGGGCGTATAAGGGAGGTCGCCCTCGACCTTGATATCGCTACCGCTTCCAACACGCTGCTCAATCTTCAACCGCAAGTCGTCGAGCGAGACGCCGACACGGTCCAACACATCGACCGCGTAGCCTTCGCCCAGCGCGACCAGTCCCAAGAGCAGGTGCTCCGTCCCGACATAAGAGTGATTGAACCGCAAGGCCTCCTGATGGGCCAGTTGAACGGCCCGACGCGCCCGCGGCGTAAAGTGGTCCATAATGCTCATATCGTTTCCTTCGCCGTCCATTCTACCACAAAACGGGGCTCTCTTAAAGATTAAACCCGGACTGTGGCGCTATCAATCGCATCAACCGCATTTCCACCCCATCAGGTTTGCCTCCATCGCATTTGGAGCCCCAATCGCTAGGCAGGAATGGCCCTTGTCCATACTAACCTCAGGACCCATAAGGTTGGTATCGATAGTCCCCTATCCAATCTATCAATCTTCCCCAACCCTTGCAACCTTCCCATTGCCGCAATACGCCCCCATTGCCGCGCCGGACAATCGAGCAACCATCCCGGCTGGCGGCAAGACTGGGTTTTCCTTGACCCTATTTCTCGGTTTTGGTATGCTCTTGCGCGGTCTTGTGGTTGACAGATGAGTCCTTCCCCAAAGCGGCTCCCCGCCCAGCCGCCCGGGCAGAGACACTTTCCATCCGCCGCCGCAAGGTTTCCAACACGCTTCGAGTTATGAAAGCACTCAACTCAACCATTTCCGCCATAGAGCCGTCCGTCACCCTGGCTATCTCGTCGCAGGCAGCAGCCCTTCGCAAACAAGGCGTCCAGGTCTGCACCTTCGCGGCAGGAGAGCCCGACTTCGATACCCCCGAATGCATCCGGCGCGCCTGCCAGAAAGCCCTCGACGAAGGCAAGACCCGCTACACGCCCGTTGCCGGCATTCCCGAACTGCGCGAGGCAATCGCCGAGAAACTCCTGAGTTTCAACCACATAGACTACAGCCCCTCGCAGATTCTCGTCAGTTGCGGCGGAAAACACTCCCTCGCCCTCGCCTTCCAGACCCTCCTTTGCCCGGGCGACGAAGTCATCATTCCCGCCCCCTACTGGCTCAGCTACCCACAGATGGTCCGCATTGCTGGCGGAACCCCCAAGTTCATCTCGGCCGGCTGGGAACAGAACTTCAAGATTACCCCGCAACAACTTGAAGAGGCCATCGGGCCCAAGACCAAAGCCCTCGTCCTCAACAACCCCTCCAATCCGACCGGCATGGTCTATACGCCGGAAGAACTCAAAGCCTTGGCCAATGTCGCCCTCAAGCACGACCTTTGGATCGTCTCGGACGAAATCTACGAGCGGATGGTCTACGGCACGGCAAAGTTCGCCAGCGTAGCCTCCTTCGGCCCCGAATACCACGAGCGAACCATCACCGTCTCGGGCATGAGCAAGACCTACGCCATGACCGGCTGGCGCCTCGGCTATACCGCCGCGCCGCAACCGTTCATCAAGGCAATGACCGCACTTCAGTCCCATACCGCATCTGCACCGACAACCTTCTCCCAGTGGGGCGGAGTCGCAGCCCTTCAGGAGGCAGAACCCGATGTCCAGAAGATGGTCTCGGCCTTTGCCGCGCGCCGCGAACGCATCGTCGAACTGATGCAGGCCATACCCGGTGTCCACTGTCCCAAGCCGGAAGGCGCATTCTACATTTTCGCCAATGTCGCCGAATTTGGGCTTGACTCTGTCTCATTCTGCTCTAAACTATTGGTCGAACAGCAAGTCGCAGCCGTCCCCGGACTAGCCTTCGGAAACGACAACTGCATCCGCTTGAGTTACGCCTGCAGCATGGAGAACATCGAAGCCGGACTGGCCCGCATTGCCGAGTTCTGCGCATCCTTACAGCGTTGACACACCCTACGGGCTCGTGGTGAAATTGGCAGACACGCAGGATTTAGGTTCCTGTTTCGCAAGAAGTGTGGGTTCAACTCCCACCGGGCCCACCATCCTTTCAGAGGCAAACACATGAAGAAGTACAACATCGCAGTCGTCGCCGGTGACGGAACCGGTCCCGAAGTCATTGGAGAAGGCATCAAAGTCCTGAACGCAGCCGCGGTCAAACACGGGTTCGCTCTCGACTTCCACAAGCAAGACATCGGCGGCGAACGCTATATGCGCACCGGAGAGACTCTTCCCGACAGTGTCCTCGCAGAGTTGAAGCAGTCCGACGCCATCTACCTCGGTGCAATCGGCCATCCCCAAGTCAAGCCCGGCATCCTTGAGAAAGGCATCCTGCTGCGCCTTCGCTTTGAACTGGACCAGTACATCAATCTCCGCCCCGCCAAGCTCTTTCCTGGCGTCGAAACGCCCATCAAGAACAAAGGATGCAAGGAGATTGACTACACCATCGTGCGCGAAAACTCGGGCGGGCTCTACACCGGCATGGGGGGTATCTCACGTCCCGGCACCAAGGATGAAGTCGCCATCCAGAATATGACCTATACCTACGATCAGGTTGAGCGCTGCAGCCGCTATGCATTCGAATATGCCCGCAAATATGGCAAGAAGGCCCGGGGCGTAGGGGAGCACAACACCTTGGCGATGGTGGGCAAATCCAATGTCCTGACCCATATGTATGCGCTTTGGAACCGCGTATTCGACGAAGTGGGGCAGGAGTTCCCCGACGTCAAGCGCGAGTATTACCATGTCGACGCGACCTGCCTGTATATGGTCGCCAGCCCCGAAATGTTTGATGTGGTCGTCACGGAAAACATGTTCGGCGACATTATCACTGACCTTGCGGCCATCACGCAAGGGGGACTTGGGGTTGCGGCTGGTGCGAACATCAATCCCAATGGCGTGAGTATGTTCGAGCCGATTGGTGGCACGGCTCCCATGTGGACGGGTAAGAACGCCATCAATCCAATCGCGGCTATCGGCGCCGGTGCGATGATGTTGGAAACGCTCGGCGAGGTGGACGCAGCCCGGGCCGTTGAAGCGGCAATTCGCAAGGTCACTCCTACTATGAAGAGCCAGATGGCGAATCAAATGGGCATGACCACGACACAGGTTGGCGACCGTGTCGCCGAAGCTCTTTAATCTCTCCTCCAGCAGGCCAGTTATGAAAGCAATCGATTGGGAACATTTGGGGTTCGCCTATCAAGACACGAACTGCCATATCGAGTATGTCTGGAAGGATGGGAAATGGGACTCCGGACGCCTAGTCAAGGAACCCTACCTCAATCTCCATATTGCGGCATCTGCCCTTCATTACGGACAAGCGGCCTTTGAGGGTATGAAGGCATTTCGCCAAAAGAACGGTGATGTGGCCATCTTCCGTCCTCAGGAGAATGCCAAGCGGATGTACAACACGGCCCTTCGGACTTGTATGCCGCCGGTACCTGAGGAAGTCTTCATCGAGGCCTGCGAGCGGGTTATCCGCGAGAATCTTGAATATGTTCCTCCCTATGGAACTGGTGGTTCGCTCTACATCCGCCCCTTGCTGATTGGGTCGGGCCCTCAAATCGGTGTCGCGCCGGCGCACGAGTATACCTTTATCGTGATGGTTATGCCTGTTGGCGCCTACTATCGCAATGGTTTGAAGCCCGTACGGGCTGTCATCTGGGATGACTTTGACCGCGCGGCACCGCTGGGGCTGGGCAATGTCAAGGTGGCCGGGAACTATGCGGCATCCCTCTTCGCGCACGAGAAGGCGAAGCACGAAGGGTGGCCCGTCGAACTCTACCTGGATGCCAAAGAGCACAAGTACATTGAGGAGTTTGCGACATCCAACTTCTTGGCCATCACCAAGGACGGCCGGTATGTCACCACTAAGTCCCCCTCTATCCTCCCGAGTGTCACGAACCTTACGCTCCGGCAGCTCGCGGCCGACTGTGGTATTCCCGTCGAGGTTCGCCGCGTCGCGTTCGAGGAATTGGAAGACTTTGCCGAAATTGCCGCCTGCGGCACGGCGGTCGTCATTACGCCGGTCTGCGAAATTACGCGTGGCGACAAGGTTATCCGCGTAGGTTCTCCCGACGGGTGCGGGCCGGTACTCGAGAAGCTCTACCATATGGTTCAAGGCATCCAGTACGGGGAGTTGCCCGACACGCACGGCTGGTGCCACAAGGTCTAAGACCACACCATTCCCACTGATTCAAGGCGTCTGTCCATCCGGACGGACGCCTTTTTTCTTGCGCTCCAGACGGTTGCAACCTAAGGGGATAAGAGAAAGCAACCTCCGACAGGCGGTTTTGCGTTGCTTTCCCCCCAGAAATAAGGTATGATAGGGCGACTAACATTCGTATGATTCCAGCAACGCGCACGCAACCTCCGGGAACCTTCGAGATTCTCCACGAGGACGCCCACACGGGCGCCCGGACGGGTGTGTTGTGGACTGCGCACGGGCCAATCGAGACGCCCATTTTCATGCCGGTCGGAACCCAGGCCTCCGTCAAGGCCATCGACCCGCGCGAACTCCACGAGTTGAACGCGCAGGTCATCCTCGGGAATACCTACCATCTGATGTTGCGTCCGGGCATGGACATTATGGCGACCTGCGGCGGGCTCCACCGCTTTATGGGCTGGGACAAGCCTATCTTGACCGACAGCGGCGGCTTCCAGGTCTTCAGCTTGGCCGGATTGCGCAAAATCAAACGAGACGGCGTCTCCTTCCAGTCCCACATCGACGGAGCACGCTTCTTCATGGGTCCCAAGGAATCCATGGAGGTTCAGCGTATCTTGGGTTCCGACATCGCCATGGCCTTCGACGAGTGCATTCCCTGGCCCTGCGATGAAGCCTACGCCACCAACGCCGTCCACCAGACCCTGCGCTGGGCGCGCCGTTGCCTTGAGGAACCTCACGCGGAAGGACAACTCCTCTTTGGCATCGTGCAGGGCGGAGAGTTCACCGAACTGCGCGAGTACTGTGCCAAAGAACTCGTGACTATGGGATTTGATGGCTACGCCGTTGGAGGCGTCAGCGTCGGCGAGCCTGAGCCCGCCCTCCTCAAAGGCATTGCCGACGGCGTACGGTACTTGCCCTGGGATAAGCCCCGTTATGTTATGGGACTGGGCGACCTGTGGCAGATGACCCAGGCCGTATCCCTAGGCGCCGACATGTTCGACTGCGTCATCCCGACCCGAAACGCCCGCAACGGATCCGCCTTCACCCGTTCGGGCCCCTATCCCGTCAAAGCAGGCGAGTTCAAGAACGACACGCGCCCCATCGAAGAAGGGTGCACCTGCCCCTGCTGCTCCAGATTCTCCAGAGCCTATATCCGCCACCTACTCAATGTCGGCGAAATATTGGGCGTTCGACTCCTCACCCTCCACAACCTCCACTGCTACCTTACCTTCATGCAGGAAATGCGCGAAGCCATCAACGCCGACTGCTTCGCCCAATGGAAAGAAGAACAGACCCGACGCCTGCGCCTAGATGGCATTCGCGCCCGCGGCGCCTAACCCCATTTTGACAGGACATTCCCCAAAAGGATTCACACCTTATGGCACCCCTCCTCGCACAAGCCGCCGCCCCGGCAGCCTCTTCCCAGTTCGCAACCTTCCTGCCCATCATCATTATGTTTGCGGCCTTCTACTTCTTGATGGTTCGCCCCCAGCAGAAGAAGGAAAAGAAACGCCTTCAGATGATCAGTGAACTCCGGGCCGGCAAAACAATCCTCTGCGCCAACGGCATCGTCGGCAAAATCCTTGAGGCAAAAGATGACCGCTTCATCATCGAAAGTGCGGGGGGACGCCTCGAAATCCTGCGCAACGCCGTCAGCGAATGCCTCGACCCCGCCCAGCCCGCTCGCTAACCCCATCTTCACCACGAAAGGTATAACACAACATGGATAGGTCAGTCCTCTGGAAGTGGCTCGTCTTGGCGATTGCCACCGTCTTCTCTATCGTTATCGTCACCCCCCCGGCGGAAAAGATTACGCTCGGTCTCGACCTTAAAGGCGGAACCAGTTTCACCGTTCAGGTCGACCGCGAGAAACTGGCTGAAAAGCTCAGCCTTGAGCAGCCAAATGCCAGCGCGGAATCCATTAAACGCCAGGTTGACAACATCCTGAAAGACGCCGATTCCCGTACCCTTCAGGTGTTGCGCAACCGTATCGATGCCCTTGGCTTGAACGAACCCGTCATCACCGCCGGTAAAGACCATCGCATTCAGATCCAACTCCCCGGCGTCGACGAAGCAAAGCGCCAAGAGGCGGAACGCTCCATTAAATCGGCCGCCTATCTCTCCTTCCGTCTGGTTCACAAGAATAACGCCAAGTTGGTCAGCGACCTCTTTGCCAAAGGGCTTGCGCCTGAAGGATATGAAATCGCCGACGGCAATGCCTAC
>JBJFGP010000247.1:0-7420 GCA_051892815.1 Kiritimatiellia bacterium | reverse complement strand
GACCTCTTTATCCAACTCTACGGCATGGTCACAGAAAAGACAATGCTGGTCGGTCCCGATGTGCCTAAGGCCACGATTACCTTGCGAAGCCAGTCGGATTTGACGCGCGAGGAATACCTGCAGGCCATTGAAACGGTTTTGACAATGCACGGTATCTCTTTCATCCCGAACGGCGACAAATTGATTCAGGTCGTCCCCGGAAAGGACTTGCGGACAAAAGGCGTTCCGACCGACTTCAAGGCTCCCCCAGGAGGTCGCTACCCGGAAGAAGGCAAGCGCGTCTCTCGCGTCTTTACCCTTAAGGCGATTCTTTTTGACGAGGCGCAGAAGGTCATCGAAACCCTCAAGAGCGCAGATGGGACAATCCAATCCCTCGACCGTAAGAACGCGGTACTGGTGACGGACACGCAGGAGAATGTCAACCGAATCTGCGAATTGCTTGAATACATTGATGTGCCGATGGAGGTCAAAGAGGAAGTTTATGTCCGACCCATCAAGCACGCAGTGGCCGCAGACATCAAGACCCAGATGGAGGCCGTCGTCGCAGAATCCCAGGGCAATACGCAGCAGAAACAGACCAGTGCGGGTCAACCCAATCGCAGCGGAGCTCCAGGCATTTCCGCCCCTCGGACTTCCATTCCCGGCGTGAATCGCCCCCCAGCAGCCAATCCGATTGTCCCCGCCGCGCTCGACACGCTCAGTTCCGACGCCAACCGCGGAATGATTCGCGGAAAAGTGCAGATTCTTGCCGATGAACGGTCAAACCAGCTGATTATCATCACACGGCCGGAGAATATGACATTCTTCGACAAGATTATCAAGGTGTTGGACATAGAGACGGCCCCGGATGTGCGCGTCAAGATTATCCGCCTGCGCTATGCGTCCTGCGAAGGACTCGATGGCAATCGTGGAGTAGTGGACATCCTCAACGAACTTATCGGCGGCACCTCCAGCAGCAGTTCCCGCTCTAGTTCGACAAGCCGCAACGGCTCGTCCTCGAACCGCTCGTCTTCCCGCAATTCCACTAGCCGTTCGGGATCGAGTAGTTCAAGCCGATCCAGTTCGACATCCTACAACACATCGACCTCGACTGGCAACAGAAGCACCAGTGGCAACTATGCGCCCGATCCGGACTATCTTGCCCAGGCAGCCGGTCGCCCGCAACCGCCCTCGAGTTCATCATCCAAGAAAGTGGGTGAGTTGTCGAACGAGAATATCACAATTCTTGCCGACCCTCGAATCAATGCGGTTATCATTATGGCCCCCCCCGCTGATATGGCCGTGCTGGAGGATATTGTCGCTCAACTGGATGTGCAGTTGGCCCAGGTGTTGATTGAAACAGTCGTACTTCAGGTGGAATTGACTAAGGAGATTTCAACCGGTATTGATTGGATTCACCAGACGACACACAAGAACCATGTGACGCTCGGTGGTATTGGCGGCGGGGGCTCGCAGCAATTCCCCGTCAGCGATGGTAATGGGAGCGTGTCCTACGAGACCTTCTTTAACGCCACAACAAATGCGCTCCTGAGTGCGGTTCCCGGTGCCAAGTATATGGCGGTCTTTGACAATCTCAACCTCAATGCCATCATTAGCGCATCGAAATCGGACAATCGTACGAAGGTGTTGTCGTCGCCCATTATTCAGACGCTCGACAATAAGGAGGCAACGATTGAGTCAACTCAAATGCGCTATCTCTACAAGGGTGTGCGCTACTCGGGCAACTACAACTACGGCCAAGAGGTGCCGGACTATGAACAGCGGGATATTGGCTTGAGCATTACGGTCACGCCGCGCATCAACCCTGATGGGACGGTGGTTCTGACTGTCGATGAGCGCTTCGAGACGATTGGTGCAAATCAGCAGGTAGGCGACGATTCCTACCCGACGGTGAATACGCGGAGCATGGTTGCAGATGTTTCCGTGCGCAATGGACAGACCGTGGTCTTGGGCGGTTTGGTTGATTCGACAATCAAGAAGGAGCGTGTCGGAATCCCCATTCTGATGGATATTCCCTTCATTGGACAGTACCTTTTTGGTCGAACCGTAGATGCGGAGGACCGAAAGGAATTGGTGGTCTTCATGACGCCTTATGTCTTCAAGAACAATGAGGAGGCTTTCGAGAAGGCCAAGTCCCTCAAGGATTACTTGAATGTGCCTGGCGTCTTGACCAAAGACTGGTCTCAGAGCGAGATTGCCGACCCTGTCACAAAGAAGCGATTGCTTGAGCGCGAGCGCATCAAAGAGGCTCAGCGCGAGGACGAGCAAGAGGCCGAGAAGGCGCTTGAGAAGTTGCGAATCGAAAAGCTCAAGCGTCTGATCAAGGAAGCCGAGAAGAGGCAGAACCGTGAGGTGATTTCCGCCTCGAATCAGGAGGATTCTCTGGAGACTTTGGCGGCCAAGGCGCGGATGCTCGGCATTACTCTTGATGATGTGGACGCTGCACCTCCACCGAACCGTTAGGTGCTTCGGTTGATGTCGCGCCCCTGGGGCTACTATTCCCGGGGCGCGGCATAGCATCAGAGTTGGATAAATGACTTTATACTCGCGAATTCGCGGTCGCATGGGAGAGCTGTGGTGGTGGACGGCTCTCCTTTTTATATTGATGCGACTAGGGGACGGGCTGAATGCCTTTGTCGGGCTTTGGCTTGTTCCCCGGTTTGTCCCGGAAGCTGATTTGGGGGCGCTTTTGCCGCTTACGGGTTTTGGGGCGATATTGGGCATTCCGCTCTCGGTTCTTGCCATTCCGCTAATGAAGTTCTTGAACCGCTTTATGGCACGGGGCGAGTTGGGAAAGGTCAAAGCGTTGCTTAGGGATGCGTGTTTGTGTGCGGTAGGTCTGTTTGGGATAATAGTCATCGGATTGTGGGTAGGGCTAGATTGGTTTCTCGGGCGCGTCGGCCTTGCAAACGGTCGGCTGGGGTTGATGGTATTGCTTTGCGGGACGGTCAGCGCTTTTGCCCCCGTGGCGACATCGGCATTGCAGGGGCTCAAGCAGTTTGGCACGGTGACGGCGCTTGGGCTTGGGGGGGCAATCTGCCGCTTGGTGGTGATGGTGGTGGCATTGCCGCTGCGTGGTGTGACTGGTTATTTTGCGGGGCAGGCGTCGCCATCTCTGCTCTCGATTGGTGTGGCAGGCGGGGTGCTTTGGCGCCGTATCTGGCGTGGTGTCGTACGCCAACCGTACTGGCACGAGGTTCGTGGGGAGTTTGGCGGCGTGCTGGTAGGAGTGGCGTTTTACATTGCCGCGACTACGCTTCAGTCCTCGGCGGAATCCCTCTCAATCCGGCAAGCCTTGACCTCCAGCGAGTCGGCAGGATATTATTTGATTGCCCGGTTTGCGGACTTGGCAGGGGGGCTTTCGGGGGCAATGCTGCCGTTTCTTTTCCCGGTGGCGGCGGAGGCGCATCTGCGGGGGCGGGAGACTCGCGGGATTTTGCTGCGTTCGACTTGGGCAAATGTCCTCTTTGGTGGTTTGATTCTCTGCGCGGTGCTGCTCACGGGGCATTGGCTTTCCGACTGGGTTGAGGCGTGGAAGGTGTGCGACAGTCTGAGGTTGGAGGCGTTCCTGGTCTGCGCGATTTCGACTTTGCGCGGCTCGGTCATCTGCTTTGCGATGTTCGAGATTGCTTGCGGGAGATTGCGTGCACCGCTATGGATTGGTCTGTTCGGATTGCTTGAGGCGGGAGGACTGTTTGCGCTGTATGATGCCTCCGATGCGTTAGGCTTTAGGGCGTGTTTGAATGCTGGTGGCTATTGGTCACTCTTCGGTTCATTCCGCGCCATTCTTTTCTTCGGTTTGCTGGGTACAGCTACGCAGTTCGCATTGATTCCGTTGTGGCTCCGCCGCTTGGATGCAGGCGCGGAACGACCTTGATTCCCGGGGCACCACTGCGGGGAAGGCGAGGGGCTTCGAGAGGGAAAGGTGCCTACCTTAGGGATTCCTTCCTACTCACCTTTTAGGGGGAGAGGTTGCCATCTGCCGCCCCCAAAGGTTGCCACCAGTGAGGGCCGAAGGTTGGCACCAATGAGACCGCTACTTGGAGGCGGTGCTATTGTGTGGATGCGTCCGAATTAGCGCAAATGGCGATTGAGCGCCGTTTAAGATTGGCAAGGCGTTTTGAATATGCTATACTGCCACTTTATTTCGTCTAGGAGGCTGGAATGGATTCTTTTGTTTCGCAGCGCGGATGGGCGCTCATGTCGATGTTTGTGGCCCCGTTGACCCTGTTGGCGGCGGAAGAAGTGGCGCCCTCGTCCATGTCGATGCAAGAGGCGTGGACTTACGGTGGCGGGTTGATGTGGGTGCTGGCCGCGCTCTCCTTCCTGGCCGTCGCGTTGGTGGTCTACCTGCTGTTGACCCTGCGCGAAGGACAGATTGTGCCGCGGGCCCTCTTGCGCGATGTGATGGAGAATCTTTCCTCCGACAAACTCGGGGATGCCCGCCGCCTCTGCGAGGATCGCCCCTGCGCCTATTCCGCAGTCGCCCTCTCTGCCTTGGACACTCTCAAGCAGACCCCCAACTGCGACCCCACTGCCCTCAATGAAACGCTCGTCGCCGAAGGTACCCGCCAGGCAGATGCCATCCAGAGTACCGTTCAGTGGCTCGCTGACCTGGGAGGTATTGCCCCGATGGTTGGCCTCTTGGGGACAGTCCTGGGCATGTTGACCGCCTTCGGATCCATTGCCACCGACATCGCCGCCGCCCGCCCGGTTGTCCTTGCCGCGGGCGTCTCCAAGGCCATCGTCACCACCATCTTCGGTCTCGGCATTGCCATTCCCTGCCTCTTGGCCCACGCGTGGATGCGCCGCCGGGCAACCCGGCAAATTGCCCGCCTCGAAGCCGCAGCGGCACAGCTTGGCGCCTTGCTGAGCGGAAAGTACTGCAAGTGAAATTCCGCCAACGCAACACGCCGCAGAGCGCCGGATATTCCCTGACATCGATGCTAGATGTCATCTTCCTTCTCCTCTGCTTCTTCATCACCACCGCCGTCTTCTCCCAGTGGGAATGCGAGGTCGACATTACCCTCCCAACCTCCAAGACCGCCAAACCGCCGGAACGCCTTCCCGGCGAGGTCATCCTCAATATCGCACCAGACGGCAAGGTCACCGTCAACCAGCAGGAACTCTCGCCAGGTGTCCTCAAAACACGCCTTGAGCGCCTAGTGAAATACTATCCCGGACAGCCTGTGATTCTGCGCGCCGATGCCAACGCCCCCGTCGAGAAACTGGTCGCCGTCATCGATATTTGCCGAGAAGCCGAAGTTTGGAACTTCTCCATTGCCACGCAGGACAGGAGGCCCGAGGAGCCTGTTCCGCCTCCCGTACTTTCCACCCCAGAGCAACCGTGATACCGCGCCCATTCCAAAGACTCCCTGTCTCCCTTCTTTTGGGCGCAGTTGCCCTGGCGGGAACCCTTCGGGCCGAGCCGGCGCCGCCTACTAATCCGCCCTCGGCACGCCAGGAAGAGCGGGCACTCCTTGCAGACGGCCTCTTCCGCCGGGGGCTTTATCGCATGGCCGAGCAAGAGTACCAAGCCGTCCTCGCCTCGAACCCCAATCCCATCTATTTGTTCCGCCTGGGCGAGTGTTGCCGCAAGCAGAATAAGAACGATGAGGCAGATAAGGCCTACAGGCGTGTCATCGAACTCGCCCCCACCAATCCAGTCGCCCAACGCGCCTACATCCAGCGTGCCCTGCTCGCCGTTCAAAGGGGGCAAATTGACAAGGCAAAGGCCGCCTTTTCTGTCATGTCTGGCACGCGTTTTCCCCCCGATATTCGGCAGATTGCCTTCTATCACCTGGGCGAGTGCCACGAAAAGTCAACCAATCTCACCGCCGCCGCAGAAGCCTATGCATCCGCCTTGGCGCAGTCTTCCGATGGCGACTATTCGATTTATGCAAAGGCCCGCCTTGCCTGGTTGCTCTCCCAGAATCGGAAGGACGCCAATTCTCTCCGCAAAGCCGAGGCGTTGCAACTCGAACTTGCCGCAGTCAAAGACCCAACCGTTGCCGCCCCCGCCCTCGCTGCTGCGGCACTTCTTGCCGCTACACCTGAGCAGGCTATTGAACGGTATGTGCGCCTCCGTGCAGACTTTCCGGACACATCATCTGCACGGGATGCTGTTGAACCCTTGGCCTCGCTCTATCTTCAGACCGCGCAAACAAATCAGGCACTTGCGCTCCTCGATGTGGCATTGCCTACGCTTCAGCCCCCAGCCGCCAATACGCTTGCTTTGATGCGTGCTGTTTTGCTGGCTCATAATCGGCGCTGGTCTGATGCGATTGCCGCCTTCCGGACTTTTTTGAAGGTGCAGCCCAACAATGCTTCTGCTCGATTTGGGCTTCTGCAGGCGCTATTCGAAACGCGGCAGGATGCCGAATTGATCAGGGAGGTTTCTGCCCTTCCGCGGGATACGCCGAGGCTTGTCGATCTCCTATGGATGCAGGCACTCGCCGCCGAAAGAGCAAAGGCTTCAGATGCTGGTGTGCTATTCAGCCGTTTGGCCGATTCCTACCCTGATTCGCCCTATGCCGCTGATTCGCTTTACCGTGCCGCCTGGCTTGCTCAGGAGAAAAAACATTACCAGGATGCCATAAAACTCTATGCTGAGTTGGCGCGTCGCTATCCTCAACATGCGCTTGCGCCGAAAGCCCTTCTTGCCTCCGCATCCGCTAGTCTTGAAGCCTCCGATTCTGAGGCTGCTCTGCAGGCGCTGACGCTCTTGCTTTCCGCCTATCCGACTGCGCCCGAAGCCCCTGAGGCGCTCTATAGGAAGGCGCTGGTTCTAATCCAACTTTCTCGCCTGCCGGCGGCTGCCGTCGCCCTCGATGAATATCTCTCTCGCAATCCCAATGCGCCGGACTTGCCGGAGGCTTTCTTTTGGCGCGGGGAGGTCGCTCGGCGTCAACATGATTTGGTCACGGCTGAAGCCAATTTCCGCAAAGCGTTGCAGTTCAAACTTTCGGAACAAATGGCTGCGGAAGTCCGTTTGGCGCTCGGCGCGCTCCTCAAAAGCCAGAAACGAGATGCCGAGGCGGTTGACTTTTTCAAGCCATTATTGGCGACTTCCACGGGTCGTAAACTAACGCCGGCGCAGCTTGAGTGGTTGGCGCAGTATCTTCTGGATCGTGGTCAGCCGCAGGAGGCGCTTGTAGCTGCGCAGAGTTTGCTTGCCGTCGCAGCAACCACTAATGTTGCACCCCGCATTGCGGGTCAAGCGCTTGCCGCGCTTGCGCATCGTCGCCTCAAGAACAGGGATGCGTCACTTGCCGCTTGCCGCCGTGCTCTCGAACTCAAGGGACGGTCGGATTGGTCTAATCTTGCCGAGTTGACATTGGGGGAACTGTTGCTTGAACAGGGGGACGAGAAAGCCGCGCTGGTCCACTTTGCTTCCGTTGCCCGTCTGGCCAATCAGCAG
>JBJFGP010000246.1:0-7438 GCA_051892815.1 Kiritimatiellia bacterium | reverse complement strand
CCCGTCCCGAGTTCTACAGTGACGCAACCCAAAAGAAATCGGCGGCCGAGGCGGAACTCCAGCAGTTGTGCAATGACCATAACATCAACGCCGTGCGGGCAATCAACATCAAGGATTGGGAGACTGCCAAGGCTGAACTGCGCGCCATTCTTGAATTGGTTCCCGACCGTGCCGATTCGCGCAACCAGGCGGCGGCCAGCAAATTGGTCGAGGTAGAAGTCCGGATCCGTCAACAAACGAACACCAAACGCTGATTATGCGAATCGCCATTCTCCTTCTTTGCCTTGTCACGACTCTTCCACTTTGGGCGAATGAACCGCAAACGCCCCTTGGTCAACTTTGCATCGAGACCGACCCGGCTGGCGCCCAGGTCTATATCGACCGCCAACTAGTCGGGGTGACGCCCTACGCCAACGATATGCCGTTCGGACGCTATCTCGTAGAGTTGCGCCTCTCCAACTATGAACCCGTCCGACAGGTTGTCACTATTGACGCGAATTTGCCCCGCTACCCGCTTGCGACCACGCTGCGCAAGTTGACCGGATTTTGGATTGTGCGCTCACAGCCAACAGGGGCGGAGGTGTCAGTTGATGGGATTTCTGTCGGGAAAACTCCGCTGACATTGAGCTCCCTCTCCTTGGGGCGTCATCAAGCGAACATTGTCCTGCCTGGCTACAAGAGCAAAACTGTCTTGTTCGAATTGCCTAACCGCGTTCCCGTGGTGCAAGAGAGAGAACTGACCTCCGATTCGGGAGGCCTTTCCATCGAATCCGATCCTCCAGGGGCAACCGTTTTTGTCAATAATGCCGAACAAGGGACTACGCCTTTGGAGCTTGACCGTCTCTCTGCTGGGCAGACGCAATCCGTCACTCTTCGCATGGCCGGTTATGAGGAAGTCACCCGCACCTTCAACTTCACCCCTGGTCAAAAGGAATCGCTTCAGGTCAAGTTGATTCCCCTTCCCGGGACGCTTTCGGTCTACACGCTTCCTGCGGGTGCCAGGGTCTATGTCGATGATGAGTATCAGGGCGACAAAGATGGGGTCAAACTCAAACTTCCAGCCGGCTCTCATCGGGTGCGGGTCGAACTTCCCGGCTATAAACCTATGGCACGAACCGTCGAAGTGCCCAAAGGCGGCTCCGTGGCGGAGGAGTTCCGTCTGCTCTCAAACCGAGGCACCATTACCGTCGTCACAACTCCGCCCGGGACTTCGGTCTATATCGACGGCAAGTTGCGGGGTGTGACCAAAGCATCTCCCAATGGCGACAATCAGCCTTCCCTCCCCTTTGTGATGGAACAAATCGATTCAGGCGAGCACACCATCAAACTGGTGGCAAAGAACTGCAAGGACGCCTCTAAAAAGTTGACGGTCGAGGCGGGCAAGGACTGCCCGGTCACCGCCGCGTTGATTCGGCTGTTTACGCCAAATTACGAAGTGCGCACCGCTGGCGGCCGCGTGGTCGGCATACTCAAGGCGGAGAATCTTGACGGCATCCGGCTTGAGACCGCTCCCGGCGTCATTCGCACCATCCCCAAGTCTCAAATTCGCGCCCACGGACCATTGAAGGATTAGTTCCCAATGGAAGATGTCATCGTTATCGGGAGTGGGCCTGCCGGTTTGACGGCTGCTATCTACCTTGCCCGCGCTGGATACGCACCATTGACCCTCGAAGGTAGCAACCCTGGGGGGCAGTTGATGCAAACCTCCGTGGTCGAAAACTACCCAGGATTCTCGGCCGGCGTTGACGGTTTTTCCTTGATGCAGGAAATGAGGCAACAAGCCGATCGTTTCGGAGCCCGATTCCTGCAGGATGAACTTCGTTCGGTCGACTTCAACGACGCCAACTGCAAGCGACTTTTCTTGAAGTCCGGGCAGATGCTTGAATCCCGCGCGGCGGTCATCGCGGCAGGAGCCTCCCCCATTCGTTTGAATGTTGAGGGTGAAGAACGCCTTGTCGGGCGTGGCGTCTCCTTCTGCGCCACTTGCGATGGAGGTTTCTTCCGGGGACAGGTTGTTGCGGTAGTCGGTGGGGGCGATACCGCCTGCGAAGAAGCCCTCACCCTGGCAAAGATTTGCCCCCGAGTTTTCTTGCTTCATCGGCGCAACGAACTCCGGGCATCCAAGATTATGTCCGAACGAGTCCTGGCAAATCCGGTTATAGAATGCAAGTGGGGGCAGACCGTTACTCGAATCAATGGGACGGAACAAGTCGAATCCATTGATTTGCACCCGGTGGACGGCGGGGCGGATGAAAACCTCAAGGTTTCCGCGCTCTTCGTGGCTATCGGGCACGCCCCAAACAGTGCCCCATTTGCAGGACAACTTGCACTCGCCGATAAGCAAGGACACATTCAAGTCGATGCTACGGCGACCTCCGTTCCTGGTATTTTTGCAGCCGGTGATATTTGCTCGCCGCACGACAAACAAGCGGTTATTGCAGCCGGGCAAGGGGCCCAAGCAGCCCTTGCCGCCGAACGCTACCTGCAACTCCACTCTTAGCACCAATATTTCCCGCACGATGCATCAGTTCTCCATAGACGAACTCACCGTTTTCATCAAGTTGTGGACTGTTTTCGTGGCGCTGCTGGGCGCCTGCATCGGCAGTTTCCTCAATGTCTGCATCTATCGGATACCCAACAATCTCTCTGTGGTGACGCCGAGATCTTTCTGCCCGCAATGCCGGAAAGCAATCCCCTGGTACTTGAATCTTCCCGGTATCAGTTGGGTGCTATTGCGAGGAAAGAGTGCTTGCTGCCACCGTCCGATTTCCATACGCTATTGGTTGGTTGAATTATTGACCGCCGCGCTATTCTTGCTCGCCTGGGCCGCATGGTGTTCTCCCGAAACGCTCCATCTGACACCAGTCCGCTCTATTCTGGTAGTCTTGGTTTTCTGGGTGATTCTTTCATCCCTTCTCGTCGCGGCGCTAATTGATTTGGACACCTTTATTTTGCCCGACCGCTTTACATTGGGGGGCATGGTCTTTGGACTTGTGTGTAGCGCAATCCTTCCGGAACTGCATCACGCCGCAGTCTGGTGGGTTGGTCTGATGCGTTCGGCATTGGGGCTTTCAGTCGGCTTTGGGCTGTTTTGGTTGATTGGCATATTGGGTGAACGCCTCTTCCATCGGGAAGCCCTTGGATTTGGGGATGTGAAGCTAATGGGCGCGGTTGGAGCGTGCTTTGGATGGCGGGCAATTCCTTTCGTCCTTTTTGTCTCGGCGTTGTCAGGATGCTTGCTTGCACTTGTCTTGCTCTTCCGCCGAAAGGCTGGCTTGCGAAGCGCCATACCGTATGGCCCCCATTTGGTCTTTGCTACATTTGTTTGGATGTTCTGGGGCGAGTTGCTTTTAGACCTTTATCTTGCCTTCGCATTGGGAATTCGTTCTTAGCAAACGCTCCCCGTCATTCGCACGACTGCCCCACACAAGAACATACCTCTAAATGCAGAAGCAGCCTTGGCATCCCTGCCAAAGCTGCTTATCATTTACCCCCGTTGCTAGCAACCTTCTCTACCGAGCCTCGGCTTTCATCTGGGGGAAAAGGATGACATCGCGGATGACTTCAGTATTGGTCAACAACATCACCAGACGGTCAATACCCATTCCCAATCCTCCGGTAGGCGGCATCCCGTGTTCCAATGCGCAAATGAAGTCTTCATCGAGTTTCTCGGGGTCGTCTACTGCCTGACAAGCCAGGGCTTCCCGTTGATGGAAAGGGTCGTTCTGCTCGGTATAACCAGGGCAGAGTTCCTTTCCGGCAACGACAAACTCGAAGACATCGACCAACTCCGGATCGTCCTCGCAAGCCTTTGCCAAGGGTACGAACTGGCGGGGAATTCGGGTGACAAAGGTCGGTTGGCGCAGGGTCTTCTCAATGAGTTTGTCGTAGACTTCGTGTGTGACCAAAAGGTCATTCCAAGACGGGTCGATTTCTAACCCTTGCGCCTTGGCGGCAGCGACTTTTTCGGGCAGGGATTTATTGAACCAATCGGAACCCATAAACTCGCAGACAAGGTCTTTGTAGGGTACTTCGCGGAAGGGGGGCTTGAAGCTGATAATCTCCTTGGCGGCGCCGTATTCCAACTCAAGTTTGCCGTTTACCTTCTCGCACAGGTGGGGCAAGAGACCTTCTATAATGGCTTTCATGGAGAGGCGATCGCCATAGGCCTCGTAGATCTCCAATACGGTAAACTCGGGATTGTGGGTGCGGTCAATGCCCTCGTTCCGGAAGTCTTTACCCAACTCGAATATCTTGTCAAACCCGCCGACCAGAAGGCGCTTGAGGTAGAGTTCGGGGGCAATGCGCATATACATCGGGGTGTTGAGCGCATTGTGGTGCGTAATAAAGGGCTTCGCGGCGGCGCCTCCGGGCTGAGCCTGCATCATAGGGGTTTCAACCTCAACGAAGCCGCGTTCCTGCAACCAACTGCGTATCTCGGCGAGAATCAAGTGGCGTTGGTTGAAGCGACGGCGCGACTCGGGATTGCTCATCAAGTCGAGATAGCGACGGCGGTAGCGGTCTTCGACATCCTGAAGTCCGTGCCACTTTTCCGGGGGTTGAAGGATGGCTTTCGAGAGCAGGTCCCAGCGGGTTGCTCGGACGGTCGGCTCTCCGGTTTTGGTCAGGAAAAGGGTGCCTTCGACGCCGATGAAGTCGCCCAGGTCTAGGTACTTCATAGCCTTGAAGGCTTCCTCTCCAATCTCCTGTTTGCTGACGAAGAGTTGGAAACGGTCTGTCCCGTCGTTGATGTCGGCGAAGAGGGCTTTTCCCATTCGGCGCACAGTGGTCAATCGACCCGCAAGGGCGACGCTTTTCCCCTCTTGGAACTCCTTGCGTGTCTGCGCCAAATTGCCACTTCTAGGGAACGCATGTCCGAAAGGTTTGTAGCCCAACTTCTTGAGTTCCTCAAGGTTCCCGATGCGTATCGCACGGTAGTCGGTAGAGGATGGAGCCGGGGCGGTCTGCTGTTGATTCGTGCTCATTCGGATGCGATTCCTTGGTCGCGGGAAGTTCAAAAACGATGAACTGTTAGTCTACCCTTTTACAGCCGGAAAGTCAAAGGATTTCGCTCGACAGTGCCCGCTTCCCCGACGCGGGAGAATGCACAGCCGCAGGATGAAAGGTTAGTATCCAGTGCCCCCCAAGATGGATACCTGCGGCCCCCACTGGTACCCACCTTTCAGGGGAAAAGATTGCTACCCGCAGGGGTGCCTCGTACGCAAGAAGGAATTAGATTTTGACGAGTTCGTAGTCGCGACTGCCCAAGCCCATCCGGACGCCTTCCTCAATAGCGTCCTGCCAGCGAGTCACATCATGGGCGAGATGGAAGTAGTCTTCCCCATCGTGCCCTTCAAGGCAACTTCCTGGCATCGGTCGTTGCGCCAGACAGAGGTCGACGCAAGCCTGATCCAAGGCCACTGGGTCGGCAGAAGCCGCCATGCCGATATTAGGCAAAATCGGCTGGTCGTTCTCGGCGTGGCAATCGCAGTTAGGCGAGATGTCGCAGATGACGCTGACATGGAAATGGGGGCGACCTCTCAAGACCGCCGCCGCATACTCGGCTATCTTCGCCTGCAGAATCTCATTGCTCTCGTCAAAGTTACATTGCACGGCATCGACCGGGCAGACCGCAATGCAACGCCCGCATCCGACACAACGAGACGCATCGATTCGCGACCGCCCCTTGGCAATATCCGGGGCTTCGTGCGCGCAAATTCGGCGGCAAGCTCCGCAAGCCACGCAGAGCTCCGAATCGATATGCGGCTTGCCCGCATTGTGCATCTCCATCTTCCCGGCGCGCGAGCCCGATCCCATCCCCACATTCTTCAAAGCCCCACCAAATCCCGTCAGCTCATGCCCCTTGAAATGGTTCAGCGAAATAAGCACATCCGCGTCCATAATCGCCCTCCCAATCTTCGCCTCTTTGACATAGCGCCCATCCGGAATCGGAACAAGCACCTCGTCCGAACCCTTCAAACCATCCGCGATCAGCACATGGCACCCAACCGTCATGGGAGAGAAGCCATTTAGATACGCCGTCTCCAAATGATCCAGCCCATTCTTGCGCCCCCCGACATAGAGCGTATTGGCATCAGTCAGAAACGGATAGCCCTCCGATTCGCGGACAAGATCAGCAAGAGCGCGAGCATAATTCGGGCGGAGAAAGGCCAAATTCCCACGCTCCCCAAAGTGCGTTTTGATGGCGACAAACTTCCCCGCGAGTGGCAATCCCGGGAGCCCAGACTTGCGCAGCAATCGGATAAACTTGGCAGGAATGTTCTCCTGCATCGATACGCCAAAATCGGCAAAAAAGACTTTAGCCTTCTTCATCTCCATCCTTTGCTTCTCCCTCGACAAAAGGTTGCCACGAAACCGCCTCATTCTCCCCCTTGACCAACTCCTCAATCTTCAACTCATAGGCATCCAGTTCAGCCGCGCAACGCTTCGCAATCCTTTGCGCCTCGGCGTAGTGCTTCAACAACTCCTCCAGCGGCACCTCAGCCCCCTCCATACGCTGAATCAACGCTTCCAACTCATCCAGAGAAGCCTCCAAACTCTTCGGTTTCTTTCTAGTCGCCATAGGCATTCTCCATCAAGGCATCCGGTACTTCAAAGCAAGCGATTGGCGCCCCCAACGGGCATAACGGCGCAGAGCAGACGGTAAGTAATTGCGCCAATTCGTGGGCTCCTCAAAGTGGAAGACGAATAAATCCGCGGAATCCACACCTTGCAACCGAGCCATGGCGCCTACGGCATCCTCCCGATAACCTATTTGGTCTATCAGACCAGCATTCTTGGCAACATCCGCCAGGAACACCTGCCCATCCGTCCATCGCGCCAGTTCCCTTTCTCCAATCTTCCGGGAATCAAGGACTAACTGCTTAAACCGCTTATGCAACGCATCGACAGGCGCCTGCAATAGGCGCACTTGCTCTGCTGAGACCGGACGCAAGGGGTTGAGCATATCTTTGTTGGCGCCTGACTTGATAGTGACATCCTCCACGCCCAACTTCCGGGCCAGTTCGTGTAGGTTGTAGGACTGCATAATAACCCCAATCGAACCGGTCATGGTTGTCGGATGCGCGACAATCCAATCGGCAGCCATTGCCACATAATAGCCACCGGAAGCGACCAAGTCGCCGAACAGGGCAACGACCTTTCGCTCGCTGTCTTCCGCTTTGAATCGTTGTAATTCATGATAGAGAATATCGCTTGCCGTGATGCCGCCTCCTGGGGTATCCAACTCCAGGATAATACCTTTCACATTGTCTCGTAAACGGGCTTTTCGGATGGCTTTGAGGGCATAGTCCGAATCGTAGTCGTCATCACTTTCGCCTCCGATTTCGCCGTGCAGGGGGATCCATACGATGTCTACCGAGCCTGTGCCGAGCAACCATTTAGGGGACATTGGTGATGTGGCTTCGAGGCCTTCTTC
>JBJFGP010000245.1:0-7494 GCA_051892815.1 Kiritimatiellia bacterium | reverse complement strand
TGACGGCGGACGGTCCGGTGATTCTGGTCTTCGGGACTGAGGCCGAGTTGAAGGGCCGTTATGACAAGACTTCGGCTGATGTTCGCTGGCTGCGTTCGAGCTGGAAGGAGTCTTTGGCCGAGGCTCGCGCCTACATCAAGGAGCTGGAGTCGAAGCGTGTGGCGCAGAAGAATTTCTTCACGGTCGACGAGTCGCGCTGCCGGCAGCTTGATCTGAAGCCGTTTGCCAACAGTCGGTTCATCGACCGGGTTGCGGGCGATGGGAAGGGTGGCTGGACGGACCAGGGAATTCAGCTGTCGCTGACGGACACGCCTTGGGGGGTGGTGAACTGCAACGGGGTGCCGATGGAGTTCATCCGGTACGACCAGAATGGGGAGAAGGATTGCCTGGTGTTCGGGGGATCGAACCGCATCAAGAACACGGCGCCTGGCTTCAAGGGGATTCCGGTGGAGCAGAAGGTCGGGCGGTTCTATTTCCTGCACGCGGTGGCGTGGGCGAAGTGGAATGGTCCGGCGTTCAAGTATCGGATCAATTACGGTGACGGTTCGTCGGTGCTCTGTCCGGTGGTGACGGCGCAGCAGGTTTACGACTGGTATTTCCTGGCGACGACGGGCGAGATGGTGGCGAACAAGTGCGTCAAGGGGTGGGGGAATTCGTCGAACCGCGGCTTCTATCTCTATTGCTGGGAGAATCCGCATCCGGGCAAACTGGTCTCGTCGATTGATATTGTCGATGCGGATCCGAACCAGATTTGTCTGCTGGCGGCGATTACGGTGGAGAAGCCGGACGGGGTGTCCATCCCTGTGGATCTTGCGGGGAAGGGGGTGCGGACGCTCTGCGGGAAGAAGGGGACGACTTCGAAGGTGATCGAGGGGAAGATCTGGGAGGTCGGGCTGGACGAGACGGCGTCCGCCTGGACCTCCGGTCGGATCGAGTTCCCGGCGGTGAATCTGGCGACGAACAAGGTCAAGGAGATTCGGATGAAGATGAACAAGGCGCCCGACCAGTGGGGGAAGTATTTCGAGAATCCGACGCCGCAGTTCACGCTCTTCTGCCGGGACCAGAAGGGGCAGTGGTTCTTCACCAATTATGTGGTGCCGCTCTTCGGGGACAATTCGCCGGCCTACCGCGCGGACAATGATCCCGAGACCTGGCAGGAGGTGCGTCTGCCGCTCGACCGGTTTGGTCTGAACAATCCCAAGCGCCCGGCGGCCAGCATCTTCGGCCTGTCGTTGCAGTACCAGCAGATGCCGGCTTCAGAGCGGTCGGGGCTGCGGTTCAAGGATATCCGTTTTATTCTAGGGGAGTAAGCGCACACCAACCCCGAAAAAAAGGAGCGCCTTTCTTTGCCTCGGCGACGAGGGCGCCCGTCTGGCGGGCCGCGGTGCGAGCGGCCTGCCGAAAGGCCCGTTGCCGGAGACGGCGGCGGGCCTTTTTTTCGACGCGCGCGGGAGGTGTCAACCTTTTGGACCGAGAGGTGTCAACCTTGTGCCCCGGGAGGTAGGCAGCTTTGGGGGGACAAGGTGCCTACCTCCCGGGGCAAGGGGTGGGCAGAGGCGAGGGCGGTTTTTTGCTTGTCAATCGAAGGCCACTCCTCTATAATACGCCGCCTATGAGCAGTTCGAAAAAGCCGCCGGAGGTGCCACCGGTCCAAATTGGATCTTTCTTGTTCGACTCGGAGGAGACGCCCCCAACCTCCCCCCCAGAAGCCCCGCAGACCGGGCCCGCCGACCCCGTCGAGCCACCCCCGCCTGAGGCTCCCGCGCTCCCCCGCGACAACGGTCCGCTCTCGCGGTTGATGGACGAGAACTTCCTCGCCTATGCCAGCTATGTCATCTGCAACCGCGCCATCCCCGCCCTCGAAGACGGCCTCAAACCCGTCCAACGCCGCATCCTCCACTCCCTCTGGGAGAAAGACGACGGCCGCCTCATCAAAGTCGCCACAATCGTCGGCCACACGATGCAGTACCACCCCCACGGCGACGCCTCCATCGTCGACGCCCTCGTCAACCTCGCCAACAAACGCTACCTCATCCAGGGCCAGGGAAACTTCGGCAACATCCTCACCGGCGCCGGCCACGCCGCCCAGCGATACATCGAGTGCAAACTCACCGACCTCGCCCGCGAAGAACTCTTCAACCCCAAAACCACCGCCTACATCCCTAGCTACGACGGCCGAAACAAAGAACCCGTCCTCCTCCCCAGCAAACTCCCCATCCTCTTGATGCACGGTACCGAAGGAATCGCCGTCGGCCTCTCCACCTCCGTGCTCCCCCACAACTTCATCGAACTGCTCGAAGCCGAGATAGCCATCCTCCAGAAGAAACCCTTCGAACTCTACCCCGACTTCCCCACCGGCGGCCTCATGGACCCCACCGAATACGCCGACGGGAAAGGCAGAATCCGCGTCCGCGCCATCATCGAAAAAGACCCCGAGGACCGCAACAGACTCTACATCTTGGGCCTACCCGCCGGGAAGACGACCGAGAGCCTCAAGGCCTCAATCGAAAAAGACGGCATCGTCGGCAAGAAGATACCCATTCGGCGCATCAATGACTTGACGGCGGAGACGGTCAAAATCGAGCTCGACCTCGCTCCGGGCTCGGATCCGGACAAGGTCATCAAGCAGCTCTACGCCTTCACGGCGTGCGAGAACAAGCTCTCGAGCAACATTATCGTGCTACGCGGGAATAGGCCCGTCGAGAGCAGTGTCTCGGAAGTCTTGAGGGCGAATGTCGAGCAGCTGCTGGCGCTGACGAAGCGTGAGTTCGAGATCCGGATAGGGGAACTGACGGAGTCGATTCACGCCCGCACGCTGGAGCGGATCTTTGTCGAGGAGCGCATCTACAAGCGCATTGAGACGATGAAGACAGCTGAAGATGTCCGACGGGCGGTGAAGGAAGGTCTGGAGCCGTTTCGTGCCGAGCTGGTGCGGGAGGTCTCGGACGAGGATGTGACGCATTTGCTGGCTTTGCCGATCCGGAGGATTTCGCTTTTCGACATCAATAAAAACCGCGAGGAGATCCGGGGTTTTGAGAAGGAAAGGGGTGAGGTCGAGGGGAATCTGGCGCATTTGCAGAGGTATGCGGTGGGGTATCTGCGTGGGCTTGTGAAGCGGTACAAAGGGGCGTATCCGCGGCTGACGAAGATTGCCACTTTCAAGGATGTCGACCAGCGCAGTCTGACCTCGACGGAACTGACGATTCGGCACAACAAGGAGGATGGTTTCGTGGGGTTCGACTTGAAGAAGGGGGAGGATTTGTTCAAGTGCTCTTCGCTGGATCGGCTGGTGATGGTGTGGTCGGACGGCCGGTACAAGGTGATGCCGCCGCCGGACAGGTTTTTCGTCGACAAGGGGCTCATCTACTGTGCGAAATACGACCGCGACCGGGAGTACACGCTGCTTTACCGCGAGGCGGCTTACGGGTTCACCTACATCAAGCGCTTTGCCTTCGGGGGGGCGATTTTCAACAAGGAGTACCGCCTGTTGCCGCCGCGGAGCAAGGTCACTTTCCTCACGGAGGGCTGCCCGGAGACGCTCTATGTCAAGTATAAGCCGATGCCCAAGCAGCGCATCAATCAGCAGCAGTTCGACCCTCGGGAGGCGACTTTGCGCGGACCGTCGGCCAAGGGCGTGCAGGTGACATCGAAGGAGATTCTGAAGATCGACTCCTCGAAGCCGCGCTGGTGGGACGATTCGGAGAAGTCCCCGAAGGGTACGCTCATCTAGCCGCCTGATTCCGCCCAACCGTTTCGCGCGCCGGACGCCCGCAGGCGTCCGGCGCGCCTTGTTTTTCACCGAGCCCGGAGGTGCGCACCTTCGCCCCCGGCGGGTAGGAACCTTTTGGGGCAGGGGATTGGCACCTTGGAGGGCGATTGGTTGCCACCTCTTGGGACGAGTCGTGTCAAGGATGTCGGAAAATTTGTTGCCCGCCGATGTACTTTTTGCTTGACATCAGGGGGGGGGGGGGGGGGGTAGAATAAGGGGCAGTTCGCGTCATTCTCCGACGCGGGAAAGGCAACCTATGGGAATGGAAATCATCAAGCGTGCGCGCCTGGTTTGGTGTGCACTAATCTGTTGCGCGGCTGCAGGCGCTTCCGCGGCGAATCTTGCCGAAGGGCTCAGCCTGTTCAAGGCCTACGCCACCGCCAGCGACGCGGTGGCAAGCCCCTTCGTCTTCGACAGCACGGTCATCCCCAAATACGGCGGGTCGACCGCCACAGCCGACCCGACCTCGTACGGCGAGAATGCCTGGGCCCCCGCTGTCGTCTACCACGGGCAGAACTACCTTCAGGGGCAGAGCATCGTCCTCTCGGAACTGGAGGCCGGGAAGGACTATGTCGTTGAAATCCACGCGATGGAGGTCTACTGGTCGAACGAGGGCCAGCGCGTCGGCACCATCACCATCAACGGCACCACCGTCTGCGAAGAATACGACGTCTTCAAACTCTCCGGCGGCAAGAACATCGCCCTCTGCCTGCAATACCCCGCCGTCGCCGACGAGAATGGCTCGATCACCATCGCCTTCGCCGCAGCGGACGGGACACCGGATGGAAACATCATCGCCGGCGGCATCGCCCTCTGGACCGACCTGGGCGACCCCATCGCCCCAACCATCACCTCCGCCTGGCGATCCCTCAAGTGGCCCGAAAAGGCCTATGTGACCATCGACCAGACCGGCGCCAACGGCACCCTCTCGCTCGAAAAATGCCGCAATGGCGAGTGGACAACCGTATTGGCAATCGCCGCAGGTCTCACCGAATGGCTCGACGAGGATGTCCAGGACGGCGATACCTACCGTACGAAAGCCATCTCCGGCGACCAGACCGCCACCTCCGAAGCCTTCCCCCTCCAGGAGGCCAAGCCTAGCACCTGGACCTACGGCAAGTTCGCCGTCCATTACTCCAATCCAGCCTTGACATACTACGCCATTTCGAATACCATTTGCGGCGTCGATGTCATTCTCAGGGCCACCTGGAATCCCGACGCCACACCCCAGTTGACGCTGGGAGATGAGGGGTGGGGAAACAATGTCCACGGCATGATTTTTGGCTCGAAAGCCTCCGCTCCCGTCATGCTCGACTTCCGCGGCGCAACCATCAAAGTGGGCGAAGACGGGGAAGCCGTGCCCATCGAAACTGTCCGAATCGCCAAGCAGACCTTTGCCTGGTATACGGTCGGTTTCAGCGTCAATCCCCTGCCGGTTGTCGGGTTGTATGTCAATGGCGTCACGATGCTCCGCCCACTGGCTTTCACCGCGAATACGAGCCTGAGAGAAATCGACCTTGAAGGAACCTTCTGGTGCACGCCGGGGGGTAATCAGAACGATCGGCTGATGGATGGTTCTACCATCAAGCACCTGCGCTTCGCGTCTACGAACCTGACGCATGTTGGCCGTTATGACTTCAAGGATAATGGCTGCACCGAGCCGTTTATGGAGGTGTTCCCGGGGCTGGTCAATACGCGCTATTTCACCGGCATGTCGGTCAATGGCGACAGTACGGATTCTCAGTGGAGCATCCTCTATCAAGATGCGCAGTGGCATGGTGCGACCTTTGATGGCGCCCAGTTTGGCGGCCCGGTGCGGCTCGAGAGCGTGTGTATGATGAACAATTCGATCTTCCGTAATACGAGGATGACGGATCTCTATCTTGGGGGTACAATCACGAATACGCTTGACGCTTCGGCGCAGTATGGTGGGATGTTTGCCAGGAACACCAGTCTGACCAATGCGGTGATTGCCTCGACGAACTTCAATTACTTGGGCGAGTCGAGTTTCTTTAACTGCACGGCGCTCAAGCGGCTGGAGTTCATCACGCCGCATGCTATCCTCATCGACGGCACTTTGGGCGGTGCGAACGGGCAGCGTCTGAACTCATATGATGTCTTCAATGGTTGCCCGCTGACGGAGGTCTACATTCACGGGAAGATGTGGGATTCGACCTCGCTTTCGAAGCTGGTTCTCTGGAACTCGGCGGGCACTCGGGGGATTCCTCTGGCGGCGGAGAATGCGGCCAAGCAGTTGACGGTCTATGTCTCGACGCTTCAGGGTTGGACGCCCGACGAGGTGACGCTCTTTGCTCCGACGGAGACGGAGCGTGAGGCATTTGTGGCGGCCAATCCCGGCAAGAAGCCGACCGATTTGCTGGGCGTTTTGATGCGCAATTCGAGCAACCAGTCGCGCGCTTGGGTGGCGAAGTTCAAGAGTTCGTTTGACCCGTCAGGCTTTTTGTTGTATATTTACTGAGGCACGCGCAAGGAGGGCGACGGCTGGTGCCGCCGCCCTCTTTCGCATAGCCGGGGTGCCCCGCAGGGAGCGGGGCGGCCGGTATCAAGGATTGGTCTCGGAGGATAGCAAGGATATGGTCAGATTGATGGGTATCTTCGGGGTGCTCTGCTTGGCAGCAATGGGGGCGATTCCTGCCTATGCGGGGCCCTTCGCGCTGGTGAGGGACGGGCGCCCGGCGGCGGATATTATGATTGACCCGAAGGCGAACGAGTACGCCCCCTACGCGGCGCAGGCGCTGGTCGACTATGTCAAGAAAATCAGCGGCGTGGAACTCAAAATCGCCAAGCGCCGCAACCCCTCGCGAGGGGTCATCCGAATCGGCCGCCCGGGCGGCGCGGCGGAAGCGACCGACTCGATTGCCTGCTTCGTCAACCGCCAGGGCGAACTCGAGTTGACCGGGCAGGGAACGCGCGGCAACGCCTACGCCGTCTACAAATTCCTCGAGCACGCCTTCGGTGTCCGCTACTGGTCCCCTTGGCGCGAAAAAGTCCCCTCGATGAAAACTCTCGCCGTCCCCTCGAACTACGCCCTCCGCCAGACCCCCGCCTTCGAATGGCGCGAGGGCTGGGGCGTGAGCGACAACGGCAGACCCTCGGTCATCAACCCCTGGAAAGTCAAGGCCGGCCGCAACGGAGGCGTATGGCCGCCCGCCGGGACACCCTACCGAGCCGGCGCCGGCGAGACAATGATGAACCAGTTTCTCAAGCCCGACAAGTACTTCGCCCAGCACCCCGAGTGGTACGCCCTCGTCAAGGGAGATCGCAAGGGCACGCAAATCTGCGCCTCCAATCCCGAAGCCATCGACCGCCTCATCGAAGAGGTGCGAGAGACCCTCAGGAACCAGCCCGACACCCTCGTGCTGGCGATGGGATCGCAGGACAACGCCGACTTCTGCCAGTGCAAGAAGTGCGAAGCTCTCCACAAGAAACACAAGTGTTGGAACATGGCGCTCGAAGCCACCGTCGTCAACCAAGTCGCCAAGGCTTTGGCCCAGGAGTTCCCGGGAGTCAAGTTCTGCCTTTTGGCTTACTGGACCAAGCAGACGCCACCCCAGGCGATGGTTTTGGAGCCGAACGTCGCCGTCTGTCTCGCGCTCGAACGCAATATGGTCGCGCCCGTTTCCAAGGACGCCAAGTGGGTTGAAAGGTCCAAGGGGTGGGAGAAGCTTTGCAAGGGCGGGATTTACTTTTGGGACTACTACGCC
>JBJFGP010000244.1:0-7509 GCA_051892815.1 Kiritimatiellia bacterium | reverse complement strand
CGGCTGATGCTGGTTCTTTTCGACAAGTCCGTTCACAAGTGCCTTGAGCCTAAGGAGGTACTCAAGCGCTACCTCACGGAGTACCACCGAATCCTCGAAATGATGCTCAATGCCAAGTCCACGGAGGAACTTTCCCTGGACAACGCCGATTTCCGCGAAGCGTTCAAGGTGCTTAGCGGGAAGGGGGACGAGGCGCTCAAGCCGGAGGTGTTTGTCGAAAAGATGAAACCCTTCCTTTCCGCCCATGTGACGCGGTTCTTTGTGGGGAAGGATTTGCGGCCGTCGGTAGCCGAGTTGCAGCGGCGGCTGTTGCACCGTCTGGAGGTGGAGAAGGGCAAGGCGGAGGATTTTCTGCTGAAGATGTGCAAGCTCGCCCAGTGGCGTGCTTTGAGTGTGGAGACGCGCCAGAAGGAGGGCTTCCCGGAGTGTCAGGTTGGGGAGTTGAAGTACCCGCCTCGCTCGTGCCGTCTTTCGGATGCGGCGATGGTCCACATGGTCTTCAAGTACCTCAATGGCTATCTTTCGGACGAGCACAAGTTCCGTCAGTTGCCGCTGGGACAGCGCCATCGCGGGGGGATAACTGATTTCGAGTATCAGCTGGTCCAGAGGGCTATCGGCAACTTCCGCAAAGACCCTGATTCGCTCTGGAATCTGCTGAATCGGAAGGATGAATTGAAGGATGCGGTTGCGGCTTTGAAAGGTCGTGTGGCGGCTCTGCGCAAGGACGAGGAAAAGCGCAATAGAGGCAAACGCGATCGGAACGGACGGCCGTTGCGCACGGAACCGTCGCTGCTTTTGCTCTCCCAGGCGGCTGCCGAACTTTATGCCGATGCGTGCCGTGCGGATTGGGACGATTGGCAGGGTGAAGTGACCGAAGAAGACCGTGAGACGCTTGAATTTCGCTGCCGCCGGAATGGCGTGTCGGTCGGGTTGCCGCTCGACCGGGAGGCGCTGGTCAAGACGGTGCTGGGAATCGATTTGGCGCGGTGGCGCAATGCCTTCAACTATGAGGAGGGGTGCCCCTACCGCGGACGCGAATTGAAGGATGCCCAGAATCTGGAGGTGCACCAGGTGCCGATTCCGAACGGCTTCGCGCTTCGTTGCGTGACGAACCCGGAGGAGTTCCACTTCAACGTCCAGTTCCGCGCCTTCAAGCCTTATCCGAAGGGGGCGATGGCACTGCGCAACTACTACGATGTGTCGCCGTTGATTGACCTTGTCAAGAACCGCAAGGCGGCGAAGGTGGATACCAAGGATGCGCCCAAGCAGGTTGGTATCGAGCACCGCGGAGGGTTGCAACCTGTGGCGGGTGAATATGGCAAGCAACCGCCCCAAAAGGTTGACTTCTCCGTCCGCGAGGTGAACAAGGCCATCCTTGCCATCCAGACCGCCGAGCGCCGCGACAAGGTGCTGCTCGCCTGCGCCAAGGCCTATTGGGATAGGTATCTCGCGAACTTCGCCGCGGCAGGCAAGTCGGGGCAGATGATCGACTTCGAAGATGAGGTTGACATCGGCCTCTTCTACCGACATCCCCACGACGAGATTATTGACGGCGTGACCGTTCGCCTCAACCCCAACGACCGCGCCCGCCCCGCCTATCAGACCATCTGCCGCCACATCAAGGAATTGGTCAAACTCACCCAACCCTTCGACGGCAGCGTCTACTCCTTCTACGACCTCAACACCACCTTGCGCGACCTCCAGCGGAAAGAGTCCACCCGCCGCCTAGAGACCCTTCCCAGAATCCTTTCCTTCGAGCGGACCATCAACATCGGCGTCGATGAGAAGTTGAACCTGGAGCGGAAGATTGAGAAGTGGAGAAAGAACATCGAGTTCTTCTACGGCAAGAAGATTACCGTCGACGACATTGAACACCTGATTGCCCTTCGCAACCGTCTCTGCCACCCGACAAAGGATAGCGTCGGGCTCCTGGATATCGACTACAAGGGAGCCGTCGCAATCCTCAATCGCCTCGGCGTGCGGTAGCCAAACCATCCGGCGCGAGGCGGCCCAACCCTCCCGCAGCAGCATGGAACGGATCGTCGACATAGGCGAGATAGGCAGCCGACTGCGCGTTTCCGAAGGCCGCCTGGCCATCGAACGAAAAGACGGCAGCCAAACCTATGTCGCGCTCCGGGACATTGCCGTCCTGCTGCTCTCCGTCAACGGACTTTCCCTGACCGGAGCCGTGTTGAGCGACCTGGCCGAGCAAGGCACCCCCGTGGTCGTCTGCAACCGCACCCGAATGCCCGTCGGCGTCCACCTCCCGATCGTCGGGCATACGCGCCAAACGGCCATTCTCAAGGGGCAAATCGCCCTGAAAGATTGGGTTCGGGACAAGCTGTGGCAGCAACTCGTCCAGGCCAAGATATTGGCTCAGGCGGCGACGCTCAAGCGTAGCGGAATCGACTGCGGGTTGCTGACCGCGCTCGCCGGGAAAGTCAAGCGGGGCGATCCGGAGAATATCGAGGGCCGGGCCGCCTGGCGCTATTGGCGGGCACTGGATCTTTTCCCCGCTCGCGACCGTTCGGCGAACGATGCGAATGTGCTGTTGAACTATGTCTACACGGCGCTTTATGGCTCTACGGTGCGGGCGCTCTGTGCCGCGGGGCTGAATACTTCGCTGGGGCTCAAGCATTGCCATCCGTGCAATCCCCACGGGCTGGCGTCAGACGCGATGGAGCCGTTCCGGCCGGTTGCCGACGGGGTGGTTCGGGCATGGCTTTCGGGGCATCCGGGGGATTGGTCGCTCTCTTCGGAGTGCCGCGCTTTTCTGCTCTCGGGTTTGCTCAATACTTGGTGGCGGACGGCTAGGGGAACGGTCGGTTTCTTTGCGGCGCTGACTTCGCTTGCTGTCTCGCTCCGGGAGGGAATCCTGCTCAATTCGGCGACGGTGGACATACCGTCTCTGGCGGCGGGGGCTTGCTTGGATGTGGATCCTTGTGCTGTTTGATTTGCCGACGGCGAGTGCGGAGTTGCGGCGGCGGGGGGCGTGTTTCCGGCGGGGGCTTTTACGGCTTGGGTTCGGGATGTTCCAGAAGTCGGTCTATCTGCGGTGGGAGGCTTCGCCGGAGCGTGCGGAGTGTCTGGGACGGAGGGTGCTCGGTTTGGCGCCGTGCGAGGGGAAGGTGAGTGTGCTGCGGCTGAGCGCTCGGGCGTGGGAGGGGTTGGAGAGTGTGCTCGACGGGGTGCAGGGGAAGGCTGAGGTGGCTCCGGAACCGTTCCTGGTCATTTAGGGTTTCGGTGGGGCGGAGAGGCTCTGGAGGAGTTGTTTGATCGGGGGAGTTTCCGGGCTAGTGGAGGTGGAAATTGCTGTGGTGATGGCGGAACTGTGGAGGCCGCTTTTCTGGAAGAATTCTTCCAGTCTACCGAGTGACGCGCAGGCCTTGCTCGCGGAAGAAGGTTTCGCTCAACGCCGCGGAGAGATTGTCGCCCACGGGAGGCAGTTGCGCGTCGTCGCCGACGAAGATAATTTGCCCGCCGTACTCCAGCCCCGAGAAGGCCATCAGGTCCGCGGGCAGGTTGTCTGAGACGAATGAAATATGCGCCTCATGGGGGCATTTCGAGGAAATCATCGAGGCCTCGTCCGCAATGACGATGGGGCGCAGGCGCTCTTGCTCACGCTGGAGCGGGAAGACAATTTTGGTGTGCGGCGAACGGCGCGAAATGACCTCGGAACCATCCTCGTCGGGGGCATATTCAATCCGACGGTTCGGGATGTCGTAAATGCCCCGATGGATGGTCTTCGCGACTGTGGCCGGGGGTGACCCCTGCGTCAGCTTCAAGTTCAATATCTTGGCGGCGCGGCCCGTCGGAGAAAGCCAAAAGAGTGGCCTGCCCTGCCAATTTGAGCCGGTGATTTGAAATAGAAAACGAAGGGGTGTGGTCTTGCCCGTGCCGGCGTAGCCTTTGAGGATGAAAATCTGTCCGCGGCCTTCGAGAAAGGCCCTTAGACGGTCGAGGACAAGGCGTTGGCGTGGAGTCGGTTCCATGGGAAAACTGTCTGAGAGCACCGTAAAAAGAGTGGCAGAAAAGCCGAGGTTTTGCTGGAAAAAAGAGTACCGAACTGCTATAATGTTTGTCGAGGAAAGAAAGACCGCAATGGACGCGCATCAGGCCCAGGAAAGGGGGAATGGAGAAATTGGCAAGGCCAGGCAGACCGCTCAGCAAAAGAGCAAAGAACTCGGAGAGGTCAAAAGCAACAATGCGACCGCGCCGACGACCACGAAGAATTATGATGACTGGCCGATTATGGATTATGACGGTATCTACCCGGTCGGTATGGACGAGAATGGGAATATCACTTGGTCTGATGGACGTATCCAGAAGAATCAGAGTGAAGGAAATCGACCAAACGGTACGCTAACATTAGACGAAGTCTTGGGTCCTGAACTTCGTAAAAAGTTATTTGAGGCTGCTGGCATCGCGCAGCCTGTCGATACCGCGGAACTCGCTGAGAAGCACAACCTCGAAGACTCCGCAAAGACCTTCTTCACCAATACCAATCTGATTGCCAGCGTCGGCAAGGGGTGCAAGGAGAAGATGAACGCAGATGATTTCGGGAAGATACAGCATGAGCTGCGCCGTATCGGAGACCTTGCGAGCGGGAAAGGGGGTGCGAAGGAGTCGGCGGGGCAAACATTCGACGGGCGGGCGCTAACCGAGTTTATTGGATGGGCTGAGAAGACACTCAAGCCGGAATCTTTCGGGCTATTCCTAAAGACTATCGCCGAGCAGTCGGGTGGTCGGAATGAGATTCTCCGCATCGCAGATTACGCCTTGGCTCGGTATTTGGATGCACCTTGGCGAGGGGAGGTCAAGGCGACTCTCGACGGCGCGAGGAGCGAAGGTGCGACAGTCCGGAACGCCAAGGTTTCGGGTGGACAGAATGCCTCGTCCGTATCTGAAGGTGGGGCTGCTTCTGTTCCGGGGGCGGGGAATGTCGAGGGTGGGAAGGCAGGTTCGAGCGACGGGGAATTTGAGGTGCTCAAGGAGTGTGTGGCGCTGGATTTGGGGAGGGTTGTTGAGGAGTTGATCGCGCCGGGCGATGGGCAGCTGATGGCGCTTTTGCGGGCATTTGCGCGGGAGAATGCCGAGCAGGCGGTTGGGGCTTGTTTTGCCTTGCGCAAGTTGGGGTCGAGTGCATCGGTGGTGGCGTATGCGCTTGCGAAGGAGTTGTTCGGAGCGGCGCCCGGGCGTCGGATGAATGTCTTTGCGTGGTCGGCGTTGAGTACCGCGAAGGTGTTGCGCGGGGAGTTGGGAAAGGGAACGAATGGTGCCTACGAGTCCTGCCTGAAGCGCATTGTGGAGGAGCTTTCGCGGTTGGCGATTCCTGGCTCGGACGAGTTCGCGGAGCGGTTGCGCGCGCAGGTTGCGCACTACCGGGCGGTTGTGCTGGGGGACGCCGGGCCGGTTGATGCGTTGCTGGAGGCGGCGAGGGCGGCCTATGCGGCGGAACCTGAGAATGTCGGGCTTGTGGAGCGCCTGGGATGGTGTCTGCACGATTGCCTCGGGGTGGCGCTTCGGGTGTCGAAGGATCGGTCGCGTGTGGAGGCTTTGGCGGGGGAGATTCGCGCGTTGCCGCGTCCGGATGGGTTGTCGCGCGGGCTGGCTGATTGCTTAGACGGAGATGTGGCGCGGGCAGACGATTTCCTGAATGGAACGGGGAAGGTCAGGGACCTGGTGGCGGCGAACGATTTGGAGGGGGCGCTTGCTGCGGCTCGGGCGCTGGTGGAGGCAACTCCGAAGAACGCGGGGGCGCATCTGGCGCTGGCGCAGGTGTTCGACCGGATGGAGCGTCCGCGCGAGGCGTTGAAGGCGTATGCCGCGGCGGTGAAACTCGATGTTGCGAACGCTCGCGCGCAGACTGGATTGGCTTGGGCGTTCTGCCATCTGGCGCAGGCGCAGCTCAAGGCGAAGTGGTCGCTGGCTTCGGATCGTCCGCCATTCGCGGCGCTGGCGGCAAATGTCCTTGACCGCGGAATCAAGCTCGACCTTCTGCCGCGCCCGTCGGTGGTCTATTCGCGACTGCTTGAGAGCGTCACGCGTCTGGTCAAGAGCGCCGGGAAGGAGGTTTCGTTGGAATGGGCCGAACGCTATCTTTCGTACCTCCAGCGTTGGGACCTTGCTACCTTTCGCCCCGAAGACTGGCAATCTCCGAAACCCAAAGATACCAACCTCAAGCCCTTTCCCTCGCTTGTCTCCCAAGTTGCGACCGCGGCATATCACTGCGCCATGGTTTCCGACGGCCGGGCCCCTCTCCTTCAGAAGCACCCGTGGGTTTGCGACTTTCTCGCCCAAGCCGTCGAGCGCAACCCCTCCGAGCAGTGGCTCCCCTACTTCTATGCCAAACTGCTCGTTGCCCTCGGCCGCCAAGACGAGGCTGCCTCCTACGCCCTCAAAGTCGCCCGGCGCCGTCCGCGCGACCCGTGGGGATGGCAACTCCTTGCCGAGACCTGTCCCGGCGACCTCGAACGGCAGGTCATCTGCTTCTGCCGCGCCCTCTCCGAAAAGGTGCAGGACGAAACCTTCCTCGTCGGCGTACACGAACGCCTCGCCGAAATCCTCCGCCAACAGGGGCGCGATGACGAGGCCCTGCGCGAATACCACCTGGTCGACACCCTCCGCGCCTCCAAAGGCTGGCGCCCCAAACGCCGCGACGCCGCCTTCGAATCCTGGCGCGCCGGACGCCTCGCCAAAGGCTCCAACGCCACCCTCTACGCCCAAGCCGCCGCCCACGCCGACGCGTTCCTCCTCGACGGCATCCAGCGCCTCGAAGCCCTCCTTCTCGCCCGCTACCGCGACCAGATCCAAAACGAAGAGGCCGCCAAACTTTGGCTTCGGACCGACCCGCCCCAAACCATCCGAACCACCCCCAAACGCTGGGCAATCCTCCGCAATCTCACCCCCGGCGCACCCCTCTGGGTATGGCCCGGCGAGACCCCTTCGCGCCCCATCAAGATGGAACTCCGCGACGCCAAACCCTGGAGCGGATACCCCCAGAAAACCGGCATCGTCACCTACCAGGACACCCGTCGCGGCACCACCACCTTGACCATCGGAGACGACGGAACCGAGTGCTGGGGCGACTGGAAAAAGTTCCCCGTCCTGAAACCTCTCGCCCCCGGAACCCTCTGCACCCTAGCCACCGAACGCCGCAAGGATGGTCGCGAAGGATTGCTTTACGCCGTCCCCCTGGACACCAACCAGCCCAGCCTTCCCTCGTTCGCCAAACGTTTCGAAGCCGAGTTGAAAATCCTCCCAGGCAAACGCTTCGCCTTCGCCGGAGATGCCTTCGTTCCTGAATGGCTCGTGGCCGGCATCCCCGCCGGCTCAAAGGTTCAAGTCCTCGCCGTCCGTTCCTTCAACAAAAGCAAGAACTACCTTGGTTGGCAGGCCGTTTCCATTCAGATTTCCACTTGATTTCGGGGTGCCTGTCGCGACGGCTCAAGGCCGTAATCGAGCGGGGATAAAAGGCCTCAAGGCTCCCCGTGCTGAAGCAGGTAGCAT
>JBJFGP010000243.1:0-7547 GCA_051892815.1 Kiritimatiellia bacterium | reverse complement strand
AACTCAAGGAAGTCCTCGCCGAAATCGACGCCTCCGCAGACAAGAACAGCGCCGAAGCCTGGGGCTCCCGCCTCGTCGTCGCCTCCTACTACTACGCCAACCGCCAATATGTCGAGGCCGACCGCCTCTACAAAGCTTTCTTCAAGCAATTCCCCAAGCCCACCGGCGACATCGTGCGCATCTACCAGATGGCCGCCTACACCTATGTCGGACTCCTCAAACTCTCCAACCGCGAGAAAGAGGCAGTCCCCATCTACAAGCTTCTCTTGGCCTGCCCTATGGACCCCGATGCCAAACGCACCATCCAGGCCGAAGCCGCCACCCTCATGGTTCGCCTCGCCGAAGAGTCCCCCAAGGCCGAACGCGAAACCTACCTCAAGCCGGCCGAGCAAATCGTCAAAAGCCTCTTCTGGGCCCAGGACATCGCCTACGGCCAGGCCATCGTCCTCTACGCCTCCATCAAAATGATTCGTACCGGCGACCCCAAGGCCGCCCAGGCCGTCCTCGACCAGTATATGGACGTGCTCAAGCAGATTCACGAGCAGATTAAAGAGGTCGACCCCAAAGGCACCGAAGGCCTCCTCCGCCAGAGCCCAATGCCCTCCTGCCGCTACCTCCTGGGCGTCATGTACGAGAAAGAGGCCGACAAAGAAATCGCCAAAGGATCCGACGCCGACGACGCCAAAATCAAAGACCTCTACCTCGGCGCCAGAGGCAAAAACGGCAAGCGCAACGCCGCCGGCGCCTACAACCACTTCATCAACGTCTTCGTCAACTACCCCGAAAGCCAATACGCCGTAGCCGCCGGAGAGCACGCCGAACGCATCCGCGGCATCATCAAAGAACGCTACAAGACCGAACTCAAGGCCAACATCAACGACGAACAGATGCGCAAAGTCCGCCAGCAGCAGTTCGCCTCCGCCCGCATCCTCTTCACCGAAAACAAATTCAAAGAAGCCGCCGAACTCAACCTCACCGTCCTCTCCGGCTTCCCCGAAATGCCCGAATCCATCCCCGCCCTCCAGGACACCATCCAGTGCTACATCGAACTGGCATCCGGAGAGGTCGGGCCCGAACGCCAGATGAACCTCCTTTACGCCGACACCCTCGTCGGCTACGCCGCCGAACGCTTCTCCGGCAACCCCCGCCTCAAGGAACTCGCCGGCAACCTCGTGCGCAAAGCCGCCGACTTCTACGAGGCCAACGGTTTCAAGGACAACAAGGAAGAGGCTCTCGAACTCTTCGTCCGCTGTTTCCCGGACCACTCCTCCTCCTCTTACCTCGCCAGTCAGCAGGCAGGCAAACTTTTCGATGCCAAGCAGTGGGACGAAGCCCTCGAAAAATACGCCCAAATCGCCCGCAACTATGCCGGCAAGCCGGTCGCCCTCGATGCCCTCAACCGCATCGTCACCATCTGGGAAAAGAAGGGCGACGATGTCCGCCGGGACGAGGCGCTGGCGGCTTACATTGGCGAACTTGACAAGCTCGAACGCCCCGGCATGCGCCTTGCCCTCGCGCAGTATCGGTTGGCAGAAGGCCAGCGCATCCGTGCCGTCAGCATGAACCGCCTCGCGGAAACCCTCCGCGACGCCAAGACCGCATCTGCCGCGTCCGACGGCGCCAACGCGTCCGCATCGGGGAATGCTTCCTCCGGGGCTGCTTCCGGGGCGTCCGCGAACCTGCCGGCTACGCCCGAAGCCGCCTCCAAGGAGGCCCTCGCGCTCTTCGTCCGGGCGATTAAAGGCTATGGCTTGATTGCCGCCGAATTGGCCAAGCCCAAGAGTCGCTGCGTGGCGGGTTCGGACGATCCGGCGAAGGTGGCGGAGTTGCGCGAGGCGTGCCTGTTCCTGCCGGCGCTCTGCTATACGCAGATGAAACTCGACGAGGCGCGGACGGCCAAGTTCCGCGCCGCGGCGGTGACTCAGTTCGGCAAGTGCGTGGAGCAGTTCCCGAAGGGGGCTCTTGCGCCCAAGGCGCTGCTGCAGATTGGCACGATTCAGACGACTTTGGGGCAGACGAAGGAGGCTCAATCTACGCTGGACCGGCTGAGCAAGGAGTATCCGGATTCGCAGGAGGCGAAGAACTCGAAGCCGATGTTGGCTGCGGCTCTGATTGAGATGGGGCAGCGCGGGCCGGGGGTGGCGCTCTATCGTGAGATGCTGGAGACGGCTGGCGGGAAGTACACGCCGGAGCAGTATTTCACGGCGTCTCAGACGATGAAGGGGGCGCGGGAGTATGATTTGGCGATCCAGGCGGCGCAGAAGGCTATCGCTTCGGCGAAGAAGGGGTCGCCGATTGTGCCGAATGCTTTGCTGGAGGTGGCGCGGAATCAGGTGTTGCTGAAGCGGTTTGGCGAGGCGCACAAGTCGCTCGACGAGTTCTTGAAGGTGTATGGCAAGACGGAGCTTTCGCTGGACGCGAATCAGTTGATGATTGATGTGATTGCGGCCGAGATTGCGGATGAGGGGGATGATGAGAAGCGTGAGGCGCTGATGAAGCAGGCGGTGACGGTGTTGCGCACGCTCAAGCAGTACCGCAATTCGGAGGAGGATGCGATCGAGTATGATTTGCAGTCGGGGAATCTGCTCAAGGGGAAGATGGAGGCGGAGTTGAAGTTGGACCGCAAGGCGGCGGCGGAGATTTCCCGGGGGAAGGCGATTGTGGCGTATTTGGGTATCACGCAGCGCAAGCACAAGTCGTCGCCGCGGGTGGATGCGGCGCTGGAGGAGGCGTATCGGCAGATGTTGCCGTTGATGGCGGTCGGGAAGAGTTGGGAGGATATCCGGACGAGTGCGGAGCATTATCTGCAGTTGTTCCCGAAGGGGCGGTATGCGACGGATGTGCGGCAGCATTTGCAGGCGGCGAATATCGAGCTTGGGCCTTCGAAGGCGAAGGGGGGCGATGGTGAGGCGCCGGGGGCGGCTGGCGATGGGAATTGAGCAGGAGTTGGGCAGGTTTTTCAAGTAAGGACGAGTTATGAACAAGATTCCATTCTGTTTGTCGGCGTTGGCCGTGGCGGCTCTGCTGGTTCCCGGGGTCTCTCTGGGGCAGGTGCAGGGGAAGATTCAGACGACGGACGGGAGTGTCATCGAGGGCACTTTCAAGTGGTTGTCGTCGAAGAAGGTGTTTCAGGTGACGCCGAAGGGGAAGAATGTGACGATGGAGCTGGAGCTTTCGAAGGTCCAGGCCAAGAGCATTCCGGAGCCGAAGGCGTTTCGTCAGGCGATGGCGGCGTGGTCGGCGGGGAATGCGGCGGGGGCGATTCCGCTGTTTGAGCGGATTGTCGAGGAGTATGCGAATCTGGATTGGGACGCGAAGGCGTTGGAGTGTCTGGTGCAGGCGTACATCAAGAATGGCGATGCGAAGAAGGCGCTGGCGGTCTGCGAGAAGTCGATTGTGGCGAATCCCGAGGCGGCGTTCAAGGGGCCGGTCGCGGTGAGTTATTGGCGGGCGCTGTTGAAGACGGGGCGGGGGTCGAAGCTCGACGAGGTGCTCACGAAGGCGATTGCTTCGGGGGATCGTTATTCGTCGGCGTTCGCCCATTTGCTCCGTGGGGACCAAATCCTAGAAAAGTCTGACTCCAAGTCTGAGCAAGAAAAGGCTCTCAGGGATGGGTATCTGCGGGTGGCGTTGATGTATACCGATGTCAAGGAGGCTCAGCCGGAGGCGCTCTACAAGACCTACAAGGCGTTCGAGGCGCTCGGGCAGACGGGCCGTGCCGATACGTTCCGCAACAATCTCAAGACCAATTACGCGCAGTCCGAGTGGGCGCGCAAGTAGAATCGAAGACTCTTTCCCACACACGATAGGAATAACCATGAAGAAGTTCTTGTTCGCCTCGATGCTCATGCTCGCCTGCGCCGGCGCCACCGTATCCGTCGCGCAGGATGCCGACCCCAACCTGCAGACCACCACCAGCCAGCCTGCCAAGAAGTCCGGTGGCGGCGGCGGATTCTACAATGCGGTCTTCGGCGGCGGAACGGTCGGTTTCATCCTGTGGCTGGGTCTCTTCGGGTGCGGCGTGGCGGCGATTTACTTCATTGTCGACTGTTTCATTCTCATCCGCCCCCAGAAGATTATGCCCCAGAGCCTGATTGACAAGGTCCAGGCGGCGATGGCCGAGGGCGATGTCGTGACCGCCCTTCAGGCCTGCGAGGCCGAACCCGGCCCCATGGCCAATGTCTTGACCGCCGGCTTCTCCCATGTCGAGGAGGGCTACGATGTCATCGAAGAGGCCGTCGGAACCGCCGCCGACCTTGAGACCGAACGCATTATGCAGCGGCTCAACTGGATTTCCGTGTGCGCCAACCTCGCCCCGATGCTCGGACTGCTCGGAACGGTGCAAGGTATGATTATGGCATTCTCCACCCTGGCAACCGGTGCCCCCGATGTCGGCGTGCTGGCCATGAACATCTCCCTCGCGCTCTGGACAACCGCCGGCGGACTCGTCACCGCTATTCCCTCCGTCGCCTTCTTCTACAGCCTGCGCAACAACGCCTCCCGTTTGATCCTCCGGATGTCCGCCATGACCATGGAACTCTCCAAGGATCTGCGCCACGTCGAAGTCGTCAGCTAATTCGGCACACCCGTCCGGCGAGGTTCCCCCAGTAGCCTCGCCCGGAGACCCCCAATGGCCAAAAGCAAGAAGAACAGAAACCAGGAGTGCGGCCTGGACATGACGCCGATGATCGACGTCGTCTTCCAACTCATTATCTTCTTCGTCGTCACCCTCAAGATGACCGACAACATCAACGAAGAGATTGAACTCGAGGACGGCAAGAACGGCCAGGTCATCAAGGAAATGCCCCCCACCACCCTCATCGTCGAGGTCGACGCCAAGGGCCGCATATCCATCAACAACCTCGGCATGGACACCTCCCGCCTCGCCTCCATCATCAAGGGCCGAGTCTCCCGCATGGGCAACGACTTCCCCCTCTTGATTCGCGCCGACAAGCGCGCCCGGCACGATATGGTCCGCCGAGTCATGGACACCTGCACCCAGTGCGGCGTCTGGAAACTCTCCTTCGTCGCAATCCAGGAACACAAAGCCGGCGAATAGCCCCACTCCACCATGGCCAAGAAATCCAAGCTCAAGGAGCAGGACAACCCCAAGCTCGAAATGACGCCGATGATCGACGTCGTCTTCCAGCTCCTGATTTTCTTCATCGTCACCCTCAAGCAGGAGGACATCCTCTCCCGCCTCAACGCCAACCGCCCCGCGCCCGACTCCAACGCCAAGTCAGACTCCCAGCCCGATGTCACCAGCATCGACATCGGCAAGCAGGGCTTCCTGCTGAACAAGGACTATGTCGACTACCGCACCCTCAGCGCCCGGCTCAAGCAGTTGTCGAGCTACTCGAAGACCTCCTCCATCATCATCCGCTGCACGGCCGACTCCCCGCACCGCTACCTTGTCCAGGCGCTCGACCTCTGCAGCAAGTACGGGATGACGAATCTCTCCATCTTCAGCCTCTGATTCCCCCGAAAGACCGTTTCCCATGAGCCAAGAAGAAGAACCCACAGAAGAATTCGAGAGCGGCGAGCAGACCCTGATGAAGCTCTTCGACGAGTCGAACGTCGGCTTCTTCACCCGTCTCAAGCGGATGTTCGAGGGGCTCTCGAAGCCTGCCGACTCCCGCGAGTACAAGGAGGCTCGAATCGAACTCCAGCGTTTGATGGCGCCGCTGATGGCGGTGGTCATCCCGCTGGTCTTCATTGGGCTGATTGCGGTGATGGCGACGGCGAAGCAGGACAACGAGGTGGTAATCGAGTCGCAGGTGCTGGAAGCGGAGAAACCGCCGGAGCTGGAGGAAATCGAGAAGCCGGAGGAGCCGCCTCCGCCGGAGGACACTCAGGTCGAGGTGGACATCGATTCGCCGCCCAACCCGATTGCCTCGGATGCGGCATCGACGGAGGTTGGGGCTACGGACCAGCCGATGAGCCCACAGCCTAACGATTTTGACGCCGTGGCGCAAGTCAAATCTCCGGTTGTCTTCAAAAATGTGTTCGGTGCGCAGCGCACGGGCACGAAAGGTGCGCTCCTTGCCCGTGGTGGCGGCGATGCGAAGACGGAGGCGGCGGTGATGGCGGCGCTTCGGTGGCTGAAGTACAATCAGCAGTCGAATGGTGCGTTCAAGGCCGCGAGCAGTCCGCAGGCGATGACGGCGTTGGGTCTGCTCTGTTTTCTGGCGCACGGTGAGCGTCCCGGCGACCCGCGTTGCAAGGAGTTCGGCGATACGGTCCAAAGGGCGATTGTCTACCTTTGCGAGAATATTCCGAGCCCGGGGCTGGCGAATGCTTATCCGTTGGCGATTGTGGCGTATGCGCTCTCGGAGGCGTACGGGATGACGATGAATCCTGAGGTTGGCGAGGCGGCGGCGCGTGCGTTGGCGCCGATTGTCAAGGGGCAGCATCCGACGGGCGGCTGGGACTACGGCATGAAGCAGACGGACCGCAACGATGTCTCTCTGATGGGCTGGTGCTGCCAGGCGCTCAAGGCGGGGCATTTGGCGAAGGTCTCTTGCGAGGGGCTGGAGGAGGCCTACAAGAAATCGCTTCTAGGTATGAAGAAGAATGTCGACAAGGAGGGCTATTTCTGCTACACCTGGAACTCACAGTCCGGCGGGTTCGAACGTGGCAAGAAGGGGCTGACGGCGGTGGGTACGCTCTGTATGCAGCTTTTGGGCGCTTCGAACGATCCGGCTTGCAAGAGGGGGATGGAGATTATCAACGACTTTGCCCCGGGCTTCCCGGCCGCGGTGGTGCAGGGGGTCGACCAGTACCACTCCTACTATGCCACGCAGGTGCGCTTTTTCCAGGGCGGTGCGCAGTGGAAGAAGTGGAATGCGGCGATGAAGCCGCTCTATCTCGGCGCGATGCAGCGGATTTCGGACACCTACGAGTACAATGACAAGTACTACGACATGGGTTTTTGGGAGAACAAGGATCCGCACACGGTCCGCCCGATTATGGATACTTGCCTCTGCGCGTTGCAGTTGATGGTTTACTATCGCAACTTGCCTACCACCAAGACAGACGCGGTCAAGGTCACGGAGGTCGACGCGGAATTGTCGGCGACGGATTCGGGGGATGTGCCGGTGGACACGGGAGATCTCTAGCGCATTATGTTTCGCAATCCGATTGTCGGGTGCGTGGTGCTGGCGGGGCTTGCCTGCCGGCTGGTTTGGGCTTCACCGGAGCGGGTCAGGCCCTTTTCGCATTACCAGAGCATCATCGACCGTTTGCCCTTTGGCGAAATGTCTTCTGCGGCGACTTTGGCGGAGACGGCTGGGCGCAAGGGGGGGGCTGAGGAGCAGCTCAAGCCCGACCAGCAGCAGTTGGCGCGGCAGGTTTCGATGTCGGGCATTACGGTGATGCCGGACGGTGGGCTGGCGGTGGGGTTTTGCGACCGTGGGGTGAACCCGCCGGCGTTCCATTTTTTGCGCGTGGGGGCTCCGGCGGACGCGTCGGGCTGGGAGGCGCTCAAGGCCAGCTACGAGAAGGAGTGGGTGACGCTCCGCAAGGACGGGGTCGAGTTGACGGTGCAG
>JBJFGP010000242.1:0-7599 GCA_051892815.1 Kiritimatiellia bacterium | reverse complement strand
TGGGTATTCCTGCGGAGGCTCACGCAACGGTTTTTCTCGCGCTCGACAAGTTGGGGAAGATTCCGGAGTCGGAGATTGCCGCGCTGATGCAGGATGGCGGTTTGACTCCGGAGCACACCGCGCAGGCCTTGGACTTGCTTCGCATTCAGTCGCTCGACGATGCGGCTGCAATCCTGGGTGATTCGCCGGCGCTTGGCGAGCTTCGCCAACTCTTCGAGGGGGCGGCGATCTACGGTTTCGAGCACCTATTGCAGTTTGACATTGCTATCATACGGGGGCTTTCCTACTATACTGGCATAGTCTTTGAAGCGTTCGACCGGAACCGTATCCTACGCGCGATTTTCGGCGGCGGGCGTTACGACAATCTGTTGACTGCTATTGGCGGGGCTCCAACACCCGCGGTTGGTATGGGGTTTGGCGATGTCGTCATCGTCGAATTGCTCAAGGAATTGCAGGGCGAGGCGCCGCTCTCGACCACTCCAGGTGTGGCCATCGCCTATATGACTGATGCCGAACGCCCGGCGGCGATGCGTCTTGCCAAACGATTCAGGGAGGAAGGGCGGCGTGTTGGATTGATGCTCGCTCCGATGAAGCCGAAGCAGTTTTTCACCCGTGTCGGCGACGGGACTTGGAGCCATGCCGTCTATCTGGGCCCTGATGATGTCCAGGCGAACCAAGCGCAGTTGAAGGACTTGGCGACCCGCGCGTCGGAACCGGTGTCGTTGGCTTGAGGAGATGACCGAACGGCTTCAAAATATCTTGAGCAAACGCGGGCTCGCTTCGAGAAGGCACGCTGCCGCGTTGATTCTCGATGGGCGCGTGACCGTCAACCGGCAGGTAGTTCTTGAGCCAGGGTTTCGCGTTACACTGCCGCAGGATGTTGTGACCCTCGATGGTGTCCTCGTTCCAGCCGTAGAGGAGCGACACCGTACCATTCTCTTGAACAAACCAAGAGGCGTGATTTGTAGTGCGTCAAGCGAACAGGGGCAAACGGTTTGCGATCTTCTGCGCGAACTCCCCGAGCGATTGGTCCCGGTTGGGCGCCTCGACAAGGAGAGCGAAGGGCTTTTGCTCCTCTCCAATGATGGCGAACTCATTGACCACATGACCCATCCGAGATACGGACAGAGCAAACGGTACGAAGTTCTCGTGGCAGGGTGTTGCGATGGCGAGGCTTTGCGCCGACTTTGCTCCCCAATGGTTCTGGACGGCTATACCATCCGCCCCTGCGAAATTCGCATTCTGAAAGAGGAGAATGCCCCAGGCGCGTTGACCACACTTGAGTTTACGCTTCACGAAGGACGCAATCGACAGATACGCAAAATGTGCCGCGAAGTGGGCCTGCGAGTCGTGCGCCTTCGACGCATTGCGATTGGTGCATTGACGGATTTCCGTCTGCGCCCCGGGCAATGGCGAGATTTGTCGCCGGGCGAATTAAACCTCCTCAAACAAGAGCATGGAATTTCAACATCTCATCAGCCAACATTCAACAAGGATTAGCAGATGCAAGTAGACTGTCTCCGTAATTTCCGGTTCCCCAAATGCTTCCCACGACAGGTCTTGCTTGCCGCCGCACTTCTCTTGCCTTGCTGCGTGTTTGCCTCCACCGGAGGAGAGGAAGGCGGAAGCATGACCGAGCGTATGATGCGCTTGGCTATACAGATTGGCGTCATTCTCTTCGCCGCCAAACTCGGCAATATCGTCTTTGAAAGGCTGAAACTTCCGGGCGTATTGGGAGAACTCTGCGCGGGCGTGCTGATCGGACCCTATGCGTTGGGAAGCGTGCCGATTCCTCTTGGCGGGTTTGAGAAGGGCCTCTTTTACACGGCTGAGGCAGTTCGCGTTGGCGGAATGGAAGTATCTCCCGAACTCTACGGCTTCTGCTCGGTTGCTTCCATCGTCTTGCTGTTCCTGGTAGGTCTGGAGACCGACTTGAAACTCTTTCTGCGCTATGCAGTCAAGGGGTCGGTTGTTGGCATTGGCGGAGTGATTGCCTCATTTGTCACGGGCGACTTGGTGGGGATGTACTTCATGAACCTCATCCATCCAGCAGCCCATTACACATTCGTTTCCCCGGCCTGCATCTTCTTGGGGGTTATGTCGACCGCGACTTCAGTGTCGATTACCGCGCGCGTCCTTTCCGAGCGCAAGAAGATGGAAACACCGGAGGGCGTGACGATACTTGCCGGCGCGGTAATCGATGATGTGCTTGGCGTCGTGATGTTGGCCATCGGCATGGGGGTTGCAAAAGCGGCAAGCTCCGGTGGCATTGACTGGGGGTCAATTGGGGCCGGGGCGTTGAAGACTATCACCATTTGGCTAGTCGCGACGGTCACGGCCGTGATGATTGCCCGCTGGATCTCGCGCGGCTTGAAATGCTTCGGGAATGCGACAGCCATTTCGATTATGGCGCTGGGATTGACGATGATTGTCTCCGGATTTTTCGAGGAGGCGCATCTGGCTATGATTATCGGGGCTTATATCATGGGATTGGCCCTGTCGCGTACCGACATCAGCAACGCGGTGCGCGAGAACCTGCACCCGATTTCAACCTTTCTCGTTCCGATCTTCTTCACAGTGATGGGTATGCTTGTAAATGTCAAGCCCATCTTCTCCTTTGGCGGAGGGGCGACCTTCTGCGGCATACCGATGGTCTTGGCATTTGGTCTAATCTACACCATTATAGCTGTTTTTGCCAAGTTGATTGGTTGCGGTGCGCCGCTGTTGCTCTGCGGATTCCGTCTGCGTGGTGCCTTGCGGGTAGGGGTTGGGATGGTACCGCGTGGCGAGGTCGCATTGATTGTCGCGGGCATTGGTCTCTCCAACGGTATGCTTGAGCCGGATGAGTTCACGGTGGCCATTATGATGACGCTTTTGACGACATTGGTTGCGCCGCCTCTGCTGGTCGGCGCATTCCGCAGTAAGAACAGCGGGTTGGTGAGCAAGGGGCAGGATGCCAAGGAGGAGCGCAAGCCGCTGGTTTATACCTTTCCCTCGCCGGAAATCGCTTCAATGCTGACGGGCGAACTGTTGCATGTGTTTGAGCGCGAGGGTTTCTTTGTGCATGACCTTGAGATGACGCACCATCGCTTCCAGGCCCGAAAAGACGCCATCATCATTACAATGGAACTTCAGGGGAAAACGATGACTTTCTTCTGCGACAATGAGCAGGAGGAGTCTTTGGCGCAGACTGCAATCACCGAGGTCGTGGCGGAACTTGAGACGACGCTTTCGGTTATCCGCCGTGCATCCGACTTGAATGCGGTGGTCAAGGCTGAACAGCCGATTATTCGACACATTGACCGCATTGGCGGGCGTCTGGCCAAGTATATCGATCCGGAGTTGATGTTGCCTGATTTGCGCAACACCTCTGCTGAGGGTATTATTCGCGAGATGGTTTCCGCAATTGCCGCCAAGGGGTTGGTCTCTAACGCGGAGGAGACGGTTCAGACGGTGCTTCGTCGAGAACAGGCTATGCCGACCGGTTTGCGCCATGGTCTGGCTTGTCCGCATGGTCGCACGGCGTCTGTCAACAAGTTGATTTGCGCGGTGGGCATCTGCCGAAAGGGGGCGGAGTTTGTGACGATTGATGGTGGTCCTGCCCATATTATCATCTTGATTCTCTCCCCGACGGAAGGCGGCAATGCTCCTTATATGGAGTTCATTGCTGCCATTCGCGATGTCTTCAATGAGACGGGGCGTGCGGCCCTGCTTTCGGCAACCACGCCGGAACAGATGGCGGATGTCCTGCGCAAGTAGCAACCGTACCCAGTGAGATTTCTATGAATCTGCTTAAAGTTCTATTCGGGAGCAAGAACGAGCGCGATGTCAAGCGCTTGCGTCCCCTTGTCGCCCGCATCAATGCAATCGAACAACAGCTCCAGTCCCTGTCCGAGGAGCAGTTGAAGGCCAAGACCCAGGAGTTCCGCGATCGCCTGGCGAAGGGTGAGACGCTCGACGATCTGTTGTGCGAAGCCTTCGCTGTCGTCAAGAATGCGTGCCGTCGATTGGTTGGTACCCAGCGTGAAGTTTGCGGGCACATGTTGACCTGGGAGATGGTTCCGTTTGATGTCCAGTTGATGGGCGGAATCGTGTTGCACCAGGGCAAGATTGCCGAGATGCAGACGGGGGAGGGGAAGACTTTGGTCGCGACCTTGCCGATGTATCTCAACGCGCTTACCGGCGAAAATGTCCAGGTCGTGACCGTCAACGACTATCTGGCGCTGCGTGATGCGACTTGGATGGGTCATCTCTACAACTATCTCGGCTTGACGGTTGGATGCATCCAGAACAGCATGTCGCCAGCCGAGCGCCGTGCCCAGTACAATTGCGACATTACTTACGGGACGAACAGCGAGTTCGGCTTTGACTATCTGCGCGACAACGGCATGGCGATGGATCCCTCCCAGGTCGTCCAGCGTAGCCACAACTTCGCCATTGTCGACGAGGTCGACTCCATCCTAATTGACGAAGCCCGTACGCCGTTGATTATTTCAGGTCCGGCTCGCCACTCCTCCTCCGCCCAATATGTGGAGTTGAAACCTCTGGTGGAAAGACTTGTCAAGGAACAGTCGGAACTGGTAAATAAGTTTTGCAGCCAGATTCGGGTAGCTGTCGATGCCGGAGATAAAGACCTTGCCCAGCGATTGCTGTATAAGGTTTACCACGGAATGCCGAAGCACAAGCAGTTGCTCCACCTGCTTGAAGATCCCGCCGTGCGCAAACTCCACGAACAGGTGGAGAACAGCATGCTCACCGACATGCGTAAGGTCGACGCCCGGAATTTGCGCGAAGAACTTCTCTTCACGATTGACGAGCGCAGCCGCGAAGTTTCCCTTACCGACAACGGTTGTAGCGTCCTGGCCCCGCATGACCCCGAGATGTTCGTCTTGCCTGATTTGGCGACAGCCATGGCCAAACTCGATGGCGATGCTTCCCTCACGGCGGAGGATAAGGTTCTCCGCCGCCAGCAACTACAGGCCAACTTCTCCGTCCGGAGCGAGAGGGTGCATACGGTAGACCAACTGTTGCGGGCCTACTGCCTTTACGAGCGGGATGTCGACTATGTGGTTCAGGACAACCGCGTAATGATTGTCGACGAGTTCACGGGGCGTATCCTTCCTGGGCGCAGGTGGTCAGATGGCCTCCACCAGGCCGTCGAAGCAAAAGAGGGCGTCGAAATCGAGCGCGAGACCCAAACTCTTGCGACCATCACCATCCAGAACTACTTTCGCCTCTACAAGAAATTGGCGGGCATGACTGGCACGGCCGAAACCGAAGCCAGCGAGTTCTCGGAAATCTATAAGCTCGATGTGGTCGCAATCCCGACTAACCGACCTGTTCGCCGAATCGACTCGAACGACCTTATCTACCGCACTCAGCGCGAGAAGTACAAGGCCATTATCGAAGAAGTCCGCAAGCGCCATGCCTTGGGACAGCCGGTGCTCTTGGGTACCGTGACCGTCGACACATCCGAAGTGCTGAGCCGTATGCTTCGTATGGCGCGGTTGCCCCATAATGTGCTCAACGCCAAGAACCATGCCCGTGAAGCGGAGATTGTCGCTCTTGCCGGCCAGCCCGGCATGATTACAATCGCCACCAATATGGCTGGGCGCGGTACTGACATCAAGATTCCTGCCGATTCCATGTGGCTTGACCAGGCAATTATCAAGTCCGACATCCCGTTGGATGCCAAGCCGACAGGAGAAACGAAGACCTTGCGCAAGTTGCTGGAAGAACGCCCTTGCGGTCTCCATGTCATTGGGTCGGAACGGCACGAGTCACGGCGTATCGATCGTCAATTGAGAGGCCGCTGTTCTCGCCAGGGAGACCCCGGATCCTCGCGTTTCTATATCTCGCTTGAAGACAACCTGATGCGCCTTTTCGGCTCCGACCGCATTGCCGGCTTGATGACTCGTTTGGGCATGAAAGAAGGTGAGGCCATCGAGCATGGACTGCTCAACCGCACGGTCGAGTCGGCCCAGCGAAAGGTAGAACAGCAACACTTCTCCATCCGCAAGCGAACGCTGGAGTACGACGATGTGATGAACAAGCAGCGCAGCGTCGTCTACGAACTCCGCCAGGACGTTCTGATGAACGAAACGGCGCATGAGCGGATTTTGGATGTCTTCAACGATATGATTTTCTCTCAGTGCGAGGCTTATCTTTCATCCCCCAAGGATGCAGAACCAGAAGACCTCTTCGACTGGTTCATGAACAACTTCCCCATAGCCGTCACACTGGACGAGGTCAAGGGATATGTCGGGAAACCTGATGAGGCGGCAAGGGTCTTCTACGGTAAAGTGGAGGAGGCTTATACCGCCAAATGTTCGCTTGAGATCCCTGAGGTTTTGCCGGTTATGGAGCGGCAGGTCTTTCTCTCCTGTATCGACCGCCAGTGGCAGGATTATCTGCGTGCGATGGACGACCTTCGGCGCAGTGTCAACTTGCGCAGCTATGGGCAGCGCGATCCGCTGGTCGAATACAAGAAGGAGGCCTATACGATGTTCGGAGAGCTGATGACGAACATCAAGATGGACATTGCGCACATGGTCTTCAGGGCGACGACTTCCTTGGAGAATTACCAGCGTATCCAAGCGCATTTTGGCGGGACGACCAATGCCAAGGATGTCATCAATGAGGAGGTTGACTGGGGGAATGAAAATGCCGATGAATCCTCTGATTCGCCGCAAGGAAACACCGATGAGGAAGGCGAACATCCGGGCCCAAAGGATTCGTTCAGCGCCATTCTTGACCGTATGGAGCAACGCAAGCAGGGAGCCTCTGATGGTCCCTCGGCGGTAGGGACTGCCCCGGCAGGAAGCAAGGGGGCTGTCGGACGCAATGACCCCTGCCCGTGCGGCAGCGGGAAGAAATACAAGAAGTGTTGCGGTCGGGGACTTTAGTCCCCACTTCTAATCCAGATGGCGGAGAACCTCCCGCTTCGTTTTGTCGTCGCACCTGAAGATGACGGGGGGCGGTTGGACTGTTGGTTGGCTCGCCAGGTGCCTGACCTGTCGCGCTCGCGTTTACAGTCTTTAATAGCCGAAGGGTGTTTATCCTCGCTCTCCGGGGGAGTACTCAAGCCAAGCCAGAAGGTTCGGGGCGGCGAGGTCTATATTCTGACGATTCCGCCACCGGTTCCCGCCGTTCCACAGCCGCAAAACATTCCGCTTTCGATTGTCTACGAAGACGCGGATTTGATTGTCATCGATAAGCCTGCTGGGCTTGTGGTGCACCCGGCGGCGGGCCATGCGGACGGGACTTTGGTCAATGCGCTCTTGTACCACTGCGACGATTTGGCTGGCGTTGGCGGGGAATTGCGTCCCGGCATTGTGCACCGACTGGACAAGGATACCTCTGGCCTGATGTTGGCGGCTAAGAACGAATTTGCGCTCAATGCGCTTGCCGACCTTTTCAAGCGAGGGCTTGTCCGAAAGACCTACTTGGCGAGGGTTCACGGACATCCCAATCCGCCGGCCGGAAGGCTTGAGACGCTGATTGGCCGTCACCCTATCCACCGGCAGCAGATGGCGAATGTGACGCGCAACGGGAAGTTGGCAATTACGAACTATGAAACTATTGCGCTCTATCCCAATG
>JBJFGP010000241.1:0-7672 GCA_051892815.1 Kiritimatiellia bacterium | reverse complement strand
CGGCAAGAGAAAAAGAAGGCGCAACCAAAAAACTGGTCGCGCCCAAAATACGATTCAAGGTAGCAGATAACCTTAGAACGGAGCCGAAAGAATCAAAGTTCCCTCATCCTCCCCGGCCACAATACGCGTCAGCACATTGCGGTTCCGCCCACCCGCGATAACCACACTGGAGCCCGCCTTGACGGCAATCCCAGCCGACTTGAGTTTGGAATCCATCCCCCCCTTCGAAAGCGCATTCTTGATCGGGCAGACCAGTTTGAAGGCATTGTTGTCCAACTTCTCAATCAGAGAAATTCGCGTCGGCGACTTCGCGCTCATGTCGAGCAGACCGTCGACCGTGCTCAGTATGCACAACAGGTCCGCCCGCGTGAGCTTCGTCACCAAAGCAGCCAAATAATCATTGTCGCCGAAAGACATCCCCGCCTTCAACTCCTCATCGGCAACCACATCATTCTCGTTCACGATCGGCACCACTCCCGCCCGCAGCAAATGGTCGAACGTACGCCGCGCATTGGCCAATCGCAAACGGTTCTGGAAATCCGCGTGCGTCAACAAAACCTGCCCGATGTTGACCTTCCTCGCCAGGAACAGCTGCTCATACTGCGCAATCAGTCGCGCCTGCCCCACCGCCGCGCACATTTGCTGGTCCGAGAGCAGCGTCGGCCGCTCTTTAATCCCCAACGCTTCCATTCCCGCGGCTACCGCGCCGGAAGAGACCAGAATCACATCATAGCCCTTCTCCCGCAGTTTCGCAACCTGATCCGCAAGGCTGGTCAAATACTTCAATTCCGGGCACCCGCTCTTCGAAACGATCACCCGCGAACCAACCTTGACGACAATACGCCGGGACTCCGAAAGAATCTCCCGGTAACGCTTTTCTGATAGATCCATAGTTTGATTAGGCACTGTAAGTGGTGGAGGTCGTGCTCCCGCCCGTAGCCGTCCAAATGTGGTGGAAAAACTCACCCCTGGGAGCATCCGTACGCTCGAAAGTATGCGCGCCGAAGTAATCCCTCTGGGCCTGAAGCAGGTTCGCCGGCAGGCGCGCGCTGCGGTAGGAATCGTAGTAGTTCAACGCTGTCGACATCGCCGGCACGGGAATCCCCCACTCCACCGCGCACTTGACCACATTCCGCCAAGCTGCCTGCCCCTGCGAGAGAATCTTGCTGAAGTAGCCGTCCAAAAGAAGGTTCGGCAGGGCCGGATCCTTCTCGAACGCCGCCTTGATTTCGCCCAGGAAACGCGCCCGGATGATACACCCCGCTCGCCACACCAGGGCGATTTCCCCGTAGTTCAAGTCCCACTTGTACTCCGCCGCCGCCGCGCGCAGCAGTTGGAACCCTTGTGCGTAAGAGCAGATTTTGGATGCATAGACAGCTTTCTCCAAATTCCTTACAAACTCTGCCACACCAACCTTGACAGCTCCGCACCTCGGTCCTGCCAACCGTTTGGACGCCTCCACTCGCTCCTCTTTGATTGCGGAAAGGCACCGGGCGAACACCGCCGCGGCAATCTGCGGGATTCCGACCCCCAAGTCAAGCCCCGCCTGACTCGTCCACTTCCCCGTCCCTTTCTGCCCGGCGGTGTCCAGAATGACATCCACCATCGGCTTGCCGGTCTGCTCATCCTTCTGCTTGAGGATTTCCTGGGTAATGTCAATCAGATAACTGTCGAGTTTGCCCTTATTCCAGCGCGCAAAGACCTTCTGCATAGACTTGACATCCAGCCCGAGCCCCCTGGCCATCAAGTCGTACGCCTCGCAGACCAGCTGCATGTCGCCGTACTCGATGCCATTGTGGACCATCTTGACAAAATGCCCTGCGCCATCGGCTCCCATCCACGCGCAGCAAGGCGAGCCGTCGGGCGCTTTCGCGGCGATAGACTGGAAAATCCTGCGAATGGACGGCCACGCCTTCTTGTCGCCCCCCGGCATGATTGCAGGGCCCAGCAAGGCCCCTTCCTCGCCGCCGGAGACCCCCGAACCGACAAACCGAATGCCCTTCTCGGCAAGCATCTTCGCCCGGCGAATCGTGTCGGGATAGTGGGTGTTTCCGCCATCAATCAGAATGTCCCCCTTCTCCAATTCCGGGAGCAGCGATTCGATGGTCGCGTCCACCGCCGCGCCAGCCTTCACCATCATCATAATGCGCCGGGGCTTGGCGAGGGAAGCAACGAATTCCTTCACAGAGTGGCAAGGAATGACCCTCTTTCCTTTGCCCCTTCCCTGGGCGAAGGTGTCCACCTTCGAGACCGTTCGGTTATAAACCGCGACCGTAAAGCCATTACGCTCCATATTCAACACAAGGTTTTCCCCCATGACCGCCAGACCTATCAAACCGATGTCGGCAAGGGATTTCTTCGCGGGCTTTTTCATCTTGGATACTCCTTCTGAGAAAGACAATCAAAAGTCAGACACCTGAATAGGCGGCAAAACCGCCATCGATAGGGATGACCGTTCCGGTCACGAACCCGGCGGCCTCATTGGAGACCAGCCACAGGAGCGCCCCCAACAAATCCTGCGGCTCGCCGAACTTGCCCATAGGGGTGTGCGCAATGATTTTGTCCGCCCTCGGAGTAAGCGAACCGTCCGGGTTGGTGAGCAAGGCGCGATTCTGCTCAGTGAGGAAAAACCCCGGGGCAATGGCGTTGACACGAATGCCGACCTTCGAAAAGTGGACCGCGAGCCATTGGGTGAAATTGCTGACGGCCGCCTTCGCGCCAGAATAGGCCGGAATCTTGGTCAGCGGGCGGAACGCATTCATCGAAGAAATATTGACGATGCAACCTTTGCCCCGCTTGGCCATCTGCCGCGTAAAGACCTGCGTGGGCAAGAGCGTCCCAAGGAAGTTGAGGTTAAAGGTGAACTCGATTCCCTTAGGGTCAAGTTCGTAAAAAGAAACGGTCTCGCGGGGGACTCCGGAGAGATCCTCCGGCTCCAGATACTCCTTTGCCGTGGTGCCCTTGGGATGGTTCCCGCCGGCGCCATTGAGCAGAAGGGTGACGGGCCCGAGTTCGGCTTCAATGCGGGCATTTGCCTGTTCGAGACTCTCCCGATCGAGCACATTGCACGCGACGGCGAGTGCCTTCCCGCCAGCCTGGCGGATAGCTTCGACGGTCTTCTCCGCAGCCTCCAACTTGAGGTCTGCGACGGCCACCGCCGCGCCGCATTCGGCCAAAGCCTTGGCCATCGCACGGCACAAGACGCCGCCGCCGCCGGTGACTACGGCGACCTCTCTTGAAAGGTCGACTTTGAAGGGAACCATTTACCTACTCCTTATTGATTGAGATGCCACGCACGGCAACCAGCCGTACCTCGGAATCCTCCGTACGATTCAAATCTCGCTCCAGGCGAATGTCTATCGTCCCGGGGGGGAAGACATCCCCCGCCCGCTCCGGCCATTCGACAGCAATGATTGCGCGGCGTTCGAGCAAATCGTCGAACCCGATATCCTCCAGCAGCGTCCCTTCGGCCATTCGATAGAGGTCGAGATGCGCGAAGATGCCCCCGTCCGGAAGCGGATACTCCTGCACCAGGGCAAAGGTTGGACTGGTCACGGGGCGTGTCACTCCCAACGCCCGGGCGAGCGCCTGGACGAAGGTGGTTTTACCCGCACCAAGGTCTCCATGGAGGCGCACGACGCTCCCTGGCGCCAAGGCTGGAGCCAGGCGTTCGGCAAGGTGCGCGGTCTCGGCGGGCGAAGCGCAGATTTCAGTCCACTCGTTCAACGACGATTTCCGGGTCGACGGTCTGGCGCAGGTGTGCCTGAACGCCATCGCGCAGGGTCATGGCGGCGTGGGGACAGCACCCGCAGGCGCCACGCAGGCGCACCAGCACATTCTTTCCTTCGATGGAGACCAGTTCCAGGTCTCCGCCGTCGTTCTGAAGCATCTGGCGGACATTGTCGAGTTCGGCGCGGAGCGCCTGTTCATCAAGAGGCATAACACAATCCTTCCGTTTTCGGCACGGTTCAACAGCGACCATTATACTCCAAACCGCTGTCCGACTCAAGCCTTTATCGCCGCCCGCGCCGAGAGGGCGTTCGGGCAAAAAAATGAGCGGTTCTGGGGGGGCAGAACCGCTCAACCGGCCAAGGCAGGAATATTCTCACCCTGACCGGGGTGGACGCTGGGGGGCAGCGTCCGTGACAGGGCGTGTTGGGAACCCTGTCTGGGTGGGTGTGAAGAGAAGATACCAAAATGCCGTGCCCCGATGCAAGCGAATTCGTGCGCCTCCTCGAAAATTCTTTCAAACTCTCTCCCGAAGCGTTTCCAAGGCACCTCCGGGAGCCTTCGATGCGCACGACCGGGACGCCAAGTTGAGCACCTTCCGGCTCCATCACTACCCGCCCGCCGCAGGATGAGATGGTAACCTTTCCCAGCTCGGTGCGGGTATGGGATTGATTTTTCGCGCCATTTGTCCTACACTCTCCCTAGACTCACCCTCAGGACACCTCTTATGACCCGCCATGGCGCCCTGCCGACCATCTTCCTCGGCTCCTTTCTGCTTTTCGGACTCCAACCGCTGACCGGCAAAACCCTGCTGCCCATACTAGGCGGCTCGGCCGGCGTCTGGCTCATCTGTCTCGGACTCTTCCAGACCCTCCTGCTCGCCGGCTACCTCTACGCCCACCTCTACACCGCCCGCAATCCCCTCTCCAGACCGAAAATCCTCTGCCACGCCGGATTGGTCCTGACGGCCGGCCTCGCAACCTTCCTGATTCTCGCCCCCAACGGCAAGACTTGGCTCGAACAGTTGCCCGAAAGCCCCCTCGGCGTCGCCTTGGCGGTGCTGCTGCTCTCGGGCGCAAGCTATGTCCTTCTCTCGGCGAACAGTTCCCTCGTCCAAAGCTGGGTCTCGCACACCTCCCAACGCCGCGATGTCTACTGGCTCTACGGACTTTCCAACGCCGGAAGTCTCCTCTCCCTGCTCCTCTACCCACTGGCAATCGAGCCCTATATCCCCCTGCAATGGCAGTGGAAAGCGTTCGGGATACTCCTCGCCCTCTACGGCGCCAGCCTCCTCCAGTTTATCAACGCCCGGCCCGGAACCTGCCCGACAAAGGCCCCCGAGCCAGGCACGCAAAAGGGCGGAATCCTGCTTTGGATTGCCCTCCCCGCGCTCTCGACACTGCTGCTCAACGCCACCACCCTGCACCTGATGAGCGATGTATCTCCGATGCCGCTTCTCTGGACCCTGACCCTCGCGGCCTTTCTCGCCTCCTGGATGGTTGGATTCACGCCCATCGCCGAGAAAGCAATCCACCTTTTGGCCCTGCTGGCGCTTATCGCGGCGGGCTATGCGGGCTATTGCAGCACCCGGCCGGGCGAGCAGGGATTCCTCCTCAACCTATGTGCCGCCGGAGCCCTTTTATTGCCAGGATGCGCCTTTCTCCACGCTTGGATTTACGCCTCAAGACCGACAGCCGAGCGTCTGACGCTCTTCTACCTCTGCCTGGCGGCGGGCGGCGCGATTGGGGGCGCATTCGCCTCATTTCTCGCCCCGGTTCTCTTCGATTCCATAGCCGAATATCCACTCGCCCTTGGAGGGCTTTCCTTGGCGGCGGCGAGCCTGCTTCATAGCCGTTCCAAATGGGTTTGGGCAGGTTGCGCGGGGGCTCTTTTCCTAGCGGCAAGGCCTTTTTGGCAACCCGACTCGCTCGACTTTTTCTACGCCCGCCGCAATGCGTACGGTGTGAGCCGGGTGGCAAACCACCTGCTCTCCTACGGCCCTCGCGGAACCTTCAAGACGCACCTTTTCCTGCACGGTTCGACCTGGCACGGAATGCAGATTTGGGACAACGATTTCTACCGCCTCGAACCCACGCTCTACCACACCTCCAACGCCGTCGGGAAGGCGGTTTCGACCCTGCCGGCTTTCACCAACGGCGCGCCTTTGCGGGTAGCGGTCCTTGGCATGGGTGCGGGCGTCTGCACCGTCTACGGGCGCACCAACGATCTCTATCGTTGCTACGAAATCAACCCTCAAGTCGTCGACCTGGCGACCAATTCCACCTGTTTCACCTTCGTGCGCGACGCCCAGGCAACGGTTGAGATCGCCGTCCAGGATGCTCGCCAAGGGTTGGCGCGCGAGGTCCGCGAACACGAGCCTCTCTACGACCTGATTATTCTCGATGTCTACTCCGGCGATTCGATACCGCTGCACCTGGCCACCAGGGAGGCCTTCGACCTCTTCCTTTCCCGCCTCAAGCCCGGCGGAACCATTGCCCTGCACCTGACCAACTGGCATCTCGACCTGCTGCGCCTCTGCCGCGCCGTCCGCGACGAACTCCACCTCCAAGTCCGGGCCGAGCAAATCACCGGCGATCGTTTCGGCTCTCCCTGCGTCTGGTGCTACCTCAACCGCGGCGAGGCCCCCTTGCCCTCGGGCGGACGCGAAATCGACCTCGATCGCGTCAAGCAAGTTCCTCTGATGACCGACGAACGGTGCAGTCTCCTGCCCTTCATCTCCTTCAGTGCACAGGAACTTCCCTTCCGCGAGAACAACGCCTTTTGGGATAAACTCTTCGCCCCGAAAGATTACAACCTCATCCACTGATTCCTGCCCACCAAATGCCCCCGGACCTATCAACCTCCGGATGCGGCAGATACCAACCTTTCTCCCCCTTCGATACGATGCACCTGCTCCGCGACCTGCCCGCAAAACTCTCCCATCATACCGCCCTTGTTGTCACCCTAGCCGCCCTCCTCGGCTCCCTTCGCCCGGCCACCTTCGACTGGGTTCGGGGCGAAAGCCAAGTCGCCCTGCTCGGACTGATTATGCTCGCCATGGGGCTCACCCTCGCCCCGAAAGATGTGCGAGAACTCGCCCGGCGCCCGTGGATTGTCGCCGCCGGAACCCTCGCCCAATTCACCGTCATGCCCTGCGCTGCCTGGGCGATTGCCAAAGCCCTCGGACTCCCGCCGGCCTTGACCGCCGGCCTCCTGCTGGTCGGCACCTGCCCGGGTGGAGTCTCCTCGAACCTCATGTCCTGGCTCTGCAAGGGCGATGTCGCCTACTCTGTTGGAATGACCACCCTCTCCACCCTCCTGGCCCCCCTCGCCACGCCCCTGCTGACCCTCCTTCTCGCGGGTGTCACCGTCCAAGTCGACCCCTGGCCCATGTTCCGATCCATCCTGACCGTCACCCTCGCCCCCGTGCTGCTGGGATTCCTCCTCAACACCTTCCTCGGGACCACCGCCTTCTGCCGACGCCTCTGCGCCGCAATGCCCGCCATCGCCGTGCTCGCCCTCGCCTGCATCGTCGGCGGAGTCGCATCCCAGCAGAGCGGCGCCATCCTCGCCAGCGGCCCGCTCATATTCGCCGCCGTGCTCCTCCACAACGCCTCCGGCTACCTCCTTGGCTACGCCTCCGCCACCGCCCTCCGGCTTACCCCTCCCCAGCGCCGCACCCTATCCATCGAAGTCGGAATGCAGAACGCCGGACTCGCCACCGTGCTCGCTACCCGCCACTTCCCGCAGATGCCCGAAGCCGCCATGCTCTGCGCCATGGCCTGCATTTGGCACTCCGTCTCAGGAGCCGCCCTCGCCAACCTCTTCCTCGCCCTCCAACGCGCCCCCAAGCCTGATTCCAACCCTTGATTCGCCCCCATTCCGGCGCACCAATTCCCCCGCCAATCGGATTTCCCCACCCCCCCCAGAAACCCCCCCCGCC
>JBJFGP010000240.1:0-1693 GCA_051892815.1 Kiritimatiellia bacterium | reverse complement strand
GGCTGTCGAGGGTTGGGGAGGGCTCGGCGGGGGGGCTGGGCGGGGTGGTTGGGGGCGGGGTGTTTTCGGGTGGTTGGGGGCGGAGTCCGAGGGCGTATTCGATGGCGGCGCGGAGGGCTTGCTTGACTTCGTCTGGGCGGCGGAAGCGGACTTCTCGTTTGGCGGGATGGACGTTGACGTCGACTTGCTGGGGGGGGAGGTCGATGAAGAGGATGAGGACGGGTTTGCCGCCGTCGCTCTGGCGGGGGTAGGCTGAGGAGATGGCGTAGCCGATGGCGGGGGCGGTGGCGGGACGGTGGTTGACGAAGAGGTATTGTTCGGTGCGGTCGGGGCGTGTGAAGGTGGGGAGTCCGACCCAGCCGCTGATGTGGATGTCGCCTTGTCGGTAGTCGACGGGGCGCATGGCGGTGCGGGTTTCGATTCCGAGGAGGGTGGCGATTCGCTCTTCGAGGGTGCCGTCCGGTGGAAGGCGGTGGAGTTCGCGGCCGTCGGCTTTGAGGCTGAAGCCGAGGTCGGGATGGGCGAGGGCCTGGTCTATGAAGACGGCGCGCAGACGGGCTTGTTCGGTGGCGTAGGCGCGGAGGAACTTGCGGCGGGCGGGGAGGTTGAAGAAGAGGTCGCGGACTTCGACGGAGGTGCCGGCGGGGCATCCGGTCTCTCGGATGTCGAGGAGGCGTCCGCCGGTGACGGCGACTTCGGTGCCGATGTCGCTCGCGGCTGGGCGGGTGCGGATGAGGAAGCGGGAGACGGAGGCGATGGAGGGGATGGCTTCGCCGCGAAAGCCCAGGGTCGTGACGCGATCGATGTCTTCGGCGCAGGTGATCTTGCTGGTCGCCTGGCGTTTGAGGCACAATCGGGCGTCCTGGGGGGTCATGCCCTTGCCGTCGTCGTGGACGGCGACGAGTTTGCGCCCGGCCTCGGCGATTTCCACCTCGATGCGGCGCGCGCCAGCGTCGATGGCGTTCTCCAGAAGCTCTTTGAGCACGGAGGCGGGGCGCTCGACCACTTCGCCGGCGGCGATTTGGTTGGCGACCTGTTCGGGAAGTTCTCGGATGATGGATTGCGGCTCGCTCATCGCTCGGGATGGGTCGGTGGCGGAATCGAAGGTTGGTAGGAATCACCCCGGAAGGTAGGCGCGGATGGGTGTTGGAGGTGCGCAGGAATGCGGTCCGGAGGTAGGCACCGGCACGCGGGATTGGTTGGCAGGAAGGTCAGGCCCCCGTTGCGCCCGACGCCGCGCGGTGGCGGAGCCAGGCTTCGATGAACCGCTGGATGTCGCCGTTCATCACGGCCTGCACATTGGAGGTCTCGCAGCCGGTACGGTGATCCTTGACCATCGTGTAGGGCTGGAAGACATAGGAGCGAATCTGGCTGCCCCAGGCAATCTCACCCTTCTCGCCGTAGAAGCGTTCCATGTCCCGCCGCTGTTTGTCCTCATAGTACTCATAGAGTTTCGCCCGCAACATCGAAAAAGCCTTAGCCTTGTTCTTGTGCTGCGAACGCTCGCTCTGAACCGCCACGACAATCCCCGTGGGCAAATGCGTCAACCGAACCGCCGAGTCCGTCTTGTTCACATGCTGCCCCCCCTTGCCACCCGAACGGTACGTGTCAATCCGCAGATCCTCCTCCTTGATCTCCACCTCGATGTCATCATTGATCTGCGCAATCACATCCACCGAAGCAAACGACGTGT
>JBJFGP010000239.1:0-1694 GCA_051892815.1 Kiritimatiellia bacterium | reverse complement strand
ATTTGGCCCGGACGACACCCACGAAGCGGGTGCTGCTGGTTCGGGACTATGTCCAGGATATGCCGCGCGTGTTGAGCATGATCCTGACAGGGAACAACCTGGTCAATGTGGCGTTCACAACCTCGGCAGCGGTCTTTGCGCGGAGTTATTTCAAGGGCGAGTTTTTGGAGAATACTTTCAGTCTTGCGGCGATGGCGGGGGTGCTGGTGTTCGGGGAGTTCCTGCCGAAGCTCTACTTCAATTCGCGCCCATTGGAGAGGACGCTCTTTTATATCCCTGTCTTCCGGGCGGCGGAGTTTTTGCTGCGGCCTGTCACGGCGGTGGCGATGAGTCTGACGCGTTGGTTGTCGCCGCCGCGTGCCAAGGCGCGGCCGTTCCATGTGACCAGGGAGCACATCATTTCGCTGATGAAAAGTCCGGACAATCCTGCCGGCGCGGGGATTACACCGTTTGAACGGTATATGATCAACCGCGTCTTCGATTTGCAGGCGCTCACGGCCGAGAAGGTGATGACGCCGTTGCACCGGGTGGTCTCGATTCCGCCTACGGCGTCGCTCTCGGAGGCGCTTGCGGCGGCGCGGGCTTCAGGGCATACGATTCTGCCAATCATTGATTCCTCCACTGGTTTGTGCACAGGCGTATTCGACTCGTTTGCGGCGCTGCACATGGTTCCCGAACCGGAACGCCTGCCGGTGGAGCCTGCCTACGCGATTCCATCGAACCTTGCCGCGGACGACATTCTTCCGTTGATGCGGCGACACCGCAAGCTGATTTGCATTGTTCAGAATTCGGAGAAGCGTCCGATTGGGCTGGTGACGCAGGAGAATATCCTCAACCTGCTTATCCAAGGCATCCGTCCACACCGGAAAGCGGCTCCGAGAAAGGCCAAAGTCCAATGAAACCAATTCGTGCGATTCTTCTTTGCTCTCTCCTTCTTTCCGGTTGCGTCAGTTGGCAGGCACAGATTGCCCGGCGCATTGCGGAGCACCCCGAACATGTGGCGAACTTGACCGAAGCGGACCAGGCTCGAATCCGGAAAGGCGAGTTGAAGGTGGGCGATTCGAAAGGCGTGGCCTGGTGCATCTACGGCCAACCCGAGCGTCGGATGAAGACCGCCACTCCGCAGTTTGAAGAGGAAACCTGGATCTACACCACCGTCCAGATTGACCCCTACGGCTATCCCGCCGCGCCCTGGTATCGCCAGTCCTACCGAGGGGGCTACACCGTCTACCCCATCTCCCAGCCCTATGTCTACGAAGAGGAGACCCTGCGCATCGTCTTCCGCAACGGCTTTGTCTACAGTTTCCGCGCCACCTTGGAGGAGTAGCATGACGACCCAAAGTTCAGTCGAGGCCGGACTCGAACGCCTCACCCGCCAATTCGGTGCCCCCGGACGCATCTCCTTCGCGGCAGGCCCCAACGACCTTCCAATCGTCCGCCTCGCCAGCCCCTTTGGCTCCGCCGAATTCACCCTCTACGGCGCACAACTCCTCACCTGGCGCCCCATCGGCCACGCCCCCGTGCTCTACCTCAGCCCAAAAGCTGCCTACCAACCGGGGCAATCCATACGAGGCGGCATACCCATTTGCTTCCCATGGTTCGGTCCCAAAGGTTCCTACCCGCGACACGGCTTCGCGCGTACCTCCGAATGGCGCCTCAGACGCACCTCGTACGACAAAGAATTCACCCAAGTC
>JBJFGP010000238.1:0-32782 GCA_051892815.1 Kiritimatiellia bacterium | reverse complement strand
ACCTTTCAGGGTGAGAGGTAGGCACCTTCGGGGGCGAAAGGTGGGTATCCGCCGGTGGAATCAGCGCCTGGATTCGAGGCGCACGATCGGCAACCAGACGCGGTAGGACGAACGCGAATCCCAGGTGTTGCCCGCGGAAGCAAAGTCGCAGAATCCAACGGCTTCGGGCCAGCGATCACGTACCGACTCGGAGTGGGCTCCGCTGGGGAGAATCCCGACCAGCCGAATCCAAATGTCCGCACAGTCGCTGCGCACCGCGTGGAAGGGGAAGTTGGCCCCCTTCGCGCCGTCGGTGGCATTCTCGACCTGCACACATTCGCCGATATTCCCCCCCAATCTGCCATCCCGAGCCAGCAGAATGGGCCCGCGCACGAAGGCAATCGCTCCGCCTTGAACGACCGATTCGACGGGCATCGGAAGGTCAATCCGCAACTCGTCCCCCGGCTCCCAGCGGCGGTTCAAATCGGGCAGAGTGCAAGGCTTCCCGTTGAGCGATAGGCGGGCATCCCGGCACCAGGCAGGAATCCGCGGAACCAGGTTGAAGACCCGTGCCTCCGGCGTGCGGTGCCAAACCAGAATCTCGCTCTCCCTCGGGTAGCGCGTGTAGACCTCCAGCGACACCTCCGAGACTTGTCCAGTTCCGCCATCCAACGGCAATCGCCAGTTCCCCGAAGAGTAGAGATTGAGCCAAATCGTCCCCCCGGAAGCCGCCATCGCCAGGCGGATGAACTCGACAAACCCCCTCGGACCATTGGCGTTGCAGCAGTTCGTCTCGGTGCGGCAATGATCCTCCCCGGGCGCACGAGTCCCCTCCAGCGGCGTATACTGCGCGAAGCACGAGCCGTCCGGCTTCATGGCCGCCAGATAGGCATTGAAGAAGGTCTTTTCAAAGGCGTCCAGCCAGACCCTCTCGTGCGTCTTCTCCCACAATTTACGGCAGAGACGGAGCCAAGTCGTTAGTACGCAAGTCTCATTGAGGCGGTTATACGGCAGGTGCTGTCGTGCCTTCCCGCCGTACCAGTGCTCGCTTGACGCCGCCCCGCCGGCAAGGTTGATTTCCTCCGCGAGGATATGTTTCGCCGCCGCCAAAGATGCCTTGAGCAGCACCTCTTCGCCAGTCACGTCGTGCAGTTCCAGGAGCCCTTGATAGCAGCTCATCATTTCGTAGGCCTTGAGCGAACTCTCCAGTTCTCCGAAGGTCGTCCGCAGGAAGACCGGCACCTCCGCGTCGCGTATCAGCCGAGCCGAACCATCCCCATCGAGCGCCTGGCGGATTTGCAACGCAAAGTCCAGATAGCGCGGTTCCTTCGTGGTCTTGTAGAGCATCACAATCGGCTCCAAGACAGAGCAGCTTGGCATCCCGAGGTACCAACCGCTTTGGGCGATGTTGCGTTCCTTGAAGTGCTGCAGAAGGCAATCCGCCAGCCGCTTGGCGCCCTCCAGAGCCTCCGCGTCCTGCGTGGCGCCGTACCAGTGCAGCAGGCCCAAAAGGGTGTATTTGGTGCCCCAGACATCCCAGGTTCCCTTGGCGTAGCGCAGGTCCGGACGGTAGTTCCCGATGTAGCCGTCGGCGGCTTGGGTCGAGAGCAAGTCCTTGACCGAGCGCGCTATGTTTTGCTTCAACCTTTCGTCGCCGAAGTAGGTGGCGAGGGGGACGGCTGAGTGCATCCATTTGCCCCAAAACTCGCTTTGCCACATCCAGGTTTGCTGGCGATTGTGGAAGTGGCGGGTGAGTTCGAGCGGGTCGCATTTGGCGATATGGTTTTCGTGGCACAGCGCCAGGGAGTGGCCGACGGTGCCGCGAATCTTTGCATCGGGCAGTTGGGCGGGATTGGCGAGGATTGCCGTGGCGAAAAGGGTCAGGATGATGGGTTTCATAAGTGATGCCTTCCGGGCTAGAATAGCACGCACGGAGGGGTGTGTCAAGCCGGGAACGATGGTTTTCACCGAGGGATTTTTTCGAGGCGGAAGCTCCAGCGGAGGGGCTCGCCTTTGGAGACGGTTCCGTTCCAGCTGACGGCTCCTCGGGGGACGATTTTGACATTGAAGGTCTGCTGTCTCCATTGGCGGCGGTCGAACATCTGCTGGATGTCGGCGTGCTCAAGGGTGAGGCGCCAGCCGCCTTCGAGTTCGAGGCCGGAGAAGTTGGCAATGTTGTTGGAAGGTGCGTATTCTTTCGCCATAATCCTGGTTTCGGGCTCTTTGCCTTGCCGGAGTATCCGGATGGGCTTGCCGGCCAGGAGTTCGGCGGGGAAGAAGAGTTGGGCGGTGGCGAGGACGCCTTTCCACTGGAGCCCTTTTTCGGGGATTATTTCGCCCTGGCATTCGGCGCTTTGGGGGGTGAGGCGCCAAACCGTCCGGGCGGAGAATTTGCCTCCGTTGCGCGCTTGGGTCCAGTTGGATTCGCAGAGGAGGGTATCTCCTTCGCGGGTGAATCGGGGTGTATCCGGGGCGGTGTTTTTCGCCAGGCAGTCGCCCATGGAGCAGACAATGGCTTCGACGGAGAGGTCGCCTTTATAGAAGAGTTGTCTCGGGACGCCGAGTTTGGTGAATTCGCCCGAGAGTCCGGGGGATTCGTAGGCGCCCTGGCGCGGTTCGACGGCCGTCCGGGAGAAGGGGACGGCTTTATCGACATCGCCGTTTTCGCAGACTGAGAGGAGCAGGCTCTGGGGTATCCAGTGCTGGAACCAGAACCATCTGAGGATGAGGCGGTTGCGGCCCTTCCGGACCTTGACGGTGAAGCGTCCGCCTTTGCCGGCGATGCGCTCTCCGTTGAGGTAGAAGAGGGTCTCCTGCCACTTGTCGCGGTTGATCAGGAGCGTCTTCTGACCCGCCTCGCGGCAGGTGAAGTCGACCGCGGCGAGGAAGACATCGCGCCCTTCGCCACAGAGTTTCCCGACGCGGGTCTTGAACTCCTGCGGCACTTGGGGCGACCAGGGGATGTAGGCGGCGGCGGAGAATTCGGCGCGCTTGGGGTCGGCCATGGAGCGCCAGCATTCGGCGATGTCGGTACCAAGGTTCGGGAGCGGTTCATTACTACCAGAGAGGGCAATCCATTGCTTTTCGTCGAACCGATTCCTGTCAATGGGGCCGAGCACAAGGAGCGTATCTCTCGGGCACGGAGCCTTCTGGAGCCGGTCGCCTTTGACCTTCACCTGGGCGTAGAGGCGGAAGCGCTCGCCCCCGAGCGTATAGTCGATCGCGGCACAGTAGAGACGGTCTTCGCCCGCGGGGAGGCGTCCGTGGCGAAGCGCGCCGAGCGGCACGCGCCACCGGCGCCCGCCGTCGATTGGCTCCGGAGCCTTCTCGACGATGCGTCCGCGGCTCCAGGCGGGCGAAGGATTGACCACCAGTATGGCGTCCGAAATCGGCTTTCCGGTGGCATTGGCGAGTTCCACGGAGAGCACCCCCTTCGCCTCGTCGGGCGCAATCGAGAGCGTCACGCCCGGTTGCTCCTGCTCGGCGTCCGCACCGCTCAGGGCAATCGACTTCGGCAGGCGTTTGGCGTAGGGCGACGGCAGCGAGTAGCACCCGTTGGCGTCCGCCTCCAGTGCCAATCCGCTTCCGCCGAGCGCCACCCTCAGCGGCTTGGCGCTGAAGCGCACCGAAAGCACCGGCGACTCCCCGAGCAGCGCCGGATCAAACCGCTCGATGTGAAAGATCGCCTCCTTCCCCTTGACCTCCGCGCGGACGGCCGAATGGTAGAACTCGTAGCGGTAGGCGCCGTACGAACGGTCGTCAGTCAGCCACCAGCCGGGCGTCCCGATGACCTTCTTCAGGAACGCCTCCTGCCGGAGCAGCCCCTCCGGCTTGCACCAGGAATGGATCCCGAATGTCACCTTCGGCCAGTCCGGATGGCGCGTCGCCTCGCCAAGCGCGGTGCCCAGGTTTTTCGCGAAAAGTTCCCCATCCGGATTCGTGTCGTTAGCCCCGAAAGTCTGCCCCGGCATCCAGCAGAACGGAGCCTGCCCTACCTCCTTCTTCGGCCAGTCCGAAGAGACATAATGCCCCGTGTCGAGCAGAATCCGCCCCAGCGATGCCGCCCGCTTCGGGTCCAGGGGACTATTCCAGTTGAACGGAATCACAAACGAATTGACCGGCTCGTCCGTCTGGCACTCCACGAAGATCCGATTGCCCATCACCTCCGCAAACTGAACCCCTTCAGACGACTCCATCAGAAAGGGATGCGAAGCCGTGTGGTTGCCAAACCGCCCCCCTAATTCTCGGATGCGCGGCATGTCCTTTTGCATAAACTCCTTGTCCCCGTTGAGGAAAAAGGTCGGCCGCAACCCCAGCCTGGCAAACACCTCCGCGCGTGCCCGGTGCCCGACCGCAGAGTCGTCCCAGCGCGTCGTGAAGGCAACCCGTTTCCCGGACGGCAGCGGCAGTATCCTCAGCACCGCCTCCTGCGCCTCCCTCTCGCTGGCGAATGTCACCGAAAGCGTCTGGTTGGTGGACGGGATTCCGAGCGGATTGCGCTCGTCCGGCGACGGCATCCGAACCTTCCCCTCCGCCGCGTCCGTGTCCAGCACCCGGTCGAATTTCCCCTTAAAACCGTCGGTCAAGACAGCCTTCGCCAGCGTCTCGGACCTGGCAAAGCGCCCCTCCGGCGTGAAGGCATGCTCCACGCTCCATCCTTCCCACTCCCGGAAGGCGTGGTAGCTCCAGTCCCAACCGTATTCTTCGAACAAACGGATGCAGTCCTGCAGATAGTTTTCCCTCCCGGGTGCCCAGGCAATCGCCGAAAACTCGCCCGCGTAAATCCGCGCCTGGTACTTGAGTTGGAACTCCCGGACTGGCTGGAGCGCCCGGCGGAGGTAGTCTCGATTCCACTGCAGGGTCGGGTAGGCGTCGTACTGGCCGAAAGGCTTCCGCGGGGTCAGGACGCCTTGATGCGTGTACTCGATGGGGTCGTAGACATGCACCTGGTAGATGACATTCTCCATCGGCAGCGGGGTCAAATAGCGGAAGGCGGAGGGTGTGCTGCCCTGGTTGGCTTCGACGATAAGGGTTGCCTTCGGGTCAATCTCGCGAATCGCCTTGGCGGCTTGGTACTGAAGGTTCCAGTAGTCGTACGGCGCGGAGGGATCGTTCTGGACAGGTTCGTTGATGAGATCATAGGCGAAGATGCCCGGTCTGCCGCGCAGGCGTGCCGCGATTCGGCGCCAAGTTGCAACGAAGTGGTCTGCGTAGGTCTTGTCGCTGAACATGTTAAACTGTTTGGACGCTGCTTTGCCTCCTGGGGGGACGTGGAGGTCTACCACGATGGCGATTCCGTACTGCCGGGCCCACTCCAGAAGTTGCTCCAGATGGGTCAGGCGGCCGTCCAGCCAGCGGTCGAATTCGGGCAAATCCTGGTTGTCGTTGATTTTCGTCCACCCCCGGATCATCTGGTAGCGCGCCAGGTTCGCGCCCCAGTCCCGAAGGGTGCGGAAGTCGTCTTCCTTGCAGTCTCCGGCTGGGAGCATGACGCCTCTCATCGGCCCTTTGGGCAGGCCGGAGTAGCGGGCGAGGCCGTCCTTGTTCCACAGGGGGAATTCGCTCTCTTTGGCGGTGATTTTCAGGCTTTTGGGGTAGAAGCGGACGGTTCCCGAGGAGCCTTGCAGTCCGGCGAAGAGGGTCGCTCCGATTGTGTCTCCCGGTTCCAGTCCCTGAAGGTTGAGGTTGAACGAGAGGCGTCTTCTTGGGAAGGTTCCGACGAGTCCGTTTGCGGCCGGGTAGTGGGTCTTGCCGCTCTTGGGATCGGTGTAGACGCACATGAACTTGAGGCCCAGCCAGGATTTCGGGGGGCGGGAGATTTCCTTGCCTTCGGCGTCGATGGCGAGTTCGACGATTTTCCCGGCGTAGGGCGAGAGGTCGAAGGGCGCTTGGGCGGCGACGAGTGCGCCGCGTCCGTCGGACGAAATGTCGAAGCTCTCGGGCGTGGCGTTCTGGCCTCCGCTCCAGTTCAGCAGGGCGGTGGCGGCGAGGGCGAGTCTCAGCATGGGGGTTGGCTCCTATTGGACGAGAATGAGGGTTGGGGGGACGAAGCGTTCGTAGCAGCCGATGTCGACGGCGTTGTCGACCAGACGGGGGTTGCCCGCCAAGTCGACCCCTTCGGCGTCGCCCGGCCCGGAGATTCCTTTGTTCCAAAGGATCCCGCCGATACGAGGGAGCAGGTTCCCTTGGTGGTAATCTGCGAAGGCATCTGGTGCCGACCCCACGAGGCAATTGGTTGCTAGGTCCGGCGCCTCGGCGTCGGCGGCGCAGGCCGAAAGGGTGCCCGCCCCGGAGATGCCCCATGGCGCGGGACCGGCGGCGGTCTCGTTGTAGGCGATGGCGTGGATGTCGAACACGGCGCAATTCTCCGCCCTGGCGCTATCCTCCACCGAGAGCCCGTAGCAGGCGTTGGTCTGGTTGACCCCGTTGCCGATGCTCCGGAGGTCGTAGGCGACCTGGCAGTGGACAATGGTCGTGTGACGCACCCGTGCACTTTCCTGAGCCAGGACGGCGCTCCCGAAAGAGTTGATGCAGTCGCGCACCAGGCAGTTCTCCACCGCCCCACCGCCTCTGACGGCTATGGCCTGCGCCCGGCGCCCCGACCCCGTGCTCTGGGTCGGATCGAGGGTGCAGCGCTCGACGACGGAGTGGGTCAGCAGCCCGTTTTCAATGGTCGCGCCCGCCGCAAAAGTGTTCATCAGCCGGGTCGCCGCCGCGCCGCGGATGATACAGTTCGAAACCGTCCCGCCAGAGGCGTTGATATGCACCCCCGCCGCCGCCTTCCCCTCGAAACTGCTGCCGCCGGCAAGAAGTAGATTGCAGACCAGCGCGTCCTTGTTCGCCACCAGCAGATTCTTCTGGTCATAACGGTTCCATCCGGCGGCGACCGTGTTGGTCAAAACCACCTGTTCGGGACTCTCGCTCTGCCCCGCGAGGCAGACCGCTTTCACGACACCGATAGGATCGGTTTGCCGGTAGACCCCCGGCAGAAGGCGGATTTCGCACCCGTCGACGGCCACCTCCAGAGCCTCCGGAATGGAGCCAAGCGCGGTCTCAGGTGTGCTGTAGGGCGACTGCGGAGCGGTTGCCGCCGCATCGACATAAATGACGGGAGAAGCCGTCTTGATGCACTCGGAGCGCGTCCGCTCGATGGCTTCCCCGCCGATGACCGCCTTCAATGTGACGGTGTGGACGCCGGCTTCCGTGTAGGTCCACTCCGCCGTGCTGTCCCCCGTGCGGACAAGCTCCTCCTCCCCGTCTCCGTTGAAATCCCACGAGAAAACGGTGCCTTCGAGTTCCCCGCCGGATACGAACGCCTGGAAGCGCACCGTCAGCGGGAAAGTCCCCTGCGGACGGTCAAGAGAAAAGTCCACGCTCTTCCGAGAAGCATCGAACTCGTAGCACCCGATATCGACCAGACCGTTGGAGACGCGCGCCGCACCGGATAGGTCCCAGTCACCGGCGTCGAAGGTCTCCCCCGCATCCCGAGCCGGGGAGGCAACGCTCAGGGAATAGTCGCCCGAAGCGGCGTCGGAAAAGCCAGGGTCCGAGGCCTGAAGGCAGGTTTCATTGAGGTCGACTTCGCTCAGGCAGCTGGAGAATAGCGAGGCATAGGAGTCCTGCGAGGCGCGCCAGACATGGCCGTGTCCGGTTTCGTCGGAAGAGGTGGTGTTGCCGGCAATGAGGGTGTTGACGACGCGGGCACCTGCCGAGTCGACATAAATGCCGGCGCAGGCGGTTCCGCTATTGCCCGCAATGGTGCAGTTGCCGACAGTCCCGGCCCCGGTGCAGACGATGGGGGCGTAGCCGTTGGTGTTGGCGGTGACGAGGGAGTTGTCGACTTGTCCGCCCTTCATCCAAATGGCCGAACCGCCGCGGCGGCCTGCCGAGAGCGTGTCGGGGCTGCACCTTCCGCCGCTGACGAGGCAGCGTGTGATTCGGCCTGCATAGAGGGCGGCATTGCCTCCGCCGGAGTTCCAGGCGCTGGTGTAGCCGTCGAGCAGGCGGCAGTTGGAGACGGTGCCGCCTTGGGAGTCGATGAACAGGTTCCCGCCGATGGAATTGGGTGCTATCCCGCCGGTCAGGGTAAGGTTTTCGAGGCGTGCTTCGGCGTGCCCGAGGTAGAAGAGTCGGTGGTTTCCCGAGCCTCTGGAAACTATGGTTTCGCCGGGGGTGTCGCCGAGCCCGACGATGGCGATGGCGTTGGTGAGGACGAACCCGGTCGTATCGGTGTCTTCGGCTCCGGCGATAGGCGCGGGTGTGGCTGGGCGATAGGTTCCCGGTGCGAGGTAGATGATGCCGCTGCCGTTGCCGTTGGCTTCGAGAAGGGCGCGTTCGAGTGTGGCGAAGGGGGTCTCTCGGGTTAGCCCGTCGCAGTCGGTGTCGTTGCCTTCCGGGGCGACATACCAAGGGCCTCCGGCGGGGAGGGAGGCGGCCAGGGAGGTGGTCGTGGCGAGTGAGGGGATGGCGTCTGCGGTGTAGTCGGAATCGAGCGGGACGATGGCGCCCGCCGCGGGTTGGAGGGTTGTTGCGACCAGGGCGGCGGAGGCGCAGCCGGCGAGGTTTTTGAGGTTCATGGCGGACTCCTTTTGTTCGGTGACGATCTGGGCAATGGCTTCGGGGAGTGGGGGCAGGGTGGTGGTTTCCGGCGGGGGTGATTCGGGGATGGTTTCGAGGATGGTGGCGGCGAACGCAGCGATGGAGAGGATTGCCGCGAGGGGGAGGATGGCGGCTTTGAGGATGGGGGTGGCGCGGGGCTTTCTGGCGGTGGGCTGGGTGGTCGGGGGCAGGAGGAGGTGGTGGACGAGGGCGAGTTCGGCGTAGTGTCTGGCGAGGTTGGGGTCGCGGTCGAGTGCGCGGCGGAGGCGTTTGGCCGTGCGGGGGGTGTCGGGGGCTTCGAGGAGGTCGCTGGCGAGGGTATCGGCGGGGGCTGGAGGGGGAAGCATGGGGGTTGGCATGGGGCAAAGGCGTTTGAGGCAGTCGGCCAGTTTTCGGCGTGCGTGGGTGAGGTTGTCGCGGACGCGGCGGGAGGTCGTGTGGGTGCGGCGTGCGATTTCGCGAGGGGTGAGGCCGTCGCGGTAGCGCTGGAGCAGGAGTTCGCGCAGGGCTGGGGCGAGACGGCGTTTGCAGTGGTTGAGGCGTTCGAGCAGGGGGGAGTGGTCGGCGATGGGGTCTTCGAAGGCTTCGGCTAGGGCGTCGAGGGCGGCGTTGCCGAATACGAGGCGGTCGCGTTGGCGGCGTGTCCAGTAAGCTTTGATTTGCATCTTGGCGAAGCCGATCAGGCAGGGCTGGAGGGGACGTTCGGGGTCGAAGTCGCCGATTCGGCGAATGAAGGCAAGGTTGGTGTTCTGCACGACATCGGGGACGTCGTCGGGCGCGTCGCGCAGCACGGACGCCACGAAGGCGTTGAGCGAGGGCTGGGCCGCGGTCAGCCGGACCATAATGTCTTGTGCCGTCGAATTCTCCATTGCACAACTATATTAGCAGACGGCAGCCGTTTTGCGTAAAGAAAATCAACCGGTCCGGGTTGTTCGTTCCCGCGCGGGGGGCAGACAGGTAGGCACCTTGGGGGGCGGAAGGTTGCTTCGACCGGCTCCGCCAGGTGGCAACCTGTCGGGGGGGAGGTGGCAACCTTTTGTCCTCGGCGGTTTGGGTTTGACATCCCCCGCACCGGAAATGGTATACTCGGCCCATGACCGACACGCATGCCCATTTCCGTTCGCCCGACGACTATCCGGATTTCGGTTCGCTCCGGGTCCTGGCTGTCGGGTGCGATCCGCAGTCCAACGCTGCCGCCCGCCTCGCCGCCACCCGTCCCGGCCTCCGCTTCGCTCTTGGGTTGGACTACTCTCAGATGGAGGTTTCCGAGGAGTCCTTCGAAGCCTTCGCGTCCGAACTCGCCCGCCTGCCCGACCTGGCGGCAATCGGGGAGATTGGGCTCGACTTCCACTATGCCGCGCCCGAGACCGCCCCCCTCCAAAGCCGTCTATTCCTTAAACAGTTGCATCTGGCGCGGGAACTCGGCAAACCCGCCATCTTCCATGTCCGCGAGGCCGAGAGGCTCTTTCTCGACCTCTACTCCCAGTGCCCCGTCCCCGGCGTCGTACACAGTTTCACGGGCGATGCCGACTTTGCCCGCGCCCTGCTCGGTAGGGGGCTCTACCTCGGCTTCGGCGGCATCCTCACCTTCCGCAACGCCGAACCTCTCCGCGCCGTCGCCGCCACCGTGCCCCTCTCGCGCATTCTCCTGGAGACCGACTCGCCCTACCTCGCGCCCGTCCCCCTTCGCGGACGCCCTTGTCGCCCCGACTATGTCGCCCATACCGCCGCCTGCCTCGCGCAAATCAAAGGCATTCCCCTGCCGCAGCTCGAAGTCATCACCGACGCCAACGCCGACGACCTCTTTGGACCTTGGCCCACCCTTCGTTCTTGCGGTTCGTGCCCTAATCCGTTATAATACGGTCGATACGCATACGACAGACGGGAGCCGTTTCCCGCCAGAAAGAGACCCCACATGCTGACCCAGCTTCTCGGCCAGACCGCCCTTTCCAAATTCCGCACCGATGCCTGGCGCCCCGCCCTCCGACCCCTAGGACTCGACCAGGTGGCTATCCAGACCCGCTGGTGCTACCTCCTTGAGAGCGATGCCCCCATCGACCCTTCCATCCTCGCCCAGGTTGCCACCCTGCTCGACGCCGATTCGGCACCCGTCGAGACCATTCCCGACGGCTCCTTCTATGTCACCCCCCGCAAGGGAACCATCTCCCCCTGGTCCTCCAAAGCCACCGACATCTTCCGCAACTGCGGCCTCGGCAACGCCATCAAACGCGTCGAAAGAGGGATGATTGTCTCCATCGGGAAAGCCACCCTTGAGACCCTCAAGCCGGCCCTCAACGCCCTCCACGACCGGATGACAGAGGGCGTCTATGAGGACATCTCCGACCTCTTCGCCCAGCAAAGTCCCCGCCCTGGTCGCGTCTTCGACGTCCTCGGCAAAGGGCGCGACGCCATCGAAGAGGCCAACCGCGAAATCGGCCTCGCCCTCTCCAACGAGGAGATGGATTACCTCGCACAGGCTTTCCGCCAGGCAGGCAAGAACCCAACCGATACCGAACTCGTCATGTTCGGCCAGGTCAACTCCGAACACTGCCGCCACAAAATCTTCAACGCCGAGTGGATCATCGACGGCAAGCCCCAGCCCAAAAGCCTTTTTCAGATGATCAAAAACACCCACGAGAAGCACCCCAAAGGCACCCTCGTGGCCTACAAAGACAACTCCGGCGTCATCGAAGGCTTTACCGCCCCCGTCTTCTCCTCCAACCCCAAGACCAACACCTATGGTTTCTCCGAGGAGAAGTTCGACATGCTGATGAAGGTCGAGACCCACAACCACCCGACTGCCATCTCTCCTTACCCAGGCGCCGCCACCGGCGTAGGCGGCGAAATCCGCGACGAGTCCGCAACCGGTACCGGCTCCCGTACTAAAGCCGGCATCTGCGGCTTTGTCACCTCCCACCTCCGCATACCCCAATATGACCAGCCCTGGGAGGCCAATCCCCCAGAGCCGCCCACGCGCCTCGCCTCACCCCTCGCAATTATGACCGAAGGCCCCATCGGCGGCGCCGCCTTCGGCAACGAGTTCGGCAGACCCCAACTCTGCGGTTTCTTCCGCACCTGCGAAGACACTTGGGGCGGCATCCGCTGGGGCTACCGCAAACCCATCATGCTCGCAGGCGGAATGGGCAACATTCGTCACCGCCATGTCGAGAAAAAGACCGTACCATCCGGAGTCCTCATTGTCCAGATCGGAGGCCCCGCCATGCGCATCGGACTGGGCGGCGGCGCGGCATCCTCTATGGCATCCGGAACCAACAGCGAGGCCCTCGACTTCAACTCCGTCCAGCGCGGAAATGCCGAGATGCAGCGCCGTTGCCAAGGCGTCATCGATGCCTGTTGCGCCTTGGGCGAGTCCAATCCCATACTCTCCATTCACGACATCGGAGCGGGCGGACTCTCCAATGGATGTCCCGAACTTGTCGAGGCTACCGGCGGCCTCTTCCACCTCCGTCGCGTCCACAATGAAGAGCCCTCGATGAACCCCATGGAGATCTGGTGCTGCGAGGCGCAGGAGCGCTATGTGCTCGCCATCCGGTCCCAGGACAAGCTGCTCTTCGAGGAGTTTTGCGCCCGAGAGCGCTGCCCCGTCGCATTCATCGGCGAGAGCCGGAACGACAAACGCCTCGTGCTGGAGGACGACCACTTCGGCGACAAGCCCATTGATATGGACATCCGCGTTCTGCTGGGCAAACCGCCCCGGATGCTGCGTACCGTCGAGCACGCGCCCAATGTCCGAGACACCCTGCCCCAAGCCAAGCCGGCCGAGGCGTTCGAGCGCATTCTCCGCTTCCCCGCGGTGGCGAACAAGACCTTCCTCGTCACCATCACCGACCGCTCGGTCACGGGCTTGGTCCATCGCGAACAAATGTGCGGGCCGCACCAACTCCCGGTCGCGGACAACGCGGTCACGGCGACAGGATACACCGTCTATACAGGCGAGGCGATGGCCTGCGGGGAGCGCACCCCGATTGCCATTCTCGACGCTCCGGCGTCCGGGCGGATGGCCGTGGGCGAGGCGCTGACCAACATTGCTTCGGCACCCGTCGGCGAGATTGGCAATGTCAAACTCTCGGCCAACTGGATGTGCGCCTGCGGCGAATCCGGCGAGGACGCGCGGCTCTACGACACGGTCAAGGCCGTGGGTATGGAACTCTGCCCCCAACTGGGCATTTCGATTCCCGTCGGAAAGGATTCGCTCTCGATGCGGACGGTTTGGGAGGACTCCAAGGGCAACGCCTGCAAGGAGGTCTCTCCTTTGAGCCTGATTGTCTCGGCGTTCTCCACCGTCGGGGACATCCGCAAGACGGTCACGCCAGACCTCAAGCCCATGCCTTCGACGCTCCTGCTGTTCGACCTCGGCGGCGGGAGGAACCGCTTGGGCGGCTCGGTCTATGCGCAGGTCTACAAGCAGCTCGGGGCTACTCCGCCGGACTTGGATGACGCGGAGGCGTTCCGCCATTTCTTTGCTCTGATCCAGCATCTGCTGACCCAAGGGAAGTTGTTGGCGTACCACGACCGATCGGACGGTGGCGTTGCGGTGACGCTGGCGGAAATGGCTCTTGCGGGCGGTCTTGGGGTTATGGCGGACTTGCCCGGGAAGGATGCCTGCGCGGCGCTCTTCGCCGAGGAACTGGGTGCGGTGGTTCAGGTCGCGGATGAACTTTTGGACTCGGTTTTGAGGGAGTGCCAGGCCTACGGAATCGAGCCGCTGGTAATCGGGCGCGTGGCGATGCCGGCGGCTGACGAGACCCCGGCGGTGCAGATTATGGTGGATGGCGAGCCGGCCATCGATTTGCCGCTGAGGAAGGTCCGTTCGATCTGGTCTGAGGTGACTTTCCGGATGCAGTCGCTGCGTGACAATCCGCTCTGCGCGAAGCAGGAGTTCGAACTGGAGGATTCCGGGCTGCACTACCGTCTGGGCTTTGATCCGGATGCGGTTCCGGTCAAACCTTTGCCGACTCAGAAGCCAAAGGTGGCGATTCTTCGCGAGCAGGGTGTCAACGGCCACATTGAGATGGCGGCGGCATTTGCGCTGGCAGGATTCGAGTCGGTCGATGTGCACATGACGGACTTGATTGCGGGCAAGGTAGACCTGGCGGAGTTCAAAGGTCTGGTGGCGTGCGGCGGCTTCTCGTACGGTGATGTTTTGGGCGCGGGCTCCGGCTGGGCGCGTTCGATTCTCTTCAATGGAAGGCTCAAGGCGATGTTTGCGGCCTTTTTCTCCCGCCCGGACACCTTCACGCTGGGGGTCTGCAACGGTTGCCAGATGGTCTCGCAGCTCAAGGAAATCATTCCGGGCGCGGAGCACTGGCCGCGCTTTGTGCGGAACCTTTCGGAGCAGTTCGAGGGTCGCACGTGCACGCTTGAGGTGATGGATTCGCCGTCGATTCTGCTCAAGGGTATGGCGGGGTCGATTCTACCTATCGCGGTGGCGCACGGTGAGGGGCGTGTGCGGTTCGATTCGGACGCCGACGGGCGCGAGGCGGTGGCGGCTTTGCGCTATGTCGACGGCAACGGACGGCCGACGGAGACCTATCCGCTCAACCCGAACGGTTCGCCCGGCGGGCTGACGGGCTTTACCTCCTCCGACGGGCGTGCGACCATTCTGATGCCGCATCCAGAGCGCTGTTTCCGGGCAGTCCAGCTGGCCTTCAACGACGGCAGTTTCAAGGTTGACGGGCCGTGGATGCGGATGTTCCGCAATGCCTACGCGTTTGCCGTGAAGGGGCGTCAATGAGGCTTTTCACCTGGGGCGTTCCGCTGCTTTCTTTGGCGGTCGGGGTTGGCATCGGCTACTGGCTCGGGTGCCGTCCGCCAGCCCCGCCGGATGGCAATCCGCCGCCCGAGGTGGAGGTTCGGACGGTGCCGCGCGCTACGGACGGAGAGGCGGTTTTGGCGCTCAAGGCGCGCATTGCGGGGCTTGAAGATTCGCTCTCCAGAAGTCGGCGCCGCGAGCACGATCGGCAGGCCGGGAACGAGGCCGCGACCAATGCTCCGCCGCGCCCGCGCAAACCCTGGTCGCAGAAGGAGTGGCTCGAAGATCTGCGCGTGAACAATCCCAAGGAGTATGAGCGCGTGATGGCTTTCCGGGCCCAGATGCGCGAGCGGCTCAAGGATCAGGAGTCGCGCATGAGTTCCTACTACGAGACGCTGGAAATCGATGCCGCCGATACTGAGCGGCTGAAGAATTTCGAGGCGACGCTTGAGATGATGCAGCGTTTGAGCGAGTTGCGCGCCTTGCTCTACTCGGATGACGATTCGCAACGCCCGCCGCCCGACGAGATGCACCGGATTTTCTCCGACGCGCGCCGCCTTTTCGAGAAGGAGCGCGGCTACCAGTTGCGCGAATTGGGGCAGGCGTTGGGCTTCGACGGCGCCGACTTTGAGGCGAGCGTCAATCTCATCTTCGAGAACACTTCCATCCCTTCCGGCGTCGGCGGGCGCGGAAACCGCCGTCCCCCGCCGCCGCCAACCCGCTAGTCCGGTACCTGTCAACCAATCACCCCCAAAGGAGCGCACCCGTGAGACCCATTCCTGTCTTGCTTCCCCTGCTGTTGCTGTCAACCATTCTCGGCGCGGAAGAGTGGCGCCTCGTCTGGTCCGAGGAGTTCGATGTCCCCGGAAAGCCCGACCCGAAAGTCTGGAATTTCGAGAAGGGATTCCTCCGCAACAAGGAGCCCCAGTACTACACGGATCGCAACGCCATCGTCCGCGACGGCTGCCTAGTCATCACCGCCCGGCGCGAGCAGGTTCCGAACGAGGCCTACAGCCCCTCTGCGCCCGAAAAGGATTGGCGAAAGAGCCGGAAGTCTGCCAACTACACATCGTCGTCGATAACCACTGCGCACAAAAAGGAGCTCTTCTATGGCAGAATAGCGGTGCGCGCCAAATGCCCCAAGGGCTCTGGCATGTGGCCGGCGATCTGGACCATAGGCGCGAGCGCCTCCCGTCCGAAGGATTCCCCCGAATTCAAAGGCTGGCCGGCCAGCGGGGAAATCGATATTATGGAGTACGCCGGAAAGAACCCGGCGGAGACCACGGCGGCTATCCATTGCGGGGTGGATTCCAAGCCGCGCGGGGCCAAGCATGTCTCCCCCAAGAGCGCCCGCTTGCCGGCCACGCCGCACGACGGTTTCCACCTCTACGCGCTGGAGTGGGATGCCAATCGGATCCGGATTCTCTACGACGAGCGCCTGGTGCTGGAAATGCCGCTCTCCAAGGCGGATACGCCAGACGGGTGGAATCCCTTCCGCCAGCCGCACTATCTGCTGCTCAACTTGGCGCTGGGGACGAACTTTGGCGGGCCAATCGATGATACGGCTCTGCCGGCGGAGTTCCTGGTCGACTATGTCCGCTATTACCAGAAGCAGTAGCGTCTGTTCGCGGGAATCCAGGTGCGGGATTCCTGCGTACACGTGAGGGTGTTTGGTAGGCAGGAACGGGGCCCGTAGTTTGGCTTCTTTGGGGACCGGAGGTAGGCACCTTCGGGGGGCGGTGGTGCGTATCTTCGGAGGACTCGCGCCGGCTCTTTGGGGGATTGGCAATGCGTGCCGGGCGGCGCACTGGGCGTGGAGGCGTCAGCTTTCGAGGCGGACGAATCCGTAGGCGGGCGTCTCGTAGGGATGGGTCTTGAGAAGGGCGTCGCGGACGGCGGGGATGGCTTGGTCCGGGACAATCAGTTCGAGCCGGAACTCCTCAAGGCGGTGCACCTTACCCACGACTCCGCAGGCGGGATTCGCCCCCGGAAGCGGACGGAATTGGCCTTCTCCTTTGACCACCCAGCAGCAACGGTCGTAGGCTCCGAGCGCCCCCGCGCCGGCCTTGAAAAGGGCCTCTTTGAGCGGTTCGAGGGCGTTCGCCGGAACATAGACGCTGAGGCGGTACATGGGCTTTCCCGGGACTAGTTCTTGGGCGGCTTGGGAGCGTCGGCGTGGGCTCCGACGATGTCCTTGACTGCGTCGAGGAACTGGGAGACATCGGCAAAGTGGCGGTAGACGGAAGCGAAACGGACGAAGGCGACTTCGTCCAGTTTGTGGAGGCGCTCCATAACCATATCGCCGATGGTTCGGGAGGGGATTTCCTGGGCCTCGGTCTGGTCTATGGTGTCGGCGATGTCGCGCACGAGCGCGTCGATTTGGGCGGGACTGACGGGGCGCTTTTCGCAGGCTCTCTGGACGCCGTTGGCGAGCTTCTGGCGGTTGAATTCTTCGCGCGTGCCGTCGCGTTTGACGACGCGGACTTCGCCGCGGACAATCTCTTCGTAGGTGGTGAAGCGTTCGTTGCAGCGCAGGCAGATGCGGCGTCTTCTGATGGCGGTGTCATCGCGCACAGAGCGGCTGTCGATAACGCGGTCTTCGGTGCAACCGCACTTGGGGCATCGCATGGGAGGTGGGTTCCTTTGGGGTGGATTCCTGCCAATCAACGGGGGCGGGAGGTAGGCAAGAACGGGGGGCGGAGGTGCCTACCTTCTGCCCTCGGTGGTTGGCAGGAGTATAGCAGAAAAAGCGCCGTGCCGCAAGGCGGATCCTTGGTACGGCGCGGCGCACGGATGCGTAGGGGCGGGCTATTTCTCGGCGAAGAGGGTTACGGGGCCCATGATGCCGCCGGTGCCGATTTCATTGGGTCCCTGGCCGCGCGTGGCGTAGAAGTCGAGAACATTTTTGCCGGGGCGAAGCACCCCCGTAGCGTCGAAGAGCACGGGGCGCCCGAACCAACCGGGGAAGTCGCCTGGCTTGTCGGGCGTATGGTCGCCGGGAGCCTTCTCCGGCCAGCCTTGGAGCCGCTTGCCGTTGCACCACGCCGCCAGCCCGCCGTCGGTCGAGGCAACCCAGATGCGAAGCGGTTTGCCGGCGGGAATCGAGGGGATTTCCACCTCAGCCCGGTAGCGCATCGAGCCCATGTGGTTGTGCAGACCAAGGGAGGACCAGGTCTCGATTGCGGCATCCGTCTTCGGCCAGAGTTTCGCTTCGGCGGCAGTCGCGGGGCGTACCGACGAGTCCACCCCGTTGGTGCAGGCCTGGTAGGCGAATTGGCGCAAAGGGGCCTTGATCAGGAGCGTCGAATTGGTCGATAGAGCGTCGGCACTCTCGTGCGTCCGGCGGTAGAACCATCCGTAGTAGTCGGCCGCGAAGGAGAAACTCTTCTTGTTCCACCAGCAGGAGGCGAAACACTTCGCATCCTTGTATTTCCTGGCATGGGTTCCCACGAAGTCGAGCCAACTTTCCGACCGCGCGCCAAGGCCCTTCCAAGCCCCGTCCGCAAGTTCCCGACGCAGCCGGACGAAGTCGAGCGTCACCTTCCACGATGCTTTCGCCAGCCGCACCCGCTCAAGTTTCTTCGGGTCCCCTTCCACCTCGCGCTCCGCACGCTCCAGTAGCTTCCAGAGCGGCACCGTCCTTTCCGGCGTAAACCGCCGCAGGTGCCCCCAAGCGGCCCCCGAATATTCCGGCGTCTCGACCCAAATCCGGTCAACCTTGTCGAAGAACTCCCACATGCTCCCCGAGGCCGCGCCATAGAGCCCGTCGCACGCCTCCCTGAGCAGTTTCCAGGGATCCTGGTGCGGATCCCAGGCCATGCGCATAGCCATCCAGTTGGCCGGCGCGAAGAACTCATTGTTCCCCGCAGTTTCGGGTTGCCAGTAGCGGCAGGAGCCTTTCTTGTAGATGGCTTGGAGGTCACCGACCCACTTGCGGAAGCAGGGGAAAGTGGTCTCGGGGGCGGCCAGGAAGTAGCCGTAGAAGTAGTAGGAGACGGCATCGGATTTCGCGCCCCAGCCCTCCACGATGTGGCGCAGGGAGTCGTTGTCGGGAACGGTATCCATGGACATGGGGTGTGCGCGGGAGTAGGTGATGGGGGCGATTTGGATCACGAGGCGCTGGTGGGGCTTTTCGCGCACGGGGGGGCGTGTGTATTGGACGTAGGCCAAGGCGCAGAAGTGGAGGTCTGGATGGTCTTTCAGGGCGCGTTCGACTATGCGGTTGTAGAAGACGAGGATGCGGTCTGTGAGGGAGGTTGTCTGGAATGTGGGGTCGAAGTCGCCGGCATCGAGTGCTTTGTCTTCCGGCGATTCGTCGAACCTGGCGCCGTCGTTGGGCGAGAGGCACCAGAAGGGTTGGGGGCGTTTGGTTTGGCGTTCGGCGATGACTTCGCCGATACGGTTGGCGAGGGGGCGGCTGCTCCATTTGAGGCGGCCCGGCATGGGCTTGCCGTCGGCGTACTGGGCGACCCATTCGGGGTGGTTTTTGATGTCGTCCTTGACATAGGCTTCGAGGCAGTGTTGGGTGGGGACTTTTGGGCCTCCGGCGCGGTTGCGGCGCAGGCAGTCGTCGTCGTACCCGTAGCCGTTCGGGAGGCGGGCGTAGGTGTAGGGGGCGAGGGCGCGGTCTTGGACGGGGTAGGTGAGGTTGGGCTTGCGGGGGAGTTCTTCGCCTAGTTCGGAGGGGAAGTACCAGCGGCACCCGATGTCGTCGAGGAAGGTGTAGACGGCGTAGGAGTCGGCTAGTTCGGTTTCGCCGTAGAGACCGATGCCTTTGGGGCCGGCGACGATGCGCAGACCTTGTCCGAAGGGGGCTTTGGCGGTGCAGGGGCCGAAGCGTTTGCGGGCGGTCTCTCCGATGCAGATGGGGATGCGGCCTTTTGCCTCTTCGGGGGTCTGGACGGTTTCGATTTTCCGTCCGGTGACCTGTTCGAGGCAGCGGGTGAGGTCTGCGAGGGAGGCTTTGAGCCTGGGGTCTTTGGTTTGTGGTGCGACGATGACGCACCGGGCCTCTTTTTCGCCCGCCTTGGCGAGCGTCAATTCGCGGCCGTGGGCGCAGATGGCGGCGGCCGCAAGCAACATAACGAGCATAGTCTTCACGACAATACCTTTCTATGACATACCCTATTTGGAATCTACCATATCCTCCCTTTGGTGTCAAGTCTCGGGGGGCGTTCTCGGGCAGGATTTGCGCGCCGGCGGGAACGGCTGGCGAGGCGTCGCCCCGTATATAAGGAGTAAGGGAGTGTGGCGTGTTGGGGAAGGGGATTTTGTTTGAAAAGCCGCGGCCGATATGGTAGAGTGGAGGCGAGGTCTTTCTTTCAATTTCACTACAGGAGTTCTATGTCCAGTCAGCAGAGTCAGGAGGATGTCGTCGTCGCGGAGCGCTTCAAGTGGCGCGATTTGTGGAGCAAGGAGGATTGGCTCTCCATCTGGGGGGCGTTCTTGATTATTGGCACGGCGGCGACGGGCGTCTTGACGGGCGGGTTCGACTTTTCCGCCGCGAAGTTCGCCACTTGGGGCTTCCCTTCCGAGGTCGCGGCGCACCCGGGGAAAGCCTGCGCCCTGCTGGGGATTTTCACCCGCCCGCTGGCGGCGAAACTGATTCTGACCTACCTTTCGCTGGCGGCCATCTTCACCGTCGGCAACTGGCTTGAGCGCAAACCCGCGGGACGCTTTCTGGTGGCGTTTACGGGGCTCTTCGCGCTTGTCACGGTGGTGCGCGTGCTCTCGGCGGAGTTCACCTTCAACCGCTACCTCGAATACGCCTTTTGGGCGCTGCTACTGGGGCTTCTCGTGAGCAATACCGTCAAAGTCCCAACCTGGCTCAAGCCCGCCCTGCGCACCGAATTCTACATCAAGACCGGGCTCGTCATCCTCGGCGCGCAAGTCCTCTTCGGCAACATCCAGAAGTTTGGACTCTACGGGCTCGGAATCGCCTGGGGCGTGACCCCCGTGGTCATCATCTTCATGTGGTGGTTCGGCACCCGCCTGCTCAAGATGCGCGAGAAATCCCTCGTCATCACCATAGCCGCCGCCACCTCCGTCTGTGGCACATCCGCCGCCATCGCGGCCGCCGCGGCCGCCCGTGCCAAGCGCTCCGACCTCGCCTTCGCGGTTGGTACCTCGCTCATCTTTACCGTGCTGATGATGGTCGGCATGCCCTTCTTCATCAAACTCGTGCAGGTAGACCCGATGATCGGCGGCGCGTGGATCGGCGGCACCGTCGACTCCACCGGAGCGGTCGTTTTGGCGGGACAGGCCCTGGGCGATCTCGGCGGACAGGTCGCCGCCCTCGTCAAAATGATTCAGAATGTCCTCATCGGCTTCGTCGCCCTCGCCATCGCCATCTTCTTCACCGCCCGCGTTGACCGCGATCCCTCCGCAAAAGGCGCCGTCGGCATCGGCGAAATTTGGCAGCGATTCCCCAAATTCATCCTCGGTTTCGTCGTCGCCTCGCTCATCTTCTCCTTCATTATGATACCCGCCTGCGGCGAAGGCGCAACCAAGGAAATCATCAAAAGCCTGAAAGAATTCCAGAACTGGGCCTTCGCCCTCGCCTTCACCTCCATCGGGCTGGAAACCAACTTCAAGGAACTCTGCTCCCAGGTTCAGGGCGGCAAACCCTTCCAGCTCTACATCGTCGGGCAGGTCTTCAACCTCATCCTAACCTTCCTCGTCTGCTGGCTCCTGCTGAGCGGCCGCCTCTTTCCCGTCCCCGTCCTCGCCGCCTAGCCGCCAATGCCCCGCCCGATAACCCTTCTCACCGCCCTCGCGATGGCAGCCGCCACCCTCTTCGCCGCCATTCTGATGGTTCGCGGCGCGGGTTTGATGGATGGGCTTGACTTCGGCTGCGGACAATATTATTATACCGACATCCCCGACTGGACTACGCGCTTCGCCGCCAACCCCGTCAACGCAGGAGCCCCCCCCATTGCCTACGCCCTCGCCCTCCTCGGCTGGGGTGCGCTGGCGTACTGGATTTGGCTAGGCGTCGACCGACTCGGCAGCAAGGATTGACACCCCGTGAGAACCACTCTTTTGACCCTTTTCGCCCTACCCTTGGCCCTCTTTGCCGCCCCGCGATTCACCCCCGTGGGCGACTGGAAACTTCGCGTCGAATGCGACGGAATCGAGCAGACTTTCGACATCGAACGCCCCGCTGTCCGCCACATCACCGCCGAGCCCGCACGCCTGAAACCGTGGAGCCCCAATGCGTGGGAACAGGCCCGGGGAACACACCTCAAAGCCATCAGCGCCCAGGAATGCAGCGTCGCAGGAGCCATCATCCCCCAGAGCGTCAAGGTGTCTACCCCAGATGGCGGCACCTGCCAACGCGGCGTAGACTGGGAAATGGATGAAAGACTCGGCGTCGTAGGCTACCTCAAAGGCGGTCGGCTCGAACCGAATCCCCAGGTGCTGGTCGACTACGCCTACCGTGCCTGCCGCATCGACGCCATCGTTCGTAGCGGCGAGCGCCTCGAACTCCTGCGCGGCAAGGATCAGGTATCTGTGCCGGCAATGCCCGACCTTGGCGGCAAGACCTTTCTCGGCACCGTTTACCTCTACGCCGGCATTTCCCGCCTTGACGACAAGGCCCTTTTCCCCAAGCTCGAAGAGCCCTCCCAAGCCACCCGTTTCGGCGTCGGCGACATTCGCTTCAAGTGCCCGCGTACCTATGAAAAACTCCTGCAGGGCGAAAAGATCAAGATACTTGCCTGGGGCGATTCCGTCACCGAATGCGTCTACCTTCCCGAGCGGGACAAGTGGCAGAACCAGTTTGTCGGGAGGCTACGCAAGCGTTTCCCGAAAGCCGAGATCGAACTCGTTTCCAACGGCTGGGGCGGGCGGCGTACAATCGACTTTCTCAACGCGCCGGAAGAATCTGACGCCAGCCATAACTTCAACCTCTCCGTGCTTGCCCACAAGCCCGATCTGGTCATCAGCGAGTTCATCAACGACACTTGGATGAGCAAGGCTGAGTTCGAGCGTACTTACGAAACGATCCGCCGGGCCTTTGGGGCACAGGGAATCGAGTGGATTATTCTCTCCCCGCACTTTTCAATGCCCGAGTGGATGGGTTCGACCACAGGATGCCGTTTCGATGCCGACACGCGCGACCTGGTCAAGCGTCAAGAGGCCTTTGCGGATAGGCACAATATTGCCCGTGCGGTACCTGGCTTGCGGTGGGGACATTTGTGGCGCGAGGGGCGGCCGTACCTGCCTTTGCTGGTCAACAATATCAATCATCCCGATGCGGAGGGGATGGGATTCTTCGCCGATGCGCTGATGGATTTGTTCGAGGTCGCGTCCGATGCGGCGAACCCTCGCTTTCCAGGATGGTATGCCGATCCGCAAATCCGTCTCTATGGTTCGACCTACTGGATTTATCCGACGGCTTCCCGCCCATTCTCCGAGCAGACCTATTTGAACTGCTTCTCTTCCAAGGATTTGCGTCGCTGGACTCGCCACAAGAACATCCTCGCCGCCGACCAAATCTCCTGGGCACACTCTGCCATTTGGGCGCCTGATGCGGTCGAGAAGGATGGCCGCTATTACCTCTTTTTCTCCGCCAACGATCCCTATCCGGTCGAGAGCGACAAGGTGCCCAACTGGCGCGAACTCCGGTACCTTCCCAATCTGACTCCGCGCGCCTTTGGACACCCGAAGTATGGCGGTATCGGAGTGGCCGTGGCCGACCGACCCGAAGGCCCCTACCGCGACCTTATCGGCAAGCCGCTGGTTGACCATTTTTGGAACGGCGCGCAGCCGATTGACCAGTGCGTTTTCTGCTACGAGGGCTCGTGGTATATGGCTTACGGCGGCTGGGGTCGGTGCAATCTCGTGCGCCTGGCGGACGATTTCAAGAGTCTCGTGCCTTTCCCGGACGGCGCGCTCTGGAAGCCCTTCACCCCGAAAGAATACACCGAAGGTCCCGTCCTCTTCGAGCGCAAGGGGCTCTGGTATTTCATGTACTCCCACGGCAACTGGACGGATGCGAGCTACCGCGTGAACTACTCCGTCGGAAAGAGCCCGTTGGGCCCGTTCGAGTTCAAAGGCGCCGTCTTGACCAACCAGCCCGAGATTGCCACCGGCGCCGGGCACCACTCCGTCATCAAGAAGGCCGGAGCCGACGACGAATGGTACATCTGCTACCACCGCCGCCCCATCGGAGGTCACGACGGCAACCACCGAGAGGTGTGTATCGACCGCCTCATTTTCAACGAACAAGGCGACATACTTCCTGTCAAGATGTCGCGCTGAATCCTAAACACCCACCAGGAGGACTCCCAACTATGAAACTTGTCACCGCCACCGCGCTGCTCTGCGCGACGATGGCCTTCTCCGGCATCCCCCGCCCCGAACATCCCCGCCCGCAATTCGAGCGCGCCGACTGGATCAACCTCAACGGCGATGCCTGGACCTACACCTTCGACTTCGGCCAATCCGGGTGCGACGCCGGGCGCGAACTCTACCGCAGCAACGGCTTCGCCCAGCGCATCACCGTCCCCTTCTGCCCCGAATCGAGCCTCTCCGGCGTCGGCCACAAAGACTTCATCCCCGCGATGTGGTACCACCGCAAACTCGACCTTCCTGCCGCCTGGAAAGGCAAGAAGATTCTCCTCCATTTCGGCGCCGTCGACTACGAGAGCGAAATCTACCTCGACGGCAAGTCCGTCGCCTTCCACTTCGGCGGCACCTCCTCCTTCACCGTCGACTTGACCGCCTATGCACAGCCCGGCAAGAGTTACGACCTCGTTGTGCGCGTCAAGGATACGACCCGGGGCGAAAGCCACCAGCCCCGCGGCAAACAGAGTTCCCACTTCAAGTCCGCCGGCTGCCATTACACCCGCACCACCGGCATCTGGCAGACCGTCTGGCTCGAAGCCGTCCACCCGGCCGGAATCAAGCAATGCCAGATCGTCCCCGATGTCGACGGTTCGCGCTTCATCTTCACACCAGCCTTCTGGAGCGATAGCCAGCCCGCCGCCACCTTCCGCGCCACCGTCAAGGGCGAAGACGGGCAAGTCGCCGCCGTTGCCGAAGCCAAGGCCCTCTCCGGCGTCCCGGCAATCGCCGACCTCAAAAATCCCCAACTTTGGCGGCCGGGCAAGCCCTACCTCTACGAGGTGCTCTTTGAAGTCGTCGCCCCCGACGGCAAGGTGCTCGACACGGTCAAGAGTTATGCCGGACTGCGCAAAGTCTCGATAACCAACGGGCGGATTTGCATCAACAACGAGCCCTGTTTCCTTCGCCTCGTCCTCGACCAGGGTTTCTATCCCGACGGCATCTGGACGGCACCGAGCGATGCCGCGCTTAGGAAGGATATTGAACTTTCCATGGCTGCGGGCTTCAACGGCGCAAGGCTCCACCAGAAGGTTTTCGAGGAACGCTTCCACTACTGGGCCGACAAGCTTGGCTACCTGACCTGGGGCGAATCTTCGAGTTGGGGGTTGGATGTCAACGACCCCTTGTCTGCCCGCAATTTCCTCCCCGAGTGGGCGGAAATTGTCGAGCGGGACCGCAACCATCCCTCCATTATCGCGTGGACTCCTTTTAACGAAACTTGGAATGCGTGGAACCTGCTCCAACACCAGCGGGTGCAGAATGATGCCTACCAGTTGACCAAGATGATTGACCCGACCCGGCCGGTCAATGTGGCAAGCGGCGACCTGATGTCAATGACCGACATTTGGGCCATCCACAACTACAGCCGGGCGCCGAAACTCAAGGAAATCGATGTGCCGGAAGGGAAGGTCTGGTGCATGCACGGCCATTGGCAGGATGTCGTCTACCACCGCTACCAGGGCCAGCCCTATGTGCTCGACGAGTTCGGCGGATTGGGCTGGGTCGGCCCGGAACGCAAGAATGCGGCGGACAATACCTGGGGCTACGGCGCAGGCATCAAGAGCGAAGAAGAGTTCTTCAAGATTCTCAAGGACGAGGTCGATTTGCTCCTTGGAATGAAGCGTTTGGCGGGCTTCTGTTACACGCAGTTGACGGATGTCGAGCAGGAGCAGAATGGGGTCTACTACTACGACCGGGTGCCCAAGTTCGCCCCCGAGAAGTTCAAGGCCATTTTCGCCGCTCCGCGCACGGTCGAGGACAAATAGTTTGTGTTCGCGCGCCGGGTTCCTGCGCACCTGCGGGAGTGCCCGGTGTGCCGTTCTGCCCTGAAAGGTTCCCAGGATGGTCTCCGGAAGGTGCCAATCTGCGGAACCTTTTCTTAGGCATCTTTCACGCCGTTTGATAGGTACCACCGCCCCCCTGAGGTTGCTATGAACTTTCCCCGATTGCGTTTGATGGTCGGTTCGTTCCTGCTGGCGACTTGGACGCTTGCGGCGCAGACGGACGCGTCGCGCGCTACGCTCGACGGGCTTGTGCGGGAGGCCAGGCGTCGCCCGCCCGCGAAGGTCATTCTCGATACGGACATGGTCAGCGACTACGACGATGCGGGGGCCTTGGCCGTGCTCCACCGGTTGGCGGATTGGGGCGTCTGCGAAATCCTCGGCGTGGTCAGTTCGACGCGCCACAACCGCTCGGTCGCCGCGATTGAAATCATCAACGCCTACTACCGCCGCCCGGCGATTCCCGTCGGCTGCACGCGCGGCGCGGGGGTCGACTATGTACCCTCGTTCGAGAGCCGCGCCGCCCACGACAAGTACGAATGGCTCGCCCGGAACTATGCCCGCTTCGTGACCCACGCCAACTCTTCCGACGCCCCCGACGCCGTCCGCCTCTACCGCCAGATCTTGGCGCAATCCCCCGACGCTTCTGTGACTGTCTGCACCATCGGCTTTCTTACCAATCTGCGGCTCTTGCTCGAATCCAAGGGTGACGAGGTTTCCCCGCTCGGGGGGCGCGAACTGGTTGCCCGCAAGGTGGTTCGCCTCTATGCCATGGCCTGCCGGGATGAAGGAAAGGGGCGCGGGAAGGAGTACAACTCGCGCGTGGATGCGGCCTCCTCCCGGGTCGTTCTGGAGCAGTGGCCGACGCCGATTCTTTTCTCGGACTTCGACTATGGGGTGTCCATCCACACGGGGCGGCGGCTGGCGGAAGCGCCCCTCGCGCCAGGCACCAATCCGGTCGCCGACCTTTACCGCCATTGCCTCCATCCGAAGGCGTCTGCGCCCTCCGGCGAGCCGTGGCGAGGGGAGCACGACTCGCGCCTCGGCCGGGCCAGTTGGGACCAGACTACCGTATTGGCGGCTGTCTTCGGGGCGGAGGCTTTCGCGTCCGTCGAGCGGGGACGCTACCGGATGGTCGGTGATGATGGAACGGACGAGTGGGTGTCCGATGCGCACTCGACTTCGGGCCGGCTTGTCGAGCGGGTGCCGAAGCGTACGGTTGCCGGGATGATTGACGAGTTGATGATGCCGCCGGTACGGTAAGGTTGCAAGGATTCGCTCCCGGAGATGCCTATCGGCGCGGGGCGGAGGTTTCTAGGATTGGAGGGTAGAGGAATGAAGCAGTGGATTCGTTTGGTAGGTATCTTGCTCCTCGGTTCGGGAATTGCCTGGGCGGAAGATGACTTCAACGCGCTGCCCCGCGCGTCGAGCCCGGAGGCGGAGGGCATCTCCTCGCGCGCCATCCTCGACTACATCGAGGCGTGCGAGCGGAACTTGCAGTACTTGCACGGCTTCGTCCTCGTGCGCCACGGCAAGATTGTCGCCGAAGGCTCCTGGGCGCCCTACGATACCCTGCGCGAGCCGCACATGCTCTATTCGCATAGCAAGAGTTTCACCTCAACCGCCGTCGGACTGCTTGCCGACGAGGGAAAACTCGACCTCGACGAGCGCCTTGTCGACCTTTTCCCCGAACAGATTCCTGCCGCGCCGAGCGCCAACCTCCAGACCCTACGCATCCGTGATTTGCTGACGATGAACACCGGCGCGGACATCACCGATTCCGAGCGCAAGGATATTTGGGGCGATTGGGTCAAAGCCATTCTCCACAACCCCATCGACCGCCCGCCCGGCACCCGATTCCGCTACGATTCCGCCGCCACCCATCTGCTCGCCGCCATCGTCGAGAAACGCACCGGACGACCCCTGATGGACTTTCTCGCCGAACGCCTTTTCAAGCCCATCGGCATCGAAAAGGCGTGGAGCACTGTCTCCCCGACCGGTGTGGCTTGCGGCGGCTGGGGTATGCACATGACCACCCGCGAACTTGCCCTCTTCGGGCAACTCTACTTGAGGGAAGGGGAGTGGAACGGACGGCGCATTCTCTCCCCAAGTTGGGTGCGCCTCGCCACCGCGCGCCACACTGCGTCGGGTCCAAACCTGACCACCGCCGACAGCGGTTCCGACTGGGATCAGGGCTACGGATTTCAGTTCTGGCGCTGCCGCCACGACTGCTATCGCGCCGATGGTGCAGGCGGGCAATTCACCCTCGTCATGCCCCGCTACGATGCCGTTTTGAGCGTCCACGCCGGCCTCGGTCCCATGCAACTCGAACTCGACCAGGTTTGGCAGAATCTCCTCCCCGCATTCAAGGATCACCCCCTGCCGGAAGACCCCCAGGCCTATGCTGCGCTCAAACAAAAACTCGCCGTGCTGGCCATTCCACCGCCCCCCGTCGCGCCCGAGCAGTCCCCCGTCCGCTTCACCGGAACCGCCGCCACCAATCGTTTCGGAATCGCTGCCTGCACGCTTGAGAAAAAGCCGGACGGAACCTGGCTTCTTCAGACAGGCGAGCGTACCCTCAAGGTCGGCATCAACCGCTGGATTCGCAACGAATGGGTCTTTACCGGAAGCCGTATCGAACCCCTCTTCGCGGCCGTCGGCAAGTGGAGCCTCGCCCTCAGCGGCGGCTGGAACCACAAGGGAGAGTTCACCGTCACCTGGATGAACCTCAACGGCCCCCAGCGCGATACTTTTGCCATCCTCCCCGACCACACCTCGTCGACCAAGCCGGCCCAATGATTGAGGGAACTCCGGCGCGTCCAAGGCGGGAAAGGTAGCGTAGGAAGCCCGCCCATCGCCCCGACGGAGCCCTTTTTCACGGCAGGCGGGAAAACTTTTGCTTGCCGTCCCTCTGGCGAAGCGATATACTGGGATTATTCCCTTCGGATGAGCCGTCGGGAAGCCAAGAATAAGGTGCCAGAATATGAGACGACTGCTCAAGACACTTGCCGCCGCAGGGGTGCTGTCGGGGATTGCCTACGCCGCCGATCCCGTGCGGCTGGGAGACTTCGAGGTTGGATTCGGGATGAGGCTTTCCCGACCGGGAGTGGCCAACCGTTATTTCAACCACGGCGAGATGTTGTCGCTCCAAGTCCAGACCAATTCAACCCGCCTGACCGCTACCTGGAAAGGCCACAAACTCTGCGGGACCAACTTTGCCGTCACCGCCATTTTCGACACCCTGCCGGACGGCGGATGGTCTTGGAATTTCGCCTATCAGGGGAATGTCGCGACCAACCTTGATGTCGAACAGATTGTCTTCCCCATACTCGACGCGCCCCGGACGGACAAGACCGCAATCGTCTTTCCCCGTATGATTGGGCAGGTGCGGCGCCCGGCTTGGAAGTCCCTCCCGCCGTCCGGCTTCGTCTGCGAGGCAGTGCCCCACGCCTTCCGCTTCATCGCGGCCTACGACGAGGACGGCACTTCGACTTATCTCGACGAGCGCGGCGCGCGGGGATTCGCCGGAAAGATGATTGCCCGCCAAGGCCCTAAGCCTCATACCGTGCGCTTGATTGCCCTGCACGAAATGGCTCTCACGAACGGCGCGAACAGGGCCGGAACCCTTCCCTTCGGCGGAACCATTCGCGCCTACAAGGGGGGGTGGTACGAGGCCGCGCGCATCTACAGAGAGTGGGTTCGGACGCAAGACTGGGCTAAGGCCGCCCGCGCCCGCCCGGTGTCGCCCAAATTGAGAGATATAGCCCTGTGGATGTGGAACCGAGGCGCCGCCGAACACGTCATCGCCCCGGCCGAGCGTTTCCAGGATGAGACGGGACTCAAGCCCGCGATTGACTGGTATTGGTGGCATAAAATCCCTTACGATCACGGCTATCCAAACTTCTGGCCCCCGCGGGAGGGTGAAGCGGCTTTCCGCCAGGCGGTGGCTCGGATGAAGCGGCGGGGAATCTTCTCGCAGGTGTATACTAATGGGATGACTTGGGACTGCGACGATCCTTCGTTCGCCGAACAGGGAGGGCTGGAGAGCGTAATCATCAGCCGTCGCGGTTCAAAGGCCTACGAGCGGCATGTGTTCAATACGCATACGGGTCACGCCTTGGCCTATATGTGTGGCGAGGGAATGCGCTATCAGGACATCTTCGTAGACCTCACGCGACGGCTTGCCTTGTGCGGGCTGGATGGCTTGTATATGGATATGATTGCCAGTTGCACGCTTGCCTCGTGCTGGAATCCCGCCCATTCGCATCCCCAAGGCGGAGGCACGGCGCAGGCTGACGGCTACCGGGCTTTTTTCCGCCGCGTGCAACGGGAAAGTCCCACTTTGCTACTCTCCAGCGAGGAGCCGAGCGAGGAATACCTGGATTGCAACGAAGCCGCCATCAGCCTGTGGCAGACGCCCGAGCGTCTCTTCGACATCGGGGCTCCTGCCTGCGAGGCGGTGCCGGTCTATGTGGCGTTGCACCATGGCGAAATCGCCCTCTTTGGTTCCTATGCCGTTATGGGCGGAGTGACACCTTGGGATCCGACTTGGCCGACCCACAACAAGTGGAAGGATGAGTCCTACTGGGCGAAAATCTACCCCAAAGACCAGTTTGCGCTTGAGTTCGCCACAGGGCCTTCGATGGGCATCCAGCCGTGCGTGCACAACTTGACGCTGGAGCAAATCGCAGACCCTAAACTGGCGACTGACTGGGAGTTTGTCAAGCAAACCGCGCGCTTCTATCACGCCAACCGCGACTTGCTCTACGATGGCGAGTTGCTGGCTCCCGGTCGGATGCAGTGCGACATCAAGTCCATCAATATGGCCATCCGCGGCATCTACACCAACGAGAAGAATCTCTACATCGCCCCCTCCCGCCAGCCTGCGGTCAAGCACAACTTTTGGCGCGCACCCGATGGCAAAAGGGGGCTAATCGTGGTCAACTGGACGAGCGAGCCGCGGCAGTGGCGCGTTTCCGCCCCTGCCGGCGACTTTTCGGGTTCCTTGCCGCCCCGGACTTGGCGTCGTATCGACATCCAGTAGTCCAGCCATCCTTGCCGGCGGTGGGCGACATCGTCTTGCTTCCGGCAGTTGGGATTGACCGATTGCCGAATTACGGTTGGTGTCCGCTCTCGGTTGCCTCGATGCAGTCGGCCAGGTATTCGAGACAGCGGGCAACATAAACGGTGCAGTTAATCCAGTCCGTCCATTTGCCCCTCGGGAACTCGGTGGGAATTGTGCCGTCGGGGCGTTGGAACCTCGTGATATTGTCGGCCAGAGCCCGGGCCTTGGCAAGGTAGAGCGGTTCGCGCGTGGCGACATAGGCGGCGGCGAATCCCCGTATCATATCGCCCATGGAGGCGTCGACCGGCGTGTAGAATTCGTACTGTTCGAGCACGGTCGGGAGTGACCACTCTTTCCATCCCCAGTGGTGCAGGGGCGAGGCCCAAACGGTAAACTGGTCTTCGCTCCAGGAGATGAGTTCTCGGGCCAGAGGGATTTGGCTTTTACTCTCGAAAAGGCGCACGGCCGTATCGACGGCGAATCCCTTTTGCAGGCCGACATAGGGTGGCTTCGGGTCGACATCTTCAAACTGTGAATCCCAGTTCCAGGTGACGCAGGGGCCGCCAAGCACGTAGGCAAAGGCACGCTCGGCGGCGTTGGTGTAGGCGGGGTTGGCGTCCCGTTTCGAGAGGCGTTCGAAGAGGCCCAGGATGCTACGCTCGGGAATAAGCCTATTGGGGCAGAGTATTTTGCCATCCTTCTCGCGCACTTTGAGCGGCCAGGTTCCGTCTTCGCCTTGGAGGCGCATATAAGTCTTGGCCGTGTTGACGGCGGCCTCAAGGTAGCGAGGGTCTCCGGTGGCCTCTTCGAGGTCGAGCCAGGCGTGGGCGGCGTGGGCGGGATAGAGGAGCATATTTTGGCCTGCAAGGCGCTTGGAAACGGGGTTGCGCCCGCCCCAATAGGTGGGGGAAAAGTGGGGAAGCGGGGCGTTGGCGGGTTGACTGTGGTCGATGAGCCAGTTGGCCATGATGCGGGCCTTCTCCAGGGCAGGCTCACGGTTGGTCTCGTTGAGGCTGGCGTGGCGCACGAGGGCTTCAATCATGGCACTGATGATTTTGGAGGGGTAGGAGTAGAGGTAGTATCCGGCAGGCGGATTTGCCCCTTCTTTCCAGGATTGGACATAGGAGAGGCGGAAGACTGCCGCATAGACGCGTGCAGCGGTCGTGCGGTAGTCGTTCTTCGCGGGGTTGTAGGGGCCTTTGAAGACGGCTGCGCGCCAGAAGCGGCGGCGGGCGCCGGCAACGGTGAGGGTGTAGTAGTCGGGGGGGAGCGTGTCCCAAATGGCGGCCGGGATTGGATGCCAGGGTTTGCTTGCGGTCCAGGTATTGGTGACGCCGGAGTCGCCGCCAAGAATGCAGGTATAGGAGTTGGTGCCAGGAATCTCTTTAATGTCGAAGGCTGGCGGGTGGATGTAGGCTCTTGCGTTGGCGTTCCAGAAGGGGCGCGAGCCGAGGATTCCGGGGCGCAGGGGGACGAGTGCTTCCTTGCGTGCCGCGGCGTTGAGGGCATCCCAGTCTGGGGTCTGGGCGCTTTGAACGCAGACGGTCAGGAGGATGGTGCCGATCAGAATGGCGGACTGGATGTTCATGGGGGATTTCTGTGGAATGATTTGGTTGTCGGACTTCTCTGCCCACGCTGATAGGGTATCACAGACGGGGTGGCGTGTCAATGGGTGTTCTTAGACCGGAATGCGGGCGGCTCCGAAAGATGGGGGGTGCTTGGATTGTTGTTGCCTGAATCGTTGGAATGTGGTAATTTGGTTGGTATGAAGTGGTGGCTCTCTAAACTTTTCCCAGGGGAATCTGCCTCGACCCCTACCGCCCGGCTGGGGCGTTGGGGCGAGGGCATCGCTGCCGAACACTTGCGCCGCGAAGGCTACTTCATCCTTGGTCGCAATGTGCGCGTGCCGCCCCATGGGGAAATCGACCTGGTGGCTCGAAAGGAGGGTACGCTGGCCTTTGTGGAAGTCAAGACCCGTCGCGACGAGCGGTATATCCGCCCGGCCGATGCGGTCAATGCCGAGAAGCGCCGCAATATCTCCCGTGCGGTCCGCGGATTCCTCCGGAAGGCCTCCTTTCCCGGGCTTCTCTACCGTTGTGACATTGTTGAGGTCGTCGGCCTTCCAGAGCAGGGAGCCCCCCTCGTGCGCCACCTTGCAGGCACCCAACTGGTCAACCCCGACGCCCACGGCGTCGATCTGAAACCCTACAATCCGTAAGGGAATCAACCCGTGAAACG
>JBJFGP010000237.1:0-32881 GCA_051892815.1 Kiritimatiellia bacterium | reverse complement strand
AGGCGACGAACCAAAAGCCCATCTGGCGCCAGCGTTCGAGGGCGACTCCCAGGGCGGCGCCGTGGCGCAGGAGGCGCAGGAGGCGGGGGGCTTCGAACTTGGTGTCGCGGGCGGCGACTTCTTCGACGAGGGTTTCGTCGAGCGCGCCGTAGTCGTCGAAGAAGTCCTTCGGGGTTTTACCGAGGGCATCTAGGGTGCGCAGCAGGCGGTGGAAGGCGGAGGGGGTCAGCGGCGGGCAGGATTGGGCTGCGGAGGTGCCCAGGTCCGAGCAGAGCAGGAGGGTAGCCTGGGCGTCGGGTGATGGCAAGGTGTCGGCAGTCATGGTCAGTTGCTTTCGTTAGAGGAGTCGGCCAGGGCGATGGGGCGGACGAAGTCGGCGCCGGCGCGTCGCAGAAGGGCGGCGGCGACGGTGAGGGTCCATTTCGAGTCGACCATATCGTCGAGCAGGAGGCAGCCGCCTGTGGGCAGGGGGGCGGCCACGGAGAAGGCGCGGATGATGTTCGTCTGCTGGCGTTCGGAGTTCTGCATCTGTTTTTGGGGATCGGTCTCGGAGGTTTTCGAGAGGGCCTCGATGCAGGGCAGTCCGATGGCTTTGGAGAGGCGTTGGGCGAAGTCGGACAGCAGGTGCGGATCGCGGCGGGAGGGAATCGGGACGAGGTAGGAGGGCTTGGGCTCGGGGGCCCACTCCCGAAGCATGGTGGCGAGGGCTTCGACGAGTTTGTCCGGGAAGCGCGCGGGGGAACCGTCCGGCGGATATTTGCCTTGCCGGACGAGGCGACCCCACTCGCCAAGGCCGTAGGGAGCCAGCGCTCGGCCCTCCGCCATCTGAAGTTCCTCCGGAATGCGGAGTTTGACGGGAATCTGAAAGACTTCTGCCGCCGATTGGGCATCCCCCCACTGTTTGCGCGGCTCGATGGGTTGGTAGAGACGGCGCAGGAAGGCGGCCGCGTCCTGCTCCTGTTTGGGGGAAACTTCCGCGCTCAAGGCTAGTTCGGGATTGCAGACCGAGCAATGGCCGCAGCGCTCGGCATCCAAGGGACTTTCCAGTTCACGGCAAAGGAATCCCATCAGGCATTCGCGGGTGTCGACATAGGCGTCCATCACCGCTTTTTCGCGCTGGCGGATTTCATTGAGCCGGGCGATTCGTTCCCGCGGCATCTGGTAGTTGTTGGCAGTTGCCGCGGCGTGGTAGGCGGCACCTTCTTTGAAGATGGGTGAAAACTCTTCGGTCGAGAGGAACTTGAGAATTTGGTCGAGTTGCCCCTGCCTCAGGTTCAATTTTCCGGCAATCTCCTTGGCCTTGAGACCACATCCGGCGCGGCGCAGGAGGTCAATGACCCGCTGGACGACCTGCTCGCGGGGGAAGGCGTTTCGGATGAAGAAGTCGGCTATTTTGTCGTCTTCCTCGCCGCTGAGCAGTACGCCCCAGGCTTGGCCGATGGCACGCCCGGCGCGGCCGACTTGCTGGTAGTAGTCGACGACGGACTTGGGTCTCTGGTAGTGGATGACGAAGGTCAGGTCTGGCTTGTCGAAGCCCATTCCGAGGGCGGAGGTGGCGACCAGGGCGCGGATGCGGTTGTGGAGCAGAAGGTCTTCGAGAAATTGGCGGTAGAGGGTGATTTTGGTCTCTTTGGGGGCGTTGTCGTCCCAGTCGGGAAGGTCTTCGAGTTCGCGCTTGAGGCAGGGGTCGAAGTCGTCTTGCGGGGGGAGGGAATCGCTGGCATAACTGTAGGCGGAGATGCCGTTTTTCCGGAGCCATCGTGCGACCAGGCGGGCGTCGCGGATGGTCAGGGTGTAGATGATTCCTGAGCCGCGGATGCGTTGGGAGAGTGTTTTGGCGAGCCAGGCGAGGCGGGCTTCTGGGGAGGGGAGGCGGAGGTTTTGGAGGGTCAGGGAGATTCGGGCGAGGGGGCCTCTAGAGATGGTAAGTTTACCGAGAATGGTATTGATGTCTTGGATGACGCGCTGGTTGGCGGTGGCGGTGGTGGCGAGTATGGGGACGCCGAGAATAGGCTTGACGATGCGACCGATTCGGCGGTAGTCGGGGCGGAAGTCGTGGCCCCAGTCGGAGAGGCAGTGGGCTTCGTCGATGACGATGAGGCCAGGGTTGTCGAGGAGTTTGGGGAAGGTTTTCTCCCGGAAGGATACGTTGGCGAGGCGCTCGGGGGAGATGAGCAGCAGGTCGATTTGGTCGTGGTCAATCGCCTTCTGGATAGCGTCCCACTCCTGGACGTTGGTGGAGTTGATGGTTTCGCAGCGGATGCCGACGCGTTTGGCGGCGGCGATTTGGTTGCGCATCAAGGAGAGCAGGGGCGAGAAGATAAGGGTTGGCCCGCGCCCTTGGTCGCGCAAGAAGCGCGTGGCGAGGAAGTAGACCATGCTTTTGCCCCAGCCGGTGGCTTGCACGACGAGTTGGCTGCGCCCCCCGACAGCGGTGCGGATGGCTTCGAGCTGGCCGTCCCGGAAGGTGGCGTCGGGACGGTTCGTGGCGGCCCTGAGCCAGGCAAGGGCGCGGGCGTCGAATTCGGCTGCGGTCAAGGGCGATTGGCGGGGCATGGGATGGAATCGGGGGATGTTGGCGGCATTGTAGCACAATGCGCGGCGGGGCTCAATGACAAAATCGGAAGGTTGGCATGTTGGGGGGACGGAGGTAGGCATCTTGACAGGGGGAAGGTGGGTATGATAGGATGGGTAGTATGAATAGGATTGTGCTGATGTTGTGGGTAGGTTTGGCGGCGTGGGGCTGGTGCGGGACGGAGGTGGCGGCGATTTACTATCCGCACTGGCATCCCTATCCGGCGGGCGAGCGCATTTTCGGCGCGGGGCGCTGCGAGTACGATTTGGTGCGCCGCCAGAAGCCGCGTTATCCGGGGCACCCCGTCCCCATCCGTCCGACGATGGGCTACTATGACGAGACCGACCCGGCAATGGTCGCCAAGGAGATCGACCTGGCCGCCGACGCGGGCATCGGGGTCTTTCTCTTCGACTGGTATTTCTACGGTCGGGAGCCGATGATGCAGGAGACCCTCGAGCGCGGATTCCTCAAAGCCCCCAACGCCGGGCGCATGCGCTTTGCGCTGATGTGGTGCTACCACGACCGGCGCAACCGCTTCGGCGCGCGCCCCGAGGATCCCGGCGCCTGGATCGCCCGCCGCGAACAGACCCCGGAGGAGTTCAGACGCTGCTTCGCCCATGTCCTGGAGCGCTACCTCGCGCACCCGCTCTACTGGCGCAAGGATGGTCGACCCTTCTTCTCCATCTTCAACGCCCACGACTTCATCCGCGCCATGGGCGGGCCCGCCAAAACCAAGGCCTTGCTGGCAGAGGCCGACGCCCTCGCCGCCCGCAAAGGCCTCCCGCCGATTTACTGGCACGCCATGCAGGGCAACGCTTTCGCCGACTTCCGCGATGCCGGCTTTTCCGCCTGCTCGGCATACAACATCACCTGCCACGACTGCCCCGACTACTGGGCCCGTTTCAAGCGCGGCGAGCAGCTTTTCGACTACGCCGAAGTCGCCCAGGCCCACCGCCGAATCTGGCGCGAACGTGCCAACCTCCCCGGCCTGACCTATATACCAACCGTCACCCGTGGTTGGGACTGCTCCGCCCGTTGCCATCCCGACGAACCCTTCCCTTGGCGCGATGGAGCCTATCCCTACAGCGGCATCGTCACCAACAACTCCCCCCAACGCTTCCAGGCCCTTCTCGCCGACGCCAAGACCTATGCCGAAACCGCCCCCTGCCGCCCTCAAGCCATTATCATCAACGCCTGGAACGAGTACACCGAAGGCTGTTGGCTAGTCCCCGACCAGCACCTCGGCAACGCCTCCCTCCAGGCCGTGCGCGCCATCTTCAACCCCTAGCCTTTAGGCTGGATTCGCCCCGGCCGATATGATAGAATCCCCCGCTCTGATACTAACCAAACAGCCCCCCAAACGGATGAAAAACGCCCTCTCGCTCGTGCCCCTTCTCGCCCTCTTCCTGCTCGCCCCGGGCTGCCGTTCCAGCCTTCCCGCCCCCGAACCGCCTGATATAACCCAGACCCTCCAGAACCAAATCGACGAGGCCTTTCGCGCCGGTGGCGGCGAGGTCGTCGTGCCCGCCGGACGCTACCGAATCAAGGGCATCCGCCTGCGCAGTCGTGTCACCCTCCGCCTCAAGAACGGGGTCGAGATCTACGCCTCCAGACGCCCGCAAGACTACGACATTCTCAGGCACGACACCCTCGAACCCGTGCCCGCGGAAATCCTCAGCGACGCGCTCTATTCGCCCCCGCACAAGCGCACCAATTTCGACTTCATCAACATTCCCGGCACCCGCTGGAATAACGCCATCATCCGCCTCTACGGGGCTACCGACGCGGCCGTCATCGGCGAAGGAAACGCGGTCATCGACGGGTGCAACTCCTTCGATCCCCTGGGCGAGAGTGGCTTCCGGGGGGTGCACGGTGTCTCCGCCTTCGCCTGCACCAATCTGACCTTCGAAGGCTTTACTTTCCGCCGCACGGGTAATTGGGCCTACCGCCTGCAGCACTGTACGAATCTGACCTTCCGCAAGTTGACTGTGCTGGCGGGACATGACGGCGTCCATGTGCGGGGGTGCGCACGGGTGACCATCGAGGATTGCCAGCTTCATACCGGGGACGATGCCATTGCGGGCTATGCCAATACGGATGTAGTTGTCCGCCGTTGCGACCTCAATACGGCCTGCAGCGCGTTCCGCTTCGGGGGCACGAGGGTGCTGATTGAGGGGTGCACGGCTTGGGGCCCGGGGATCTATCCCATACGGCACAGTCTGCCCCGCCGGCAGTTGGAGGAGGGGCTGGTCGACGATTCCCCCAAGGGCCGGCGGAATATGCTCGCCTTCTTCACCTATTTCTGCGACAAGATGGTGCCGGTACCTGAGCCGCCGGGGCAAATTCTCATTCGAAACTGCACGATTCGCGACTGCGACCGCCTGTTGCACTATAACTTCTCGGGCAACGAGGTCTGGCAACTGGGGGCGCCGCTTGCCGACATTGCCTTCGAGCAAATCCGCGCCACCGGCATCAAGATGTCGCTCTGCGCCTATGGTGCCCCTTCTACGCCCACACGATTGGTTTTGCGCGACTGCTTCATTGCCTTTGCCAAGCCGGTGCCGGAGTTCCTTCGCGCCGCCTGGCTCGACTGCTTTGAACTCGACCGCGTGCGGGCGCGCCGGGTATCCGGCCCGGCGATTCGCTACTGGGGCGAGCGCAAACCCGCGCTTCGCGGGCAGGCCAAAGGTGTCCAGCCCGAGGTTCAGGCCGCAACCAAACCTTTCGAGACGGCTCCTATTTGAGCCCAGCCCCTTCTTGCGAACCTCTTGCCGCAGCGGCTAGCCACCTGTCCTCCCTTATATAAGGTATAAAAGGGGGGCGGTGGCGGGCACCTTCGGCTCCCTGAGGAACCTACCGCCTGGCGCCAGATTGGAAGTTGTCGAACCGGTCGTACCGACTGCGGGGCGGGGCCACTTCTTTTCCCGCCTGCCTTAGTCCGAAGCGGGGACAGTTCCTTCGCGCCGGGAATGCGCGTGCGGGAATCCGGCGCGGCAACCGGGGGATGCTCTTGGAAGGGTCGTCCCGCGGTGCCGGGCGCGTGGCGCGTGCGGGGAATCCGGATTCGGCCGGCGGCGCCACCTTCCGGCGGCCCGATTGCCGCTGAGCCATAATTTCCCGCCGCGCGTGTTATCTATTGGACAGAACGGGAAGATTGTGCTATCATTTGCTTGTGTTTTATCCGCACGCGGCGCAGAACTGTGCCCTTTTGGGCTCTCCTGCGAGGCGGGCGGTTTGAGGATTGAACCATGTTGAAGCGTTGCTTTCAGATGCGCCGGGGGCTGGCGATTGCCCTGCTGGCGGGGTTGATTGCCGCGGCGGGATGCCGTCGCAAGCAAGAGCCCCCCGCCGAGCCGCCGCCCGAGCCCAAGAGCGTCGAACAGCTCGGTCAGGAGCGAATGGCCGATCCCGTCTATATGCGTGAACTCTCGGAGAGGGGCGCCGCCGCACGGGCCGCCCGCAAAGCCTCCGTCGAAGCGCGCCGCAAGCTGATTCAAATCGAAAACCGCGTCAAGGCAACTCTTCCGCCCGGCGCTACCCCCGCCGAAGTCCAGGCCGCCTGCGCCAAAGACCCCGAGTGGCAGGAACAGAAGAAGGTCTGCGACCAGCGCAAGGCCGAATCCCTCCAGCGTCAGCGCGAAACCGTCGCCTGCATCGGCGAGCGCATCCGGCGCCAGCACCCGGTGGGCATCCGGACGAACCGCACCGTCGTCGCCCCGCGCCCGGTCGACAAGGCCCTCGCGTCCAATATTCAGGCCCGCGCCCGCCAAATGCGCCGGACCGCCGCCGAGGCGCGCCTCGCGCTCGCCACCAACAATCCCGCGGCCCCCGCGCCGGGCAACTGAACCGTCAACCTTTTGGAACTAGCCGAAGATCCCTCTAGAGCATAAGTGGAGCCCAAGATGAGAGAGTTTTTCCTTCACGCCTTCAAGCCGCTCGCCCTGCTGGCCTGCCTGGCCGCCCCGGTCGCCTTTGCCGCCCCCAAGATCACCAATGTCCAAATCGTCGACGAGACCGGAAACGCCCTTTCCGACGAAACCTTCGCCGAGGGAGAGACCGTCACCTTCGAAGTCACCTTCGACACCGTCCTCAACACCCAGGAGAGCGAACTGGCCAACTTCCGCCTCGTGCTGAACTACCCCAAGACCAATGTCGACTCCGCCGAATACTCCGCCGTCTATGCCGCCAACGGCACCCGCGTGGCGGGCTCGCCCTCTAAACTTCGCTTCACCTACACCGTCCGCCCCGGCGATATCGTCACCGGCCTGCACGCCACCTCCACCAGCGGCACCCTCTCCTTCGCCGGACTCTCCTCCCAGACGCCTGAATTCACCTACGGAACCTACGACGACCAGGGCCAGAACATCAAGATTGCCGGTTGGGACTTCAACCTCCCCGTCGCCAAAGCCATCCCCGTCTGCGTCACCACCCTGACCTTCCGCACCGAGGGCAATCTCCCCGGAAAGACCACCTCCAGCGCCAAGCCCCGCAAGATTCGCCTGTGGACCACCAGCGCCAATGTCGAGATTCTCGACGGCGAAGTCTCCGGGCAGACCTCCATCCTGACCGCGGGCGCCAACGGCCAGCCCGGCGAGATAGCCGTCCGCGTCGCCTTCTACGGCGCCGGAACCTATCCCTTCTATATGAATGACGGCCGCGAAGCCCAGCCCGCCCTCAACGACCAGGCCATCGCCTTGGGCTCCGTCACCGTCAAGCAGACCACCTTTGTCGGCGACGACGGCACCCCCCACAACCTCTTCTCCCAGGACGCCTGGAACTACTTCACCCTGACCATCAAAAACGGTGAAGACAACAAAGTCCCGCGCGGCGACTCCGTTACCGCAACCCTCGCCTGCTACCTCCCCGACTCCTTCTTCGCCGCCAACGGGCCCCTTGCCCTCGACCTCGCCTTCGCCAACGCCTCCGTCGCCCACTCGCCCAAGTCCGATGTCGTCTTCACCCAGTATGGCCAGACCATCACGCTAACCCTCACCGGCAGCCGCAACGCCACCCAGACCGAAAATACTGTCGGTCTCGTCCCCTCCGGCTCGACCGGCGCCGACTTCACTTCCCCCTCGGGAACCCCCGCCTCAAACCTCTACATCCTGCCCCAGGTCTTGACCGCCGCCGGCACCACCATCTACGGCGAACTCTCCGTCGGCGAAGTCCTCAAAGAGTTCGAACTCCTCTACAACGGCAACCCCATTCCCGCCGAAGGACTCTACTACAACGAAGGCGAGATCCTGACCAATCTCACCGTGCGCGTCCCCACCGCCGTTTCCTCGCCCATGACCCTCGCCGTGACTACCCTCGACGCCTCCGGCAGCGAATCCTCCGGCGTCGTCCAGGCCAGCCCCGCGACCGTCACCATCGCCACCGGCGAGACCCTCTCCACCGCCTTCAACGTCCTGATTGCCAACGGCGACTCCACCGGCACCATCCGCATCACCCAGCGCACCGTGCCGATAGCCTACAAGGCGCTCGATATCCCCGTCAACACCTACAATGTCGACCCCGAGGCCACCCTCACTTCCCCGCTTCAGACCGACTTCGCGCCCTTGCAGACCATCCAATTCCGCGCCACCTTCAAGGATGTTCTCGCTGATAATGTCTACTGCTATATCGACTACGGCGACGGCAACCACGAGCAAGTCACCCTCACCGGCCGGCGCGACTCCACTGGTTCCATCAACGGGCTTGCTCCCTGGGCCAACTTCTCCCTGAGCGCCAACCACGCGTACTCCAACGGCGGCAAGACCTACCAGTGGACCATCTACTACACCGACACCTTCACCACCTGGGACGACCACGCCAACTGGCCCGCGCTGACCGGTTCCGCCGTCATCTCCGCCCCCCGCTACCTCCACGTCATCAAGCGCGGCTCCGGCGACGGCACCGTAGCGGCCGTCACTGCCGGCGATGCCACCAAGAACGACATCCTCGACGGCACCTCCAAGGTCTCCGGCAGCGATAACCGCACCCTCCTTTTCCCCTTCGCCGCTGACGCCAGCAATGTCGTCAACTCCTGCGTCCTCTCCGCATTCCCCTACTCGGCGGCTTTCACCACATCGGGCCGTACCGAAGCCCAGGCTGAATCCTCTTCCGACAAGGCCAACTACTTCTGCGCTTGGCTCTGGCCCTCCGAATTCCAGGTCTCCGGCGACGAGGCCGGCAAGATAACCGCCTACGACAATCCCAACAGCGTCACCGTCTCTTTCCCTGAAGCCCAGAACAACGGCGGCACCTATCCCGACATCACCCTTTACGCCCTCTTCTCCGGCGAATACATCGAAGGTGACGGCGTCGGCGACTACGACAAGGACGGTTTGCCGGACTTCTGGGAGAAACTCTACTGGGAGGTCACCCCCAACGCCCAGACCGACGCACTTTTCAAGCCCGGCAATGCCGCCGACAACGACGATGGCGACTGCTTCCCCGAGGCCGGCGTTTCCTGGCTCTGGCCCTCCGGCGGCACCAGCTTCCTGCCCACCGGGCTCCCCTTCAACAACCTCCTGGAAGCCCGCGGCGTCGTCCCGGAGGCGGAGAGCATCGAGGAGTTTGGAATCAAGATTCCCGAGGAGCCCTGGGAAACTTCTCCCTATCTTCCCGGCACGGATCCGACCAAGGAGGATACCTCCGGCGACGGCTATGCCGACGGCTGGAAGTACTACTTCTGGAACATCGCCAAGAACGACCCCGAGGCCGCCAACCACTTCAAGAAGTACGACCCGACCTGGCAGAATCCCGAGGGCCTTCCCATCGACCCGGCGGAAGTGGTTGATGCCTTTGAGCCGGCCAAATTGCTCTCCCACGCGGGTGACCCCGACAACGACGGGTTGACCAATTTCGAGGAGTATACGCTCGGCACTAACCCGCTTCACTTCGATACGGATGGCGACGGTCTGAGCGACGGGTACGAGGTGGCGATGTCCAACGAGGGCTTCGAACTCAATCCGCTGGTGGCCGATGCGGGCGGCAACCCTGACGGGGACGCGATGGCTTATGCCACGACTGTTTTCGGCGAGGAGGAGGACCGCGACAATAATGGGCTTCTGCCCTTGGTCTCAAACGGTGATGGCGAGGTTTATTTCATCTATACGGTCGATCCCACCGCCTTTTTCGTCGATGACAACGGGGTTGCCTGGAACCTCGATGCGGGCCCGCTTTCGGAGAGCGCTCGCGCGAACGGAATCATCTTCAAGGCGTTTAAGTACGGCGTCTACGATGACAGTTCGATTTATGCTTCGCTTGAGATCGTCGACCCCGCGCTCTACGACCAGTTCGAGGCGACGGGCGGGGCTGCGCCGTGCGCGGTCATCCACGGTCTGGTGCTCGATGCGTTTGGGTTCGATCCGCGCACGGGTTGGGCTGTTTCGCCCGACCAGGTGGTGCGTCCGGATGGCGTGACGGCGGGCAATCCGAACACGAAGGCGTACACCACGCTCGACGAGTATCTGCTTTTCCAGTACACTTATCGCGGCATGGGCGGGGCGATTTCCATTGCCGCGAATGCGACCGGTTCGGATGATGGTATTCCGACGCGTACGAACCCGGGAACGCCGGACACGGATGGCGACAAGGCGCCTGACGGCTGGGAACTCTACACGGGCTACAATCCCTGCGACGGCGAAGACGGGGCGACCAAGACGGACGGGGATTTGACGGTCGCCACGGAGTTCGCGGGCGTGCAGAGTAGCGCGGCTTATAACTTTGAGAATCCCCATGTGGCCCATGGCTGGCTCAACAAGTTCTGGCCGACCGACCCGCGCAATCCGGTCTTTCACCCGGAGGCGAGGGATACCGACGGCGACGGGGTCGCCGATAATGTCGAGGGTCAGATGTTCATCCATCCCCAGGGCGAGACGGATGATGCGCACCGGGATTATGAGAAGCTGTTCAAGGAGATTCCGAACTTCTACACGGCGAAGACTTCGGAGTTCTACCGCATGCGCGATGCCTACAAGTTGATTGTCTACGGTGGTGGCTTGAACCCCTGCTGCGCCGATACGGACGGTGACCTGATTCCCGACAACTACGAGGCGGCGCAGGCGCAGACTTTCGACCCGGACCGCAAGGATTGGCGCAATGCCAAGACGGGTTGCTACGGCATGGATGGTACGGTCGACGACGGCATGGCGGATTATGACCACGACGGGCTTTTGAACTATCAGGAGTATATGGTCGGCGCCATGCGCCACTTCCGCTACGACATCAGCACCAACGAGGTTCCTTTGGACTTCGTCTCCGGCACCCTCCCGGGATTGATGGGCGGCGGGCTCGACGGCGGACGGCTCTTCTTCACAGCCAAGTCCTGGGACGAGTGCGGGCGCGGGGGCTTTTTGCTGCCGGCGTTCTACCTCAGGGATGTCTATGCCTCGACCGATGTCTGGAACCCCGATTCGGATTACGACGGGATGGACGACTACTACGAGATGTTCCACGGCCTGAACCCCATCCTCGGCTCCGGCAGCCTCGATTCCGACAAAATCGCCCAGGCCGAGCTGATTGGCGATATGGGTTGGATTACCTACAACAACAACCCCATTTGGGATGCCGAGACCCACAGTGACACCTTGATGGACTTCAAGAAGTACCCCTGGACTGCCGGCATGTCCATCGCCGACCCCGATATGGACGGCATCATCAACCTCGACGAGGCCATCAGCGCCAACTCCTACGAGAGTGCTAACTACCACTCGGACCCGACCCCTGCTTGGATGACCGATCCCTCCTACGCAGGTTCCTATGTCAGTCGTTTCTACCAGCACTCCTCATTCGTAGTACCCTTTGAGGGCATCCCGACCGAAGCCTTCACCGGACCTCCTTTCACCCCCGCCTACTGGGTTGGCGTCGGCGACCAGCCGAAGTTCCACCCGACAGACACCCAATTCCTCTACTCCTTCGAGGTCAACGAGGGCTTCGACACCGACGGCAACGGTCTCTCCGACAAGGAGAAGGTCGCCTCCGGCAAAGACCCCATCGACCACTACGACAACGGCTCGCCCCGTCGCCAGGCCATGTGGTTCGACGGCGTCAACTCCGCCCTCTGCACGCCCAGCAACCTTCCCCTCTTCCCCTCCACCAGTTCCCTTTATACCCATAAAGACTACTACCAGGCGCTGAGGAACTACACCGTCGAACTCTGGGTCCGCCCCGAAGAGACCTCCCGCGAACAGGTCATCATCGAACGCCCCTGCGTCTACCCCTCCAGCAACGAGCCCCAGGGCAACGCCGACCGCGTCCGCTACACCTTCCGCATCGGCATCCAGCAGGGCGGCGCACTCTTCGCCGAGTTCGACGGCGCAGGCTCCTCCGAGGCCGTCACCGAGAAACTCGTCTGCGGCTCCACCACCCTCAAGCCCAACGAGTGGGTCCATGTCGCCGCCGTCGTCAACGGCTACGCCAAACGCTTCGAGCTCTACGTCAACGGCAGCCTCGCCGCCTACAAGACCACCTCCCTCATCCCCGCCAACGGCGTCTACGCCTCCAGCATCATTCCCGACCAGGGGCCTACCAACGAGCTCGATCTCTCCACCTCCGAACTCATCCAGATACCCGCCTACTTCGCCGAGCACGTCTACGCGCCCCTGAATGTCGGCGGCTCCGTCGGACGCGATCCCCAGACCGTCTTCTACATCGAAAACGGCGTCGACCGCACCGCCACCATCCTAGGTCGCCTCGTCTGCACCAACTTCTTCAAGGGCTATGTCGACCAAATCCGCATCTGGAACGGTGCCCGCACCGCCGCCGAGATTGCCGCCAACTACACCCGCCGCTTCTCGCGCGCCGACGCCCTCGCCAATCGCGATGAAGTCTCCATCGCCGCCTACAAGGCCTTGATGGAAGACCAGCAGACCGCCCTCGATGTCGAACTCCCGGCCGCGCTCTTCTTCCACTACTCCTTCGACAACTTCTTCAGCACTGGATTGAATGCCGTCGGTACCAACCAAACCGACGCCCCGGTGCTCACCGCCCCCAAGGGTTGGTTCGCCACTCAGACTCCGGACGATTATCTCCCGACCGTCCTGACGATGAGCCCCAACACCTCCTACTCCCTCCTTTACGGTGCGGGCGTCCCAACCGGCCCCAGCACCGTCTACCCGGTCAGACAGTATGTCCCCATGGCGCAGAATATGATTGGACACCTGCCTTTCCGCGGCGCCGTCACCAACAATCTCGTCATCAACAACGATGAAGTCCTCGACTCCCGCTTCTGGGCACATACCCATGCCGGCGTCAATTCCAACGGGGTCTTCCGTTTCCCCAACGCGGCCTCACCCTATGGCATGTGGTGGGTCCACGACAACCACGAATCCATCACCACTTTCGACAGTCCGCGCACCATTGTCTCGAAGCCTCGCACGGGCAGCGAAATCGCAGGTCTCAACCTCACTGGCGACCTCATTCCCCTCGGCAATGCGTGGGCAAAGCCTGTCGCCGATGGCTGGGATGGTGCGGGGCCCGTTGGCGGCTCTTGGTCGGCGCTCGACAATTCGGACTCCAACGGCAATGGTCTCCCTGACTGGTTCATCGCCCAACACGGCGGCAACCCTGCGCAGACCGACCGCTCGGCTTCGGACTATATCGGCTGGACGATGGTCGACTCGGCAACCGGGAAGACTTACGGTCAACTCTACCTCGAATTCATCGCCAACGGCAACACCACGGACAGCGATGGCGACGGTCTCCCGGACTGGTGGGAGACTTTCTTCGGGTTGGATCCGCTTGACCCCGAGGGTGACAATGGCCCCTACGGCGACCCTGACGGCGATGGCCTCAATAACTACGCGGAATACCTCGCTTGGCTCAATCCCTTCCTCTTCTCGACCTATGAGGATCAGATAGCCGACGCGTTCCACTATCTCAACAATGTCAACTACACGCTCGGGTTGCTTCTCTCCGACAGCGACTATGTCGAGGACAGTTTCGAGGCGGGCTACAGCAGCCGCTTCGCCGACCCCTGGGCCAGTGACGGAACGGTGGACGCCGACAACGACGGTTGGGATCTCTGGAGCGAAGCCCGCTTTGCCCGCGGCTACCGCCACAGCACCAATCCCACGGTCGGCAGCGACGCCTCGGGCGACCAGGCGCCCATCCCCGCCATCGCCCTCAATGTCAGCTTCGCCACGTCCCGCGAGCTCGCCCTCTCCAACTCGACCCTCGTCGTCTGGGGCTACAGCGGCAACAACGCGCGCGATCAGCAGAACGCCCCCAATGCCGTCTGGACGATTCCTCTCGGCGTCTCCTCCAGCAACACCGTTTCCCTAGGCACCGTCCGGGTCGACACCAAGGTACGAGGCGTGCTGCCTCCTGGCAACCTCCTGCCCGGAAGCGTTGTCATCTCCACGGAGGAGTCTCAGGTAGGAATCGACGAGAACGGAACCGTCACCACCCAACTCGTCAAAGTCGCCGTCGCGAAGGACAACGGCAAGGGCCAACTCCTGCGCGTCTCCAATAACGACACCGTCGGGCAGGTCGACTACACCGCCGGCACCTACTCCGGGCTGAACCTCTCCTTCCTCGCCGAAGGAACCGAGGCCTCCATTTCCTACGACGCCGCCACGCCCGCGACCGCCGCCTCGCCCTTCACCGTCCTGCTCGAAAAACCCGACAGCGGACGCCTCGACCAGGGCGCCGCCTCCTTCTTCGTCTTCCTCGATGAAGACGGCGACGGACTCTGGACCTGGGAGGCCGACCCCTACGCCGGCGCCCGCGAAGTGGCTGGCATCCCCGCCCCCTCGGGCCGCACCTCCTGGAAGGCCGGCAGCGTCGCGGAGACCGACTTCACCCATACCATCGGCTGGGACGGCACGCAACTGAACGTCTCCCTGACCGATCGCGCAACCGGCTTCATCCGCTATACCTGGGCCGACGCCGAGATGGGCTCCGAGAGCAACCTCACCGAAGATGCCGTCTGGGACTTCCGCGCCTACCGCGTCGAAGGGACCAACGGCGTCGAGAACGCCCCCTACTTCGCCAAACGCTTCCCGAAGTGGAAGACCTTCATCCACGAGGGCGACTTCTACACCTACGGCCAGTTCGGCATGGAGTGCCAGACCGGGTTCGTCAACCCGCCCTCCTTCAAGACCAATGTCTCCTACCTGATCGTCATCAACGGCATAACCAACGGCATCTACAATATGAACTACCCGTTGGGACAGAAGATTACCGGCTCGACCGTGGCGCAGGATCAGCCCGACCGCATTCGCCCGACCGCCCTCGCGCCCATCAACGGCGAACGCATCGTCCGCTCCCGCCCGACCTTCCGCTGGGAGGCACTGGAAGGCGCCACCGCCTTCAAACTGACCATCACCCACGACGGCGCCAAAGTCTACGATTCCAACTTCCAGAACATGCCGCAGGTAGTGAAGACCTCCACCTCTGGCAACGGCAGCGGCGTGCCCCTCTATACCTACGAATGGACACCGCCCCTGGCTTCGGGCCTGTCCAATGCGGGCAACCTGGCCGACGGTGACTACACTTGGACCGTCACGCACTACGCCCCGTGGGCCCAGTCGGGCTATGCCTCCACCGCCGGCAAATTCACCCTTGCCACGAAGGAATACTATGACGCCGCCGCGGCCGGCAAGCCGGTATCCACCACCTTCGGCTTTGCGGATGTCTCGGTCCGCTACGCACCCGTGAAAGGCCTTCCTCTGCAACTTGCCGCGACCCTCAGGGTCGAGGCCTACGAGCACGCCGACTTTGCCGGCGAACCGGTTGCCGGCGCGACACAGGCAGGCGCCGGTTCTGCACTCACCAACACGGCCTACACAACCGGCATCGACCTCTCCGTCTTGGGTCTTGAGGTCGGAAAAGAGTACTTCCTCCTGGCCTATGTCGATATTGACGCCAACGGCAAACGGGACGCAGGTGAGCCGTGGGGCTATGTCCGCCGCCTGGGCCAGAAGAATTGGCAGAACGACCCGGTTCCGGTGACGGCATCCTTCGCGAAGGCTAAGGCGGTCGAACTCTGGATCCAGGATGTCGACACGGACAATGATGGCCTGTCGGACACCTACGAGCTGAAGCAGAAGGGCAACCTCTCGACACTGGGATACAACTCCACGGTTTCCCGCTCGCAGGTCATCAGCGCGGTAATGGCCTACTCGGTTGGTGGGCTCTCGGTCCTGTCGCGGTCGGATTTGGCTCTGCCGGCAGTGCAGTTGGCAGTGACCGGTTCGGTTTCCGACAGTGCGCTCGCGTCGGGCGAAGCAATCGTCTCGCCTGCCGTCGTGGTCGATGGCTTCAGCACGGCTTCGGACGGCACCCCGACAATCAGTTGGAGGTTCGGCAATGCTTCGCGCCTGGAGGTCTCGGCGGGCGATGAGGGGCAGGCGGCTTCGGTCACACCGGTCGACACGGTGCTGGTCTATGTGCTGGAGCGGCGCCTCTCTTTGACCGAGGGCGATTGGGAGGAGGTCTCCCGCGCGACTTCGGCAAGCGGTCTGAATACGACGGCGGTACCGACGGATGCGCCGGCGGCGTTCTTCCGGATCCGTGTGATTGAGTATGTCAAGTAGGATGATGCCCATGCACTGAGCGGAGGGGCGCGGCGCCTGTGGTGGCGTGGCGCCCTTTTCGCAAGGGCTTGGCAAAGTTAGGAGTGTGATGCGATGAAGGGTTTGTTTGCGTTGGGTCTCGGGTTGGCGCTGGCGGCGTCGGTGTCGCTGGGCGAACCGGGGAAGCCGGTTCTGCTCGACGGGGTGGCGGCGTATGTCAATGGCGACGTGATTACCATCTCGGAGGTGATGAACGAGGTGCACCGCTCGCTATGGCAGGCAAAGTTGTCGGAGGCGGAGAAGGAGGCTCGGCTGCCGGAACTTTACCGGGCGACGCTGGAGGCGTTGATTGACCGGCGGCTGATTCTGGCGGCAGCGCGGGAGAGCAAGGTTCGGCTCCAGCCGTGGGCGGTGGAGGCACGAATCCGTTCGATCATTGACGACCATTTCGAGGGTGACAAGACGAAGTTGGCGCAGATGCTTTCTTCGCGTCAGATGACTTACGAGGAGTGGGCCAAGTCGATTGAGGACGATATGGTGCTCTCGATGATGCGCCACACGCAGGTCGACCGGAAGGTGCGCCTGACCCCCGGAGCAGTGCGCAGCCACTACGAGAAGAACAAGGAGAAGTTCGTCGAAAAAGGGGGCGTCCAGGTGCGGATGATTACGCTCAAGGGGGCCTCTCCCGAGGCGGCGAAGGAGTCGATGGAGGCGGTGCTCGCGGACCTTCGCAAGGGCGAGAAGTTCGCCGATGTGGCCAAGCGGGTCTCGAAGGACGATAAGGCGTCGAAGGGCGGCGACTGCGGCACGGTGGTGCCGGAGGATGTCTTCGCCAAGCCTCTGGTCGAAGCGCTCGCGAAGGTCAAGCCGGGGGAGGTGACGGAGCCGGTCTATCTGGAGAATTACGCCTTTGTCTTGCTCAAGGAGGGGGAGACGAAGACGAAGCAGTTGTCGCTGGAGGAGGCTTGGCGCCTGGCGGAGATGCAGTACCGTTTCCTGGAGCAGGATCGGCTCTACAAGGTCTGGACGGAGCGTTTGCGCAAGTACGCCTATATCAAGAAGATGGTCGTGCCGGGCGTCAAGATGACCGAAGAGTAGCGCCTTTCCGATGAACCGCACATCGCCCTCGGAGGTCAAGGCCTGGTGCATTGGCCGGGGCTTCCACCCGAACAAGGTTTTGGGGCAGAACTTTCTAATCGACCGCAACATTCTCGGGGCGATTGCCGATGCCGCGGGGGAAGTTTCGGGTCGTCGCGTGCTGGAGGTCGGGCCTGGACTGGGGGTAATGACCGAGGAGTTGCTCAAGCGCGGCGCGGCGGTCACGGCAATCGAGAAAGACCCTGTCCTGGCGCGTGCGCTGGGGGACGATCTTGGGGCTGATTATCCGGCGTTGCGTCTGCTTTGTGCCGATGCTTTGGAGGTCGACTGGGACGGGCTTTTGGCGGAAGGTTTTTCGGCGTTTGTTTCGAATCTGCCCTACTCGGTCGGGACGCGAATCCTGCTCGATCTCGTGCTTCGGCCGCGTGCGCCGGAACGCCTTGTGGTGATGGTTCAGACGGAGGTGGCCGAGCGTTTGGCGGCCCCTGCCGGGAGCCCTGCGCGGGGACAGGCGGGGGTCTGGTGCCAGTTGCACTATGATGTTTCGATTCTGCGGAAAGTCAAGCCCGTCTGCTTTTGGCCGCGCCCGGAGGTCGATTCCAGCGTCGTGCTTTTGAATCGCCACCAACGGGGCATCCTGTCAGCCGCCGAGGAGGAAACTTTCCTGGCACTGACCCGCAAAGTTTTCATGCACCGCCGCAAACAGATGGGCACCCTTCTGCGCAAAGATGCCAACTTTGCGGGCGATGCCCTTGACGCCTTGCGCCGTGCCGAAATCCCACCCGAGACCCGCGGCGAAGCCTTGACCTTGCCCCAGTGGGAACGCCTCGCCCAAGCCCTTTCCAACCCGGCTTGAGCCCTCCTCCGCGCCAATCCCCCGCCTAAAAGAACGCCCGCGTCCCCATCCCAACGGCTCGCGACGACGAGAAGGTTGCCTCGGACTACGGCGGCGACTACTCGCGCGTGGTTGACCTGATTGGCGGCACGATTGTGCTCAAGGACACTGGCGACTACTCGGACGCCATCAATCGAATCAAACAGACTGCCGAATCGAATGGCGCGAAGGTGGTGCGGGTCAAGCCGTTGAACCTGAAGCCGGATGCCAAGGGCTACCGGGATGTCAAGGTATCCATCCGTTTCCCAAATGGCGGCGTTGGCGAGGTTATCATTGCCAGCGACTACATCGCCAAAAGCCAAGAACCAGCGCGGCGGTCACGCCGTCTATGAAATATACCGTACGCTTGAAAAATATAAAGGCACCAGCGAAGTAGTCGATGATGCCTTGAATGCGTTGCGAAAGTTGACAGAAGCGATCTACGCCCGCGGGCCTGTAGCCTTGGATGCGGCAGCCTTCGAGCGGGCGAAGGCAAAGGCTTCATCTTCAGTCATCCGCCTTCTTGAGCCTGACCTTGCTTCCCTACTTTCCTCAGAAGACATTATCACGCTGAAGTCGTCGTCTTCCGGGATAAACTTGGCCCAGCCGCCCTCCGTGGATTCGTACGCGATGCCCTTGTCGTCGTTTATGCGAAACACACCTACCTCCTTATCGAATGGAAACACCGAAGCCGTGCCGATAGCGGACCGGATGGCAACCGTGAAGTTGGAGAGAGAGGGGGAATTCCGAAGGCGTCTGAGGGGAGGAATGGAGCGAGCGATGGGAATCGAACCCACGTAAGAAGCTTGGGAAGCTCCTATTCTGCCATTGAATTACGCTCGCGCAGAAGCCCAGTCGGGAACAGGGACAAGGTATCACAACGCGGGCGGTTTGGCAAGCCAAAAGCGTCGCGGCGCGCGGGGAAAAGTTCTCGGGCACCTTCGGGAGCGGTCGGTGCCCAGGAACGGGCTCCGCGGGTGGCAACCTTCGGGAGGCTCAGGTGGGCAGGTGTTTGACATTGCGTTTCACGCGGGCGTGTGGTAGACTGGCGGTATGATTTTGGACACCTTCGACCACGCCGGGCGCTACTTCGCGCTCCACCCGCTCCTGCGGCAAGCCTTTGAATTCCTCACCTCGCCCGACTTGGCGTCGCGCCCCTGCGGGCGGTACGAACTGGCCGGTTCGCGGCTCTATGTCAACCTCGAGGAGTACACCACCAAGCCCCCCGAGCAGGCCATCCTCGAAGCCCATCGCCGCTACCTCGACATCCAGACCCTTGTCGCCGGCAAAGAGCAAATCGGCTGGGCGTCGCTCGCCGGACTGCCCGAGCGCATCCCCTACGACGAGGCACGCGACATCGCTTTCTACGGCGGTGAATTCGCCCCGCTCCCGCTCACCCCCGGCCGCTGGATGCTCCTCTTCCCGCAGGACGCCCACGCCCCCCAAATCGCTCTCGGCATGCCCAGCCGCGTCCGTAAAGCCGTCGCGAAAATCCTCCTCTGAGATGCCAATATGACCAACCCGATTTCGACCACCCTCCGCCTCGCCGCGCTCCTTTCCCTCCTCGCCGCGCCTACCCTCCTCTCGCGCAACCTCCAACACCGCCCCGAGACCTGGTTCCACTTCATCGGCGGCAATGTCTCGTCCAACGGCATCATCGCCGACCTCGAAGCAATCGCATCGGCAGGTTATTCCGGCGTACAGTTTTTCCACGGCTCCGGCGACCTCTGGCCAGGCACGAAGCACCCCGTCGTCTGCCTAGGTCCCGAGTGGCTGGATATGGTCCGACACCTGCGTAGCGAGTGCACCCGATTGGGCCTGAGGTTCGTAGTCCAGAACTGCCCCGGTTGGTCTCTTGCGGGCGGGCCGTGGATACCGCACGGCAAGGCGATGCGCAACCTGGTGGCCAACGACCAGTCCGGGCTGGACTACCGCGACATCCTGACCGTCGCCTTCCCGCTGCCGCTCGGAGACGAGGCGCCGGAGACCATCCTTCCGCCCCCCGACTACCGCCACGCCTTTCCCCATCCCGTCTGCATCCGCACCCTTGAGCTGCCCAACGCCAACCAGTGTTCCCACCCCCATTGCTACACGCCGCAAACCGACGCCGAACTCTATGTCGACGGACGACTCGTGCGCACCATCGCCATCCCTTCCTGCAACTGGCAGGGCGAGAAACCCTTCGTCGTCGCCCTTCCCGAGACCACCGGCTCCGTCTGGCAAGTCCGCTTCAAGGCGCGCCACCGCGACCTCAACCCCAACTTGCGCGTCGCCATCCGCCAAGCCGCCCGCCAGCAGAACTGGTGCGGTGAGGGCGGATTCGATCTTATCAACGCCCCGGAGCGAATCCTGCCCGAGCAAGACCCCCGTTCGTGGGTATCCCAAGTCCTCGTCTGTACTAACGGAACGACCCCGCCCATAGGTTGGAAAACCCTCCGCATCGGCCATATCAACGCCGGCCACATCAACGCACCCGCCCCCAAGGAGGCTACCGGCTGGGAGTGCGACAAGCTGGCCCCCGCCGGCGCCGAAACCCACTTCGCCGGCTATGTCGGACGCCTCATCCAGAACGGCATCCGCCCGGACGGCATGCTGATTGACAGCTGGGAATGCCGCCGCCAGAGTTGGACCGACAACCTCGACCTCTTCCAACTCTTCCGCGACCGCCGCGGATACGACCTCGCCCCCTGGATGCCAGCCCTCTTCGGCTACATCGTCAAGACACCCCAGGCCACCCGAGACTTCCTCCGCGACTGGCGCACCCTGCTCGACGACCTGGTCTGCGAAAACTTCTTCGGCCGCCTCTCCCAACTCGCCAAACGTGAAGGACTCTTCTTCACCTACGAGACCGCTTTCGGCGACATCCTGCCCGGCGACATTCTCCGCTACTACCGCTACGCCGACGTACCCATGTGCGAGTTTTGGCAGTCCCAAACCGACCCCACCCCGCACTTCGTCTACGCCCTCGACTTCAAACCCGTGCGCCCCACGGTCTCCGCCGCCCACCTCTACGGCAAGCCACGCGTCGCGGCAGAGGCGTTCACCTCCTTCGACCTGACTTTCAACGAATCGCCCGACTGGTTTCGCGCGATCGCCAACCAATACTACGCACGCGGCATCACCCATCTCGTGACCCATACCTTCACGCACCAGCCCACCACCAACGGCCTTTTGCCCGGTACTTCCTTCGGCAACGGTATCGGCGCGCCATTCCTCAGGGGGCAAACCTGGTGGCGCCATTTCAACGCATTCACCGACTGGGCGGAGCGTTGCGAGCGGTGGCTGGAGTGGGGCGCACCGGTGGCGGATGTGCTCTACTTTCTAGGCGATTCGCACGTAGGAAAGCCGGAGGCGGATGGGCTCCCGGAGGGGCTGCTGTTTGACTACTGCAATGCCGAGGGGTTGTCCCGAATGGGGGTGAAGGACGGGAAGCTCTGCACGCCAGAGGGGGCAACGTATGGCCATCTTTACTTGCCGGAAGGGGTTCGGATTGGTGCGGCTTCGGGGGCGGAAATCGAGCGTTTGGAACGGTCCGGCGCGTCGGTATGGAGGGGAAAGGCGGGGGCGTGCCAACCGGCCCTGGAGGCGTCCGCGCCGCTGCTGTATTGTCACCGCCGGAAGGGGTCGGAGGATTGCTTTTTCGTGACGCCGCCGCTGGGTTGCGGGTTCGAGGGGCGTGTGACGCTCAATGGGGTGGAAGGTACGCCTTGTTTCTACGACCCGGTGAGCGGGAAGTGGGAGACCGGCAACCTGTCGAAGGTCTCGCTGACGACGAACCAGTCGCTCTTCATCGTGTGCTGGAAGGGGGGCGATCGTCGGCTTCCTCCGCCGGTGTTGCCGCGCGAGGAGGTGCCGGGGCCGTGGGTTGTGCGGGTGCCGGGTTTCGAGCCGGTTGAGGTGGCGCGGCCGGCTTCGTTGACGGAGCTGCCGTTGCCGCGCGCGGCGCGCTCTCATGCGGGGGATGTGGTCTACGAGACGGTTGTCGAGGGCCCTGCGGGCGGGCTTGATTTGGGTCAGGTCTGCGGCGTGGCGGAGGTGGAAATAGACGGTGTTTCGCAAGGGATTCGCTGGTGCACGCCGTACCGTTGGCGCCTGCGTCTGGGGGCGGGGCGGCACCAGGTTCGGGTGCGGGTGACGACGACTTGGCGGAACCGTTTGATTTACGATGCGGGGCGGCCGGAGTCCGAGCGGGGGTCGTGGACGATTGCGGGGCCGAAGGCGGATGCGCCATTGGTTCCGGCGGGGCTGATTGGCCCGGTGCGATTCGCCCGGTAGGCACCTTGGGGGGCTCCAGGAAGGCACGATTCGCCCGGAGGGGTTGGCACCTTCCGGGGCGATTGGTGCTTACCGGCGGGGGCGTAAGGTGGGCACCTGGGCTACTGGCGGAAGGCGAGGGCGGGGGCGCCGGATTCGGGCGAGAACCAGTCGCTGCGCCACTCGCCGCGCGGCAGACGCGTGAGCAGGACGCCGCCGAGGTAGGGCACCCAGTCGGCCGCGGAGAAGTCGGGGGCGTGGCCGGTGCCGACGAAGTATTCGGCGCAGACGCTGTCGTGCGAGACGATGACGGCAAGTTTTTCGCGGCGGGGCTTCTTGAGCCAGCGGTCGAGTTTGGATGCGGCGGAGCGGATGGGATTGTGCCCCGGGGCGCGGCCCTTGACGAGGTAGCGCGTCATCGTCTCGATTGCCCCCTCGCGGCGCATCGTCTCGAAGACCTTCCGCCGGCTGGCGAAAAAGAGATTGTCCCCGCCGATTTCCTCCGCCGTCGCCACCTTCGCCCCGGGAAGCCCCATCCCCTCGGCAATGCATCCGGCCGTCTGGCGGCAGCGGCGCATCGGGCTTGAGAGGAACGCCACGCTGCGGAACGGCCCCAGCAACGCCCCGAACGCGCGCGCCATCTCCAGCCCGTGCGGCGTGAGCGAAACCTCCGAGCCGAAGGTGCCGTCGTCGACCGGCAGCGCGTAGCGTTCGCTGTGGCGGATGAGCAGCACCGCGCGCCCCTCGCGGGCCAGCACGCGGCGCAGAAAAGTCAAGTCAGCCGTCGCTTTCACAAGTCGTCTCCAGAGTCCTTTCCGTCCGCGAGCGCCTGCGATTTGGCCTCGAGATCGAGCCACCTTTCCATCGCCTCGTCCAGTTCGCGGTTGACCGATTCGAGTTCGGCGAAAAGCCCTTGCGACTCCGGCGTCCAAACCGCCGTCGCCGCCGCCAGTTCCCCTTGGCGCGCCTCCAGCCGGGCAATCTTCTCCGGCAGAGATTCCAACTCCCGCTGATCCTTGTAAGAGAGTTTCCGGCGCTTCGGAGGGCACCTCGGAGCCTCCGCCCTGGGCTTCTCCCGCGTCGGCGGAGGCTTGCGCTGGCGCAGCCAGTCCGCGTACCCGCCGGGATAGTCCCCGACCGCGCCGTCCCCCTCCAGAACCAGCGTCGAAGTCACCACATTGTCCAGGAAAGCCCGGTCGTGGCTCACCAGAAGCAGCGTCCCCGAATAGTTCGCCAACTGCTCCTCCAGCAGTTCCAAAGTCTCCATGTCCAAGTCATTCGTCGGCTCGTCCATCGCCAACAGATTGCCCGGATTGAGGAACAGCTTCGCCAGCAGCAGACGCGCCCGCTCGCCACCGGACAAAGCCTTCACCGGCTGCCGCGCGCGGTCGGGCGTGAAGAGGAATTCCTGCAAGTAGCCGAAGACGTGCTTGCGCACCCCCGCCACGCAGACCTCCTCTTTCCCCTCCGCCAGATTTTCCACCACACTCTCCTCGGGGCGAAGCGCCGAACGCAACTGGTCGAAGTGCGCCACCTGCACCCGGGCCCCCAGCGAAAGCGACCCCGAGACGGGCGCGAGTTCCCCGCAGAGCAGCCTCAGAAGCGTCGTCTTTCCCGCCCCGTTTCGCCCGATAATCCCGATACGCTCGCCCCGGTGGATGCGCAAGGAAAGATCCTTGACGACGGGTTCCTTCCCGGGCCAGGCGAAGGTCAGATGCTCCGCCTTCGCAACCAGTTGTCCGGAGGGATCGGCGGACTTGAGCGTGAGGGTGGCGTTGCCGCTCTGCGTGCGCCGTGCGGCAAACTCCCGGCGCAATTCCATCAGCGCCTGCACCCGCCCTTCGTTGCGCGTGGTGCGGGCTTTGACGCCTTTGCGCAGCCACGCCTCTTCCTTGGAAAGGAGTTTGCGGCGGCGTGCCCAGTAGGTCTCTTCGTCGGCCAGAAGCTCCCGCTTGCGCTTGAGGAAAATGTCGTAGGTGCAGCACCACCCCGAGAGTTGTCCGCGGTCGAGATCGAAGATTTGGGTTGCCGTCCGCCGGAGGAAGGCGCGGTCATGGGTGATGAACAGCAGTGCGAACCGGGCGGTGGCGAGATAGCCTTCGAGCCACTCGATGCTCTCGATATCGAGGTGGTTGGTCGGTTCGTCCAGCAGGAGGAGCTGGGGGGCCGAGGCGAGGGCGCGGGCTAGGTAGACGCGGCGTCTCATGCCGCCGGACAAGGTGGAGAAGGGAGCGTCCGGGGGCAGGCCGAGTTGGGTGATGAAGAGGTCTTCGCGGGGTGTGTTGGAATGGTCTTGTGGGAGGGCTTGGGCGACGATTTCGCGTACGGTGCCGCCGGTGTCTGGGGGGACTTCCTGGGAGAGGTGCGCCAGGCGCAGGCCGGGGGCGCGGATGAGTTCGCCGGAGTCGGGTTCGAGGGTTCCGGCGACGATTTTCAGGAGGGTGGATTTGCCTTCGCCGTTGCGTCCGGTGATGCAGGCGCGGTCGCCTGGATGGAGGGCCATGGAGATGTGGTCGAGGACGGGGTCGGAGCCGAAGGAGACGGTGATGTCGTGGAGGGTGATGAGGGCCATTGCTAGGCTTGTGCGCGGACGAGTGCGTAGGGGATGGTGGGCATGAAGGTGGTTTGGATGCGGGTGAATCCGGCGGTTTTGAGGAGGGCTTCGGTCTGGCTGGTGGTGAAGACTCTGCCGTGCTGGGAGGTGAGGCGCATGTTGAGGGAGAAGAGTCTGGCGAATAGGGGTTTGGTGCCGGTGGGGTCGGTCATGAGGTCGAAGATGAGGGCGGTTCCGCCGGGGTTGAGGGCTTGGCGGATGGCGCGGAAGAGGGTGGCTGCGGTGTCGGGGTTTTCCTGGTGGAGGGCGCCGGCGTAGAGTATGGTGTCGTGGGGTGCGGGGAGGATGTCGGTGCGGTAGTTTCCCGGGGCGAAGCGGAGGCGGCTGGTGAGTTGGTGCTGGTCGGCGAGTTCTTTTGCGACGGCGAGCACGGGTGGGAGGTCGAAGAGGGTGGCGGTGAGTTGGGGGTTGTTCTGGAGGAGGATTCGGCTGAGGGTGCCGGCTCCGCAGGCGAGGTCGAGGAGGGTGCCTTGGAGGGGGCCGATGGCGGGGATGAGTTCGGGGGCGAGTCCGGCCGCGCGGCTCTCCATTCCGAGGACGAATCGGCGGGTGGCGGCGGGGTCTGTGCCGAGGTGGTTGTGGGGTGGGACGGCGGGCTGTTGGTTGGCGATGGTCTGTGGGAGTCGGGCCCAGATGGGGTAGAGGTCGATGTTGTAGCGGAGGGCGCCGAGGATGCAGGAGGGGCTTTGGGGGCTGAGGAGGTGTTGGCAGTCGGGGGCGATTTGGTAGCGCTCGCCGGTTTTTTCGACGAGGCCCATTCCGGCGAGTGCGTCGAGGAGGTCGGCTTCGTAGTCTTGGGCGGTTTTGGGGAGTTGCTCGAAGAGTCGGAGCTGGACGGCGGCGTTGAGGGCGGCGGCTTTCCAGTATCCGGTGGCGAGGTCTGAGAGTTGGGCGAAGGTCACGGTCGGTTCCTTTCGGGGGGTGTGCAGCGGACGAGCCAGATGTCGCCGCGGACGAGGAGCTGGTGGTGCCAGCGGGCTTTTTGGAGGGTGTCGAGGAAGAGTTGGAGGTTGTCGCGCCCGGGGTCGGCGATCAGGGCTTGGCCGCCGGGGGCGAGGTTTCGGGCGAGGGCCTGGACGAGTGCGGGGATGTGGCGTTTTTCGTAGAGCAGGTCGCTGCCCAGGAGGTGGGTATAAGGGGGTTCGGCAGGTAGCAAGGTCTGGTTTGAAAGGTAGGCATCATTCCAGTCGTAGGGTTGGTACCTGGCGGAGGCATTGTTGAGTAGGAAGTTGCGCTCGACCCACGCTCGGACGTCGGGGTGGAAGTCGCTGGCGGTGGCGTCGGCGCCGAGCAGGGAGGCGACGAGTGTCGGCAGTCCGAGGCCGCAGCCGAGTTCAAGGGTACGCGCGCCGCGCAGGCTCTCGCGAATCTCCCAGAGGTATTCGGCGAGGGCCCGGGCGGAGGGCCAGAGCCAAGCATAGTAGGGGATGGCGTCGACATCGGAGGGGGCCGTCTCGATGGCGCGATCGAGCAGCGCATCGATGTCCTTCGGGGCCGAGAGCCGGATGCGCAGGTCGCCGATTTGGAGGTCGGTCTCGCCCAGGGGTTCGACGGGGTCACCGAGCATAGTCGTGCAGATCGAGGGCCATGGCAATCTCGGGGCAGGTGAAGGGATCGCTGTGCTTCGTGCAGTAGATGCAGCCCAGGTAGATCTTGTGCATAATCTGGGTTTTCGCAATCTCCCGGAAGCCCAGCGTGCGGAAGAAGCCGGGAGCGTAGGTAAGCACCAGCGCCTGCGCCGGACGGAAAGCCGCAATGCGCCCGAGTACGGTCCGAATCAGCCGCGTCCCGATATGCCCCGAACGCAACTCCCGCTTCACCGCCACCGACTGCAGTTCCACCGTCGTGTTCCCCGGATTGCCAATCTCCGGGAGAATCTGCCAGCACGCGCAGGCCACAATCTCCCCCACCTCCGAGACCGCCACCGTGAACCGATCGATGTTCTCGATAATACTGTTCGGCGGTCGCGCAATCAACTCGTCCGGATAGGATCGTATCAACCTCCCAATCCCCTCCACATCATCGAGCGAGGCCGGGCGAAAGACGAAATCATCAGGATTGACAGCCATCTACCACCCTCCTAGCACTGCCCCGCCCGGACAATCAGATAGAGCCCCGCCGCAAACAGCAGCACCATCGAAACATTCAGCCAGGTGCACACCCGCGGCGCCCCCTTGAACTCGCGCCAGACCAAAATTCCCCACAACGCCGCCACCAGCGTCGCACCCTGCCCCAGCGCGTAAGATATTGCCGCACCGGCCGTCCCCGCCGCCACGAACGAGATCAATGTCCCGCAAGCCCAAATCCCCCCGCCCAGCAACCCCACCACGTGCGTCGCAGCCCTCCCCCGGAAGTAATCCCGCCCCCGCGCCGGCTCGCCGGATACCGGGAAACGCATCGCCAAGGTGTTCCAGACAAAGTTCGACCCCAACACGCCAAGAGTGAAGACGAAAAACGCGACATAGGGCGTCAGAAGCCCCTCTTTCGGCGCGGCGGATGCGAACTCAAGGTCGATGGCCCTGTTCACCAGAGGGGAGAAGAAACTCATCAGAATGCCCGCGGCGGCCGCCAGCAAAAGCCCCTTGCGCAAGGCTTTCGGGTCGGACTTTGCCTGGCAGGCGCGGTTGCGGATCCGGAACGCGAAGGCGTCGCAGAGGATGGAAGCGACGATGAGCATCAGGCCGCACCAGATGAGCGCGGGGTTGCCTTTGTGGTCGACGAGGTGGTTGGCGGCGGTGCCTCCAACGAGTGCCAATCCGACGCCCACCGGAAAGGCTACTGCCATGCCGGCGATGGCTATGGATGCGACCAAAAGGATGTTGGCGGCGTTGAAGATGATACCTGCGGCGAGGGGGCCGAGGAGGGTTTTGACGGGGGCGGCGGCGAGGTTGGAGGCGAAGCTCCAGGTGTCCATCTCGCCGGTGGATCCGAGGGTTAGTCCGGCGGCGAGGGCGAATAGGACGAGGCCCAGGACATAGTCCCAGTAGAAGAATTCATAGCGCCAGGTTTTGCCGGCGAGTTTCTGGGTATTGCCCCAGCTTCCCCAGCAGAGCATGGTCAGGACGCAGAGTGCGACGGCGTGGGTGTAGTGGCTGCAGTAGTACATGGTCGGGAGGTTTCTGGGGGGTTGTTTGCTAGTCGAGTTCGCGGCGGTAGGGTACGGAGTCTTGGGCGCCTGGCCTGGTAATGGCGATGGCGGCGGCGCGCTGGGCGAAGTGGATGGCTTGAAGGGGGCTTTGGCCTTCGGAGAGGGCTACGGCGAAGGCGCCGTTGAAGGTATCTCCGGCGGCGACGGTATCGAGGGGTTTGGCTTTGGGGGCGGGGATGATTTGGCGGTCGTGCCAGACGCCTTTGGCGCCGAGGGTGACGAGGGTGCGGGGGGCGCCGAGGTGTTTGAGTTTGGCGACGGCCTGTTCGATTTGGGCGGGGGTGGTCGGGTTGATGCCGGTGAGGATGGCGAGTTCGGTTTCGTTGGGGGTGAGCCAGTCGGCGAGGCTGAGGAGTTCTTTGGGGAGGCGTCTGGCGGGGGCTGGATTGAGGATGACGGTTGCGCCTGCCGCTTTGGCTGCGGTGGCTGCGGCGAGGACGGTTTCGAGGGGTGTTTCGAGCTGGAGGAGGAGTACTTTGGCGCGGCGGAGGCGGCGGAGTTGGGGTTCGAGGTCTTGGGGGGTGAGGCGGGCGTTGGCGCCTGGGGCGACGGAGATGCAGTTCTGGCCTTTGGGGTCGACGAGTATGAGGGCGGTGCCGGTGGGCTGGACGGGGTCGAAGGCGATTTGGGTGCGGATGCCTTCGGCTTTCATCCGTCGGATGGTATCGCGTCCGAAGGTATCGCGTCCGACTTTCCCGATGAAGAGGCAGTCGCCGGGTTTCTTGGCGAGGCGGGCGACGGCTACGGCCTGGTTGGCGCCTTTGCCGCCTGGAACCATCCGGAAGGTGCCGCCGGTGACGGTTTCGCCGATGGACGGGATGCGCTGGCCGGAGACGACCAAATCGGTGTTGACGCTGCCGATGACTGCTATCATTTCTCGGGTATCCTCGGGGGTGAAAGGTTGGCTGGATGCGACCTGTGAGCAGTCTACCATACGCACCCGAAGAAGGCAATGAAAGAGCGTCGCGCGCGTCAACCTTTTCCGCCCGAGCCTGGCGCGCCGGAGTTTTGGGCTTGCCTTCGGCGGGGGAATGTGGCACGATGGAGGGGTGATGGGCCGCATTGTCAGATGGCTTCTTTTCCCGCTCTTGGCTTGGACGCTCCGCGCCGACCCCGAGGCGTCGCTCTTGGGCGCCTACCGGTCCGAGACGCTCCGCGCGGCGGAATCCGCCGATGGGCCCGATTGGCGCCTGGCGTTCGATGCCCGCGCGGTCGGCGCCGACCGCGAGAGGATCCGCTGCCAGCTCGACCTCCGGCTGGAGACCAACCGCGTGGAGCTGCTTCGCCTGACGGAGGAGGTTGACCTGCCGCGAACCGCCAAGCCCACCCTTTCCGAGTCGCCCGCCGAAGCCCATCCGCTTGCCCGATTCGCCCGCGACCTGCGCCGCCGGACCCTGGTCGAACTGGCCGAAATCGCCCGCGACCCCGAGTGGCAAAGCCGCGACCTCGTCGGCACCACCCTCACCATCCGAAGCCGCCGGCTGAGCCTGCGGACGGTTTGGAAAGACCCCCGGAGAATCAGCTGGTGGGCCCACGACTTCGTCTACCGCGGCGGCGCCCACGGCACCACCCAAGTCGCCGCCGAAACCCTCGATCGCACCACCGGCAACCCCCTCCGGCTCGACGAATTGCTCCCGCCCCCGCGCCGCCCCCAAGCCCTCCGGCGCGTCCGCCGCCAACTCCTCGAAAGCCTTCGCGACGGCTATACCTTATTGGAAGAGCCAACCCTCGACGTCCCCTTCTACTGCACCGCCACCGCCCTCCACTTCGTCTACCCCCCCTGCACCGTCGCGCCCCACGCCGCCGGCATTCTCGAGACGGCAATTCCCCTCCCGACTGCCTCCGACAGCCACCCCTAGGCGAAAACCATTGCCATCCGCCCCCGAGTGTGCTACAATGCCCCAAATTGGAACGGAAGTGGCTCGGGGCCGCCCACCTCGTGGGCGGACGCCACGGCAGCCTCCTGCGCATCCCCAAGGCGCCCTCGCGCCTCGGACCAGGCCGCCCTCCGCTCCAAGGGCTGCCGCGCGCAGACGGCAGAGCGTACTGTTCGAAACCGACGATTCACACAAAAGGCATCCACCATGTCAGCACCCGCAATCCGCCGCCTCCTTTGCGCCGCAACCGCCCTCGCCGCGCTTGCCCTGCAGGCCGAAGAATTCTCGGCCCTCAGCCCGGACGGCCAGAACGAAATCCGCCTGAGCACCGAACCTGTCCTCTCCTACTCCGTCTACCGCAAAGGCCTCCAGCGCGTAGCACCCACACCCCTCGCGCTCAAGATCCAAGGGCAGAACCTGCTCGGCGGCAAAGGCCTCAAAAGCCAATCCGTCAACAAAAAGAGCCGTACCGGCACCATCCCAATGCCCTTTTACAAAAAGGCCTCCATTGACGACAACGGCAACGAAACCTGCGTATCCTTCGGCTCCTGGGCCGTCCGCCTCCACGCCCGCAACGATGGCGTCGCCTACCGCTTCGAAACCTTCCTCCCCGGCCAAATCATAGTCGAGACCGAGACCGCCTCCATCCAATTCCCCACCCCCGACACACGCCTCTACTACGGCTCCAACTGGGGCAGCTGGGGGGGCGATGTCCTGCAGAACAGCTGGGAAGACATCTACCAGGACTGCCCCGTCTCCCAAATCCCCGCCGAGAAGCTCGTCTACCTGCCTTTGCTCGCGAAATATGCCGACGGCGGCGTGATGGAGGTGCTCGAGTCCGACCTCGTCGACTACCCGGGCTGGAACCTCAAGCGCACCGCCAAATCCCCCGCCACGCTGACCCCCTTCATGGCCAACTTCCCCACGGCCGTGACCAACTCCAACTGGCAGCTCACCGACCGCCCCGCGCGCTATGTGCGCATCACTTCCCGCGCACCTTTCCTCGCCAAAACGGACGGCAAGCGCACCTTCCCCTGGCGCACCTTCATCCTCGCCGATAGGGAGGTCGATCTCGTCTCGGCGGATATCGTCGCGGCCCTCGCCAAGCCTTGCCAGATTGCGGATGTTTCCTGGATCAAGCCCGGAAAGGTGGCTTGGGACTGGTGGAACGACTGGAATATCTACGGGGCTCCGGCCAACTTCCGTCCGGTCGACTTCAAGGCCGGCTGCAACACCAAGACCTACGAATATTACATTGATTTCGCGGCCAAGCACGGGGTCGAATATGTGATTTTCGACGAGGGCTGGAGTGCCGCGCTCAACATCTGGAAGTATGACCCTCAAGTGGATGTTCCTTACTTGGTGAAGTATGCCAACGAACGCGGCGTGGGGATCATTTTGTGGTGCGCCTGGGGGCAGCTTTATTACGGCGACGACATGGAGCGGGCGTTCAAGAAGTTCTCCGAAATGGGCGTTAAAGGCTTCAAGATCGATTTCCTCGACCGGGACGATCAGGTAGCCGAGCAGTTCATCGAGCGGGTGGCCCGTACGGCGGCGAAGTACAAGCAGATTCTGCTCCTGCACGGGATGCACAAGCCGGTCGGGCTCTCGCGCACCTGGCCGAATCTGCTCAACTACGAGGGTGTCCACGGGCTTGAGCAGGCCAAGTGGGAAGATGAGAAGAAGGTGGACTTCCCGAGAAACGACCTGCGGGTCTTCTACACGCGCATGGTGGCCGGTCCGATGGACTATACGCCGGGGGCGATGCTGAACTATTCGCGCGGGCACTTCAAGGTCGACGGCCACAAGCCGGGTTCGCAGGGAACGCGGGCGCACCAAATGGCTCTGATGTCTCTCTTCGAGGCCCCTGTCCAGATGCTTTGCGACTCGCCGACGCAGTACCTGCTCAACCCTGAATGTTTCGCCTTCATGGCCGCGGTCCCGACGGTTTGGGACGAAATCCGGCCGCTCCACGGCGAACTCGACCGGACGGCGGTGGTTGCCCGCCGCAAGGGCGATGTCTGGTATCTTTCCGGCATTGCCTCTTGGCAGGGGGCGACCCTTGAGGTTGCCACCGGCTTCCTCGGTTCGGGGCAGTGGAAGGCGACTATTTTCGAGGACGGTCCGAACGCGACGCGCGACGGCACCGACTATGTCAAGCGCACGGCCACGATTCGCGCGGGGGAGAAGGTCAAACTCTCCATGGCTCCCGGCGGCGGCTGGACGGCGCGGCTTGAACCGCTCCGCTAATCTTCCTTCCCGGGCCGCCCGCCCCATCCCGCGGGCGGCCCTTTTTTATTGCCACGAACCCCGCGGCGCCTAGGCGGAAGCGCTCCGCACGGGGCGGTTCGTCCGGGTACGGCGGGGGTTGAAGGCGAGGGTACGGCGGCGGATACCTTGGGGGATGAGGTCACGCAGGGATGGGGCGTGGCGGTGGGCACCTTCGGGGGACGGGGGTGTGCAGGATTGGGGCTTGGGGGTGGATACCTTGGGCATCGGGAGGTTGGTATCCCTCGCCCGGAGGCGTTGGCGCAATCTTCCCCGGCGGTGGGGCCGGTTTGAACTTGCGCCGGGGGCGGGAATCCGATATACTGAAGGGATTCATTCAAGAACCCCTCCGGAGGTGAACCGTGCAACCCGTCGTCTATGATGCGTCCCTGATCCTGCAGGGTGGATTGATTCTCTGCGCTGGCATGGGACTCGTGCTGACATTCCTCTTCCTGCTCATCGGCGTCATGAAACTCCAGGCCCTCGTCGTGCCCCGGTTCAACCACCTGATGCCCGAAGAGGCCCCCGCCAAGAAGCCCGCCTCCAAACCCGTCGGCGACCTTTCCGCCGTCGCCCTCGCCATCGCCGCCGCCCTGCGCCGCTAACCCCCTTCCACCCCCCAGAACCAAAAGAGACCACTATGGCCAAGAAACAAGTCAAGTTCATGTGCA
>JBJFGP010000236.1:0-7779 GCA_051892815.1 Kiritimatiellia bacterium | reverse complement strand
CCTTGCCATTGACCTCGATCTCGCTTGAGATTACGGGCTATAGCGGCGCTACCCTCCAGACGCATTTGTTGGCAAACGGGACCCCAGTTCAGAAGTTGAATCCGCCCGCAGCCGTTGCCGTCGTGACCAACACGGTGCTCACATCGACCGAGCCCTGGCGGCCCTTCGCCTATGGCCCGCGCGAACAGCCAATCGACTCCGGCGCAACCACAATCGACCTCCCGGAGACGGGCGACGAGAGCCTCTTCTTCAAGGCGGCATTGACGAACGCGCCCGCAGGCTACTACGGCGAATAGATATGTTTGTCGCCATAGGAAAGTTCTTGACCTGGGCAGCCAGTCCAATGGTCCTGTTGTTGTCGCTGGCGTGGTTCTTGGGACTCCGGGAGGCCAAGCACGCCCGCCACCTGGTGCGTTGGATGCTCCTGCTCGTGCTGGCAGGCGTGACCCTCCTCTCCGTGCCGCTTGTGGCCGGATTGCTGCACCGCTTTCTTGAGTCGGACTACCCGATGTGCAGGGCAGGGGATGTGCCCAAGGGCGACGCAATCGTGGTGTTGGGCGGAGGAATGAGTTGTCGCCCAGGCGAACCGTATGCCGATTGCAATGACGCCGCCGACCGAGTATGGCACGCGGCAAGACTTTACAAGGCCGGGCGTGCGACGGTGGTAATCGTTTCGGGCATTGGCGAGAGCCGGGCCGCCAAACCCTTTCTACGGGATTTGGGGGTTCCGGCAACGGCAATACTGGTCGATGATGAGAGCCATACGACCCACGAGAATGCCGCCAATACGGTCAAAATGTGCCGCCGCCGCGGCTACCGGCGTGTGTTGCTGGTGACCTCGGCGTGGCATTTGAGGCGCTCGGTGATGCTCTACCGGAAGCAGGGCGTGGAGGTAATCCCTGTGGGGACGGATTACCGCGGGCAACTCTCTGCCGAAGGTTGGCGGGAGTGGCTGGGGAAGCTGGCTCCGTCGGTGGATGGTTTGCGAGACAGCTCCCAGGCGTTGAAAGAACTGGCTGGGTATTGGGTCTATCGGTACTTCAGATAGGAATGAAGCGGATTTATCTTTCGCCGCCTTGCCTTTTCGGGGCGGAACGGGAATGGCTGGAGGCTTCGCTGCAAAGCGGTTATGTGGCTCCGTGCGGACCGATGTGCGACCGTTTCGAGTTGGATTTTGCCCGTGTGCTGGGCAGGAAGCACGCGGTTTCATTGTCGTCTTGCACGGCGGCGATTGATTTGATTTGCGAGGATTTGGGGATTGGTCCCGGGGACAAGGTGGCGTGCCAAAGCCTGACGTTCATTGCTTCTATTGCCCCGGCGGTCAGGCGTGGGGCGGTGCCGCGCTTTATCGATGTTGCCCCCAAGACTTGGCTTGCCGATTTGGATTTGGTTGAACGGCTTCTGACTCGCGAGCGGGTTCGTCTGCTGGTGGCTGTCGACCTTTATGGGCAGTGCAACGAGTATGGGCTTCTGGCCGATTTGTGTGCGCGTCACGGGGCGGATCTGCTCATCGATTCGGCCGAGGCGTTAGGTTCGTTTCTGCACGGGTCGCCGGCGGGAATGTGTCCGGGAGTTTCGGCTGTCTACTCCTTCAACGGCAATAAGATTATCACGACATCGGGGGGGGGAATTGCTGTGACGGATGATGCGGAGTTGGCGGCTCGATTGCGTTCCCAGGCGACTCAGGCGCGTGAACCGGTGGCGTGGTACGAGCATAAGCGGTTGGGGCACAATTACCGTATGGGGAGCCTGGCGGCGGCGGTTGGAATTGCCCAGTTGCGTGCCTTGCCGGACGCGGTTCGGTGCAAGCGTCGGATTTTCGAGCGTTACCGGGAAGCGCTGCCGGAGTTGGCTTGGATGCCGGAGGCTCCCGGTGTGCAGGGGAACCGTTGGCTCTCGGTCGCGCTCTTCGAGGATGCGTCGCGGGCCGAGCGGGTCAGACTTGCCTTGGAGGCCGCCGATATTGAATCCCGGCCGGTTTGGAAGCCGCTTCATCTGCAACCCGTCTTTGCCGGGGTTGAGGCGGATTGCCCTGTGTCCGAAGATCTCTTCCGAAGGGGGCTCTGCCTCCCGAGCGGATGCGGGTTGACCCTTGAGGAGCAGCAACGGGTCATTGATGTCGTGCGCGATAATCTGCTCTAGCCTCTGACTTTCTCACAGTCCAAGTCCTGCCCGAGATGGTGTCTTGCAGGTTGGTATCAGTTGCCTTTATCGGTGCTAACCTCTGCCCCCGGGAGATGGCAACCTCTCTTCCCGCTTGGTGCTAAGGTGTTGGGTTCCCTGTTGCCAGACAGCGAATAACGGACAGAAGTGTTGGAAACGGACAATTCTGTCGCCCGATTACCCTCTTTTTTAGGGAATTTCGAAGCGCCTCCCAGTGGCATATAAAATGCAGGTGAGATGACAATACCTTGGGCGTGGCAGGTTGCCGATTCCTCAGCGGTGCGTGAGCAATTACCTTGCGGCGCGGTCGGGAAAAGAGTAGACTTATGCCCGTTTGCCTGAGGCCGGACGAGTAGTGCATGTGGGCCAGCGAGCGGAGTTGAGAAGATGGGAAAACGGAAAGATTTGTCCAAGATTATGATTATCGGCGCGGGGCCGATTGTGATAGGCCAGGCCTGCGAGTTCGACTATTCGGGCGCCCAGGCCTGCAAGTCCTTGCGCGAGGAGGGGTACGAGGTGGTGCTGGTCAACTCCAACCCCGCCACCATCATGACCGATCCCGACTTTGCCGATCGGACCTACATCGAGCCGCTGACCGTCGACATCCTCCACAAAATCATCCGCAGGGAACGCCCCGACGCCATTCTTCCCACCCTTGGAGGGCAAACCGCACTCAACCTCGCGATGGAGTTGCAGGAACAAGGCATCCTGGAGCGCTACCACATTGAACTCATCGGGGCGAACGCCGAAGTCATCCACCGAGCCGAAGACCGCCAGGCCTTCAAAGAGGCCATGTTGAGCGTCGGACTCGAAGTTCCCCGCTCCGGGACAGCCCATACCCTCGGCGAAGCCCAAGCCGTCCGCGACCAGATTGGAAGCTGGCCCGTCATCATCCGACCTGCCTTCACCCTGGGCGGGGCCGGTGGCGGGATTGCCCACAATCCAGAGGAGTTCGCCGCCATCGTCGGCAACGGCCTAGCGCTCTCCCCCGTGTCCGAAGTCCTCATCGAAGAGTCCGTGCTCGGGTGGAAAGAGTTCGAGATGGAAGTGATGCGCGACAAGAAAGACAACTGTTGCATCATCTGCTCCATCGAAAACCTCGATCCAATGGGCGTCCATACCGGAGACTCCATAACCGTCGCCCCCGCCCAAACCTTGACCGATCGCGAATACCAGCGCATGCGCGATGCCTCGATAGCCGTAATGCGCGTCATCGGCGTCGAGACTGGTGGATCCAATGTCCAATTCGCAATCAACCCCAAAGATGGCCGCCTTGTCGTCATCGAGATGAACCCCCGCGTGAGCCGTTCCTCCGCGCTGGCCTCGAAGGCGACTGGCTTCCCGATTGCCCGAATCGCGGCCAAACTCGCCGTCGGCTACACACTTGATGAAATCCGCAACGATATCACCCGCCAGACTCCCGCCTGCTTTGACCCCTCGATTGACTATGTCGTCACAAAAGTCCCGAGGTTTGCCTTCGAAAAGTTCATCGGAACCGACCCGACCCTCACCACACAAATGAAGTCCGTCGGTGAAACGATGGCAATCGGCACCACCTTCCAACAGTCCTTCCAGAAGGCTTTGCGCTCGTTGGAAATCGGTCGTGCTGGCTTCGGCGCCGACGGCAAGGTGGACTTCTCCGGAGACGATTCCGCCCTCGAAACGGCCATTGCCACGCCTACCCCACAGCGCATATTCCAGGTGCGCGAGGCCCTCGCCAGAGGTTGGAGCGTGGAGCGCATCAACCAACTTACGCAGATTGACCCCTGGTTCCTGGAGCAGATGCGGCAGCTCGTCAAACAGGCCGAAAATATCGCGTCCTTCGGTAGCCTGGAGGCCTTCGCCCGAGACCCCGAGCAACTTGCCGGCGCCAAGGCAAAAGGCTTTTCAGACCGCCAGCTTGCCTGTTTGCTTCATACGGAAGAGGATGCCGTGCGCCAACTCCGCTGCGGGAAAGGAATCGAACCGGTCTATGGCTTGGTCGATACCTGTGCGGCGGAGTTCAAAGCCTTTACGCCCTACTTCTATTCCCGCTGGGGGGCTTGCGATGAAAGTGCTACGCTGCCGGAAACCCAATCCAAGGGGAAGGTGATGATTCTCGGAGGGGGACCAAACCGCATTGGTCAGGGAATCGAGTTCGACTACTGCTGCGTTCATGCCTGCTATGCGTTGCACGAGGCTGGGTATGAGACGATTATGGTCAATTCTAACCCCGAGACGGTCTCTACGGACTATGACACTTCGGATCGTCTCTATTTCGAGCCACTGACGCTTGAGGATGTTTTGACCATCTATCGGCGCGAGCAATGCCAGGGGATGATTGTTCAGTTTGGGGGGCAGACGCCGCTGAATTTGGCCATGTCGCTCAAACGCAATGGGGTGCGAATCTTGGGTACCTCCCCCGAATCGATTGAGCAAGCGGAGGACCGGGAGTTCTTCAAGGAGTTGGCAGAACGGGTTGGTGTCCGGCAGCCGGCAAACGGTACGGCGATGACCTATGACGAGGCTTTGGAGGTGGCGCATCGGATTGGTTTCCCGGTGTTGGTTCGACCCTCTTTTGTGTTGGGGGGGCGTGCTATGGCCATCGCCTACGATGAGGCGAGTTTCGAGCCGTTTGCTAGGGAGGCGTTTGCGGCTTCGGAGGGACATCCGGTTCTGATTGATAAGTTCCTTTCGAATGCCATCGAGGTTGATGTAGACTGCATTTCGGACGGGGAAATTCAGTTGCTTGGTGCCATTATGGAGCATGTCGAGAAGGCAGGAATCCACTCGGGAGATTCGGCCTGCATGATTCCGCCCAATAGTCTCTCCGAGGGAATTTGCGAGCAAATCCGGCAGTACACTTACGCTTTGGCGCGGGAACTTCATGTGGTCGGGCTGATGAATGTTCAGTACGCGGTTCAGGATGGGGTGGTGTATATCATTGAGGTGAACCCCCGGGCTTCGCGCACGATTCCTTTCGTCTCGAAGGTGACTGGAATTCCTTTTGCGAAGGTGGCGGCGCGGGTTATGGCCGGCGAGAAGCTGCGGGAGATTGGTCTAGTTCGCGAGCCTGTTTTGCCGTACCACGCGGTGAAGGAGGCTGTGATTCCGTTTCATAGGTTCCCGGGGTGCGATGTCTTGCTTACGCCCGAGATGCACTCGACCGGCGAGGTGATGGGAATTGACCTTGATTTGGGGATGGCGTATGTCAAGAGCCAGCTTGGGGCGGGCAATACGATTCCCGAATCGGGGTCGATTTTCTTGAGTGCGGCTACTGAGAAGGATGGGGTTGTGGCGTGCGCGAAGGAGTTGGCGGCGATGGGGTTCAAACTCTATGCGACGAGGGGCACGGCGACGGCTTTGTGGAATGCCGGTCTGAGTCCGGGGGCTGTCTACCGAATCGAGAGCGGGCGCCCGAACATTCTTGATTTGATGGCCCAGCATGCGGTGCAGTGGATTGTCAATCTGCCGTCCGGCTCGTCGGCGCACCGTGATGAGATTCGTATGCGTTCGGAGGCGGTACGCAGGGGCATTCCGATGACGACGACGCTCCGCGGCTTGCAGGCGGCGGTTGACGGGCTCAAGACGCTCCGGTTGATGAAGTCGCCCGAAGTCCTCTCGCTGCAAGAGTTCCACAAGCATATTCGCAACGCCTGCCGTTTGCGTACTGCCCGCTAGGAGATTGATATGAAGCAGAAACCTTTTATCGCATTTGCGGACGGTACGGTTCTTGAAGCCAGAAGTTTCGGCGCGGATACCAATGTCTTGGGGGAAGTCATATTTAACACTGGAATGACAGGGTATCAAGAAATTCTGACCGATCCTTCCTATAAAGGGCAGATAGTCACACTAACCTATCCCGAAATCGGCAACACCGGATTCAACCCCGAGGATTACGAGTCGGCGGCAATCCAGGCAAACGGGCTGCTCGTCCACCACTACAACGCTCCGTCGAACTACCGCTCGCGCCAATCCCTCGCCGACGCGCTCATCGCCGCAGGCGTCCCCGCGCTTGAAGCCATCGACACGCGCGCGCTGACCCTGCGCCTGAGGGAGAATGGCTCGCAGAAGGCATTCCTCTGTGCAACCGGAACCGTTCCCCACGAAGAGGCCGTCGGCCGCGCTCGCGACTGGGAGGGATTGGACGGTCAGGACTACGCCTCCCGCGTGACCACCGACCGCCCTTACGATGTCGATACCCACCCGCTCAGCCGCAAGAACGAGTGGACCCGGCCGCCGTTAGTCGAGCCCCCTGTCCCAATCGTCTGCTACGACTTCGGCGTGAAGTACAACATTCTCCGTGAACTGAAAAGGGCCGGCTTCTCCGTGCGCGTAGTTCCAGCCCGGACTCCTGCCGAAGAGGTGCTGCAACTGAATCCCCAAGGCGTCTTCCTCTCCAACGGACCGGCAGACCCCGCCGCAGTCACCTACGCGGTCGACAACATCAAGCGGCTTTTGGGAAAAGTGCCCATCTTTGGCATCTGCCTTGGACACCAGTTGCTCGGCACGGCACTCGGCGGCCGGACCGTTCGGCTCAAGTTCGGCCACCACGGCTGCAACCACCCCGTTATCGACCTCGCGACCAAGGCCGTAGCCATTACCTCCCAGAACCACAACTTCTGCCTCGACGCCGAATCCCTCGATCCCCAGACAGTCGAAGTGACCCATCTGAACCTCAACGACCAGACCATCGAAGGCATCCGCGCCCGCCATCTGCCCGCATTCTCCGTGCAATACCATCCCGAAGCCGCCCCCGGTCCGCACGATGCCAACTACCTCTTCGCCGAGTTCCGGAAACTCATCGGAAAACAGAGGAAAAACTGAGCCGGATGGGCACAATCCCCCTCCATTTGGCGCCGATGGCGAGCGTCACAAATCCGCCTATGCGCGTCGTTTCGCGGCGTTGTGGCGCGGCGTGGTGCTACACCGAAATGGTCAACGCCCGTGCTATCGCTCGCCGCATTCCCAATGCCCTCGGCCTCTTGGAGTGCTTGCCGGAAGAGGAGGGAACTCCAATCGTCGCACATCTCTACGGCGCGGATGAGAACGACCTCGCAGAAGCGGCATCCTATGTCACCAATACCGGGCGATTCTGTGCCATTGACTTGAACGCCGGTTGCCCTTCTCCGACGATTACCCGCCTGGGCGCAGGTTCTGCCCTCATCCGCACGCCGGAACGCATCGCAAGACTGATTGAAGCCATTCGGTCGCGCACTCATCTACCCGTCACACTCAAGACGCGACTCGGACCAAACCCGCGGGATAGACGCATCTTCGAGATTGTCCGCTTGGCAGAAAGCGCCGGCGTTTCAGCAATCGCCGTGCATGCCAGGTTCACTTCGGAGGGGCACACAGGTACGCCCCATTACGACCTCCTGCGCGAAACGAAAGCCACCGCACGCGTGCCGATTTGGGGGAACGGAAATGGCAGAGACCAGGCCGGAATCGAAGCCCTGAAAGCGTGTGGCGTGGACGCCGTGTTGGTGGCGCGTGGTGCCATCGGAAACCCTTGGATCTTTAGCGACTGCCGCCGGCCCTCAGGGGTGGAAGTGCGGGAAATGCTAAGGTTCCACCTAGACCTGGAGTATCGCTATCGAGCACTCCTCGTCCAGAAAGGATTCCTCGCTGCAGGAG
>JBJFGP010000235.1:0-1710 GCA_051892815.1 Kiritimatiellia bacterium | reverse complement strand
GGCCGACTTGATGGCGACAGCCTTGAAAAGGGTCTCAAGTGTAAGCACCTCCCTAGGGTCAAGCCAGATTTGACTGCCGCCGATTCTCGTCGCCGACTTCGTGACCTGGACGGGCGTCTCAAAGGAGCGTTCGGGGGAAGCATCAAGCTGCTCGATGGCCACCAACAGCGTCATCATCTTGGTCATCGACGCAATCGGAAGGCTCTGCTCAGGCTTCTTCGCCCAAAGCACCCGCCGCGAATCCAGGTCGACAAGAATGCCCCCTTTGGCATAGGTCGAACCAGCCAACTTCAAATCGCCCGAAACGGCAAAGGAATAGTCGAGAGTCTTGCCAAATGATGGCGACGAAGAGGGAACCCGGAAACGCGAGGGTTGGGGGGCTTCCTGTCCCTTCTCCGGCGCAGAAGATGTTGCGAAAACGGGCTCGGCCCTGTCAGCCTCCGCCATCGAGTCAATGGTTTGGCGGTAGGTTCGATTGAGCCAAATCTGGACGGCAATCAAGGGTATGGAAATGACCAGGGCAAGCAGCAGATACTTCTTCAAGGATTGCTCCATGAGAGGGCGGTGAAAAGGTGGAGTCAGGAGAGAAAGTCGCGTATCCAGCCGAGCTCTCGGCGCCGCATTTTCACTCGGTCTGGTGGGGTCGAATCGTCCGCGCCGGATAGGTGGTCGCACCCGTGGGCAAGGTAAAGGAGGAACTCGTGCGGCGGGTTGGCGTGACGGGAGGTCTCGTCAAGATTGATGTAGAGTTCGCCGACAAGTCCCGGGGGCTCTCCCGGCAGGGAGTCATAGCGTTGGGTAATCACATCGGTCGGGCCTTCGTGCCCCATAATGGCGGCGTTTGCTTCGGCAATCGACCGGTCGTCCATAAGCACCAGCGTGAGGCTTTCCCAGGCTGGATTGGCGTGCATTCGGCGTTGGGACCGCATGGCAAAGTAAGCCGCCGCCCGGCGAATGTCGGGCTTATCCAGGGGCAATGGGGTTCTCTTGGAACTGGCGCGGACGATTCTCAACTGCATGGCACGCAAAAACGCCCGACGGGATGCGCCGGGCGTCTTCGAACTGGCTGGGCTGGTTTACTTGGCCAGGACGCCGTCTTTGCAAGCTTTGTTGAGGGAGAGGCGCACGACGGTCTTGCGGGGAATCTTGATGGCTTCGCCGGTCATGGGGTTGCGGCCCATGCGAGCCTTGCAATCTTTCTTTTTGAGGCGGCCGATGCCGGGGATCATGAAGCCTTCTTTGTTCTTGGCTCCGGCATAGACAATAGCCAGGAAGCGGTCGTAGATGGCGGCGGCCTGTTTCTTGTTGATTTCGCCGGCTTCTGCGAGTGCGGTCAGAAGTTGGGCCTTGGTTTTGATGACTTCTTTCTTAGCCATGATCGGATGTCTCCTGTAATTGAGGAATGGTCGCGCAGGACATCCTGCGCTTGGGGGTATGATACGCTGTTTTATGGCGTAAAATCAATGCTAAAATGCGTTTGTGACGAATTATTTGCTGTCGGGGGTGGTGTTTTGCGGGGATTTGGGGTGTGGAATGGGGGCGGTGTGGGTTAGGGATGGGGTGGGGCGGTCTCGTTTGGCGGTTTTGTGCGGGGGGGATGTGTGTGGATTTAGGCGAGTCTGGGCTGGAGTCGGAGGGTGAGGGTGTGTTGTTCGCCCGGGTTGAGGTGGACGGGTGTGAGGGTGTTGGCGGGTTCGACGCAGAGGAATC
>JBJFGP010000234.1:0-7817 GCA_051892815.1 Kiritimatiellia bacterium | reverse complement strand
TGCCAAGTTTTCAACAGCCGGGGCATCGACAGACTCGACTTCGGATAGGAGGGAGACTAGAAAATCCGAGTGTTCCCTGGCAATCGAACGATAATCGGCATCCTTGATTCCTCCCTTCGGGAGGGGGCGAGGCGGACGGTTGAGGGCCAGCGAGACGGCATCCGGCGGCAAGTATTCTTTTGTCAGATGGAATAGCTCTTCCGCCAGGTTAGACCGCCGTTCCAGCAGGCGCTCCAGGCTTCTGGCATGGCGTGCCACCGCCGAGCGCTGTTTGCAAACCTCCAAGTAAGGGAAGGCAACGACAAGGAGGAAAAGTCCAACCGCGGCGCAACCGAACAGCAACCGCAGGAACCTCTTCAGGCGCTGACGCGGCGTATACATTATTCGTCGCGGTTGGCCTTTTCGAGACGACGGAGTTTGCCTTTGAGCCCCAGCAGGGTCAGGCGGCTCAGGTGGTCGATGAAGACCTTGCCGTCAAGGTGTTCGACTTCGTGCTGGACGGCTCTGGCCAGCAAGCCGCGCACCGTAATGGTTTGAGCGACGAACTGGGCGTCCTGGTATTGCACGGTCACCTCCAGTGCGCGGCGCACGGGGCCGTAGATTTCGGGGAAACTCAAGCACCCTTCGGTGTCGTTCTGCACGCCAGATGCCGCCAGAATGCGGGGGTTGAACATCACCAGCGGCATCGCCACGGTGGAGTTAAAGGGACGGCAAAGCGGCTTCTCGACCTCCTCGGGAACATCAATCACACAAAGCCGCTCAAGGCGTCCGACCTGCGGCGCGGCCAGCCCCAGACCATGCGCCTCGTACATCGTCTCGAGCATATCCGCCACCAACTGCTGCAACTCCGGCGACACTTCCGAGACCTCGTGCGTCGGCTCTCGAAGCACCCGGCGCCCATACTTGACAATCTCCAGTTTCATATCTGCACAATCTACCGCTTTTCCGTCCGAAAGGCAAGCGTAAAGCACCTATCCACCAATCCATCCGACAGGTAGCAACCTCCCGAAGCACCGCCTGTCAATCTTTCGAACCTCTTGATACGCACCTCCTTTCCCAAGAGGTTGCAACCTTTCGTGTGAGATTCCGCGCGCCACCGCCCGTTTAGAGTTGACATCACCGTTGCAAAAGGGTATACTCCCTGCCTTATCGAACTGCCTAAACGATCAGGAACTGACAGACATGGCCAACGAAGAAAAGTCCCAGAAGAAGCCGACCCCTACCGCCGCCAAGCGCGCCAAGACTTCCGCCAAGCGCAATCTCCGCAACCGTATCGTCCGGAGCGACGTCTTCACCCACCAGAAGAATGTCCTTGAGGCCATCAAGACCGGCGACAAGGATGCCGCCGTCAAAGCCAACAGCCTCTATGCCTCCCGCCTTGACAAGGCCGTCAAGAAGGGCACCATCAAAAAGAACAACGCCAACCGAAAGAAATCCCGTATGGCCCTCGCCATCGGCAAGATGGCCTAACTTTTGATTTCGACGACAGGCAGCACGATTTGATTCGCGGGCGGACGGCCGAAAGGCCTTCCGCCCGAACTGTCTACAGGTAGATGAGCACCGCTCTCCAAGCCCTGACCGACATTCTCTCCCACGCAGGCGCCCAGTTCCTCTCCGGCACCTACGCAGTCCTTCTGCTCCTCTCCGCCGCCCTGCTGTTTGCGCTCCCGCGCCGCGCATCCGAACGCACCCGCGCAATCAACTGGCTCCTCATCCTCCTCTTCGCCGTAGCCACAGTCGCCATCGGCCTCGTTCAAGCCTATTGGCAGCTTTGCGGCTGGCGAAACCCTCGCTTTGTCCGGTTCTACAACCGCTACAACCAACGCGTCGCGACCAACGCCCCTAAGATTACCAGAGGCCCCATCCTCGACCGAAAAGGCAGAGTCATCGTCTGTTCCCCGCCAGGCAGCGTCTGGACTCGAAACAGTGCCCTCGGCGCCGCCGGAGCCCACCCCATCGGCTACTTCAACCGCACCTACGGACTAACCGGAATCGAGCGCGTTCTCGACGAAGCCCTCTCCACTATAGATACCAACCAAAGCCTCGAACTCCTGCGCAAGAAGACCCTGACAGCCCCCCCGACAACCCTAACCCTAGACATCAACCTCCAGCGCTTCGCCTACGAACAACTCAAGGGGCGCCCTGGCGCCATTGTCGCCCTAGACCCGCGCACCGGCGCCATCCGCGCACTCGTATCATCCCCAGGCTTCGACCCCAACAATCCTGCCAAAGCCATTGCCGACACCATCGCCCGACCTGCCTTCAACCGGGCCATACACGGGCTTTACCCCCCGGGCTCCACATTCAAACTCTTCACCGCCGCGCTCGCACAGGAACAGCACTGTACGCCACTACTGAACTGTCCGGCAGAAGGCTACCGGGTCAACCGCCACACGCCCCCAATCCGCGACAGCGAATACTACTCCTGCAAACAGAAAGGTACCGTCTGGCGCGGCTGGGGCAACCTAACCCTCCACAACGCTCTAGTCCACTCCTCCAATGTCTACTTTGCCCAGCTCGGAAGGCGCCTCAACCCTCAAACCTTCCACACCGTAGCCACCAATCTCTTCATTCCCCATACACTCCTGAACGCCCCACCTTACTCGCTCGGCACCGCCCGCCCACGTATTCCCGACTACACCCGATTGCCAAACCGCATCCCCTATGCCGCAATAGGACAAGACGACATCCTGCTCACCCCTTTGGACGTTGCCTTGCTGACAGCCACCATTGCCAATAAAGGCCTTCTCGCCGAGCCCTGCCTACTGCCCAAGCCGACGCCAACCCACCGAATCTTCTCGCCGCAAGCCACCGATGCGGTTCGAGACGCTATGCGAGATGTCCCCCGCCGAGGCACAGCCCGCACCGTCTTCTTCCATAACATTCCCCTCTGCGCCAAGACTGGAACCGCCCAAAATGGTACTGACCCGCGCCGTCCGCACGCTTGGTTCACCTGCTTCGCGCCAGCCGCATCTCCTCGGCTCGTGGTAACCGTCCTGGTCGAGCATGGTGGCTATGGAACCACTGCTGCGGCGCCCATTGCCTCGGCCATACTCAAGGAAGCCAAACGGCTCCATCTGCTCGATTGATTCGCTATGCCCAATGGTTTCAAATGGCTTGGATTGCTAGTCCCGACCTTTTTGGCCGGCTACCTTGCCATGCTTCAAATCATGCCTCTCATAGTGGACTCCGGCTGGTTTATGCCTGCCGCCATTTACCTGGCTTCTGCCGTATTTGTTGGTGTCCTGCTCTCCCTTTTTCGTTTCAAAGGAGAGTGGCCGATTGTATTGGGGACGCTCATGCTGACGGGCATTGGGACTGTCGTACAGACTCGCACGTGCACGGCGATTCCTGCCTGGAACGATTGGGTTCCGTGGGAGCCTATGTTGATGGGGGTTGGCGCATTTGCTCTAGCCGCCATTGCCTTCAAGGGTGGTCGCAGCGCGATACTGAGCAAACTGGGAATTCCATCCTATCTTCTTGCCTGCGCGGTGCTGGGCGTTATGCTCCTATTCGGGCAACGCTACCGGGGCGGACTCTACCTTGCGGGGAACCTGAATCCTATTGAGGTCGTCAAGCCTTTATTGGCCATCTTTCTCGCGGCCTATCTCGCCCAACCCCTCTCAAAACTTCGCCTGACTCGCCTCCTAATTCTATGGGGAATGGTCAACCTTCTACTCTTTCTCGGCCGCGACATGGGGCTAGTGATGCTCCTGAATCTGCTCTTTATAGTCGCCCTCTCGACCGCTACCCGACAACCTCTTTGGCTACTGCTCGGCGCGTTTGGCCTATTGGTTTCTGCTTGGGCGATTCCGCACTTCCTGCCGCACGCGGCGGTGCGTTTCTCCATCTGGCGCAATCCCTTTGCCGATTCGCTCGGCAAGGGGTGGCAACCGCTTCAAGCGCTCTGCGCCCTCTACTCTGGAGGTCTGTTCGGATCGGGTATTGGAGGTGGGGAGATTCACCATGTACCCATTGTCACCAGCGACTTCGTCTACGCGGCACTTGCCGAGGAGATTGGTCTGATTGGAACCCTCGCCATCCTGCTCATCTACCTTGCCCTCGCCACCCGTGCCTTTCGCCTTACCCCGCCCAAGCCTTTCGAGAATCTGTTGGCGACCAACCTGGCAACTCTCTTCATTGCCCAGGCCCTACTCAATATTGGCGGCGTCGTCAAAGCCATCCCCGTCACGGGCATCACCCTGCCGCTCATCAGCCACGGGGGGAGTTCACTCGTCGTGACGCTTCTCTCGATGGGCCTGATTGCCGCCATTTCCGACCATACCGACAAATAAACCCTGTCTATCAACATTTAGGCTTGCTTTGCACCTCTGGAAAAGGTATACTCCTTTCCACATCGCTAATGTAGCGGAGAGGTGGCCGAGTGGCTGAAGGCGCAGCATTGGAAATGCTGTTTATCGCAAGGTAACGAGGGTTCAAATCCCTCCCTCTCCGCCAGTTTTTTATCTGTCCCCCGAGAGGCTGCGGCTTTCCCACAATCAAGTTATCCGATGCGCCCGGACATCGCCGGATAATCAACTCCCCAAACCAAACGCAGGGCTTGACGCTCAACCACTGATGGAGCGCAACATCCTATTTTCGCCCCCCGAAAACCTCTCCCTCTTGATTGGAGAAACCTACCTACCAAACGGTTCGACAGGTAGATAGGCCTTGGTCCCACAGATTGGCACCAGCAGCCCCGTTGCATTGCAACCTGTGCCTCCAACTGCTGCAAACGAATTGCCCCCCGCTAGACTACGGCGGCTTGGCACTAATCCTGCTTGCTTTTACAGGGCGTATCCGATAAAATAGCCACCACACGGAGACAAACGGCTATGCCCATGGAAATGCAGCAGACGCAGCGGATGACCCAAACGCTGTCGCCCCAACTCAAACAGGCCTTCGACCTGCTGCAACTGCCATTGCTCGACCTCCGGGCCTTCATCCAAAAAGAGATGGAGCAGAACCCCGTCATCGAACAGGTGGACTCCCCCATCGAGACGAGCCTCGACGCCGCCGCCCCCGTTCAGCACGACACCGCCAGCCCCGAGAACGATTTGGACTTCGACCCCAAAGTCGATGCCGTCCTGCGCCAAGACGACAACTGGCGCGACTACTTCCTCCAGGGAATGGAGAACGCCGACCCCGAAGACGAAGCCAAATACCAACACGCCTACGACTCCATCTCCCAACCCGTCACCCTTCAGGAACACCTTCTCGGGCAACTTGCCCTCACTGAACTTCCCCCAAAAGACCGACAGGCCGCCGAACTAATCATCGGCGACATCGACGAGCGCGGCTACTTCACCGGATCCTTCCCGGACTTGGCTATGGTGACCGGCGAAAGCGTCGAAAACCTTGAGCAAATCCTCAAAGTCATCCAGACCTTTACGCCCCCAGGCGTCGGCGCCAGAAACCTGCGCGAATGCCTCCTTCTTCAAGTCTCACCAGCCCAAAAGCCAGACCTCTACCGCATCATCGCCAACCACCTCGGCGACTTCGCCGCTTGCACCCCGGAGACCCTCGCCCAAAAACTCAAAGTCACCCTTCCCCAACTGCAAGCCATCCAGGCGCAACTCAAAGAACTCAACCCCACGCCAGGCTACACCTTCGCCCCGCCGCGCCAAGCCGAATATGTCACCCCTGAACTCGCCATCCGCCCCAACGGCGATAAATTCGAGGTCATTCTCAACAATTCCGACCTCCCCGTCATCCACATCAGCGAACGCTACCGGCAGATGCTCGCCGACCCCAAACTCACCGCCAAAGACAAAAGCTACATTCGCGAACGCATCCGCGCCGGACTCGCCCTCATCCAGAACATCGAACGCCGCCAGCAGACCATCCGCAACATCGCCACCGCCATCGCCAACGCACAGACATCCTACCTTAAAGGCGGCGAACTCAAACCCTTGACCATGCAGGACATCGCCAACCAGGTAGGCGTCCACGAAACCACCGTCAGCCGAACCGTCAACGGCAAATACGCCAGCACCCCGCGCGGACTGCTGGAACTGCGCAAGTTCTTCCCAAGAGGTTTCGCCGCCACCCAAGATGGCGCCATCATCGTCACCGACAAAGTCAGAGACGCCCTCAAAGAACTGGTCGAGAAGGAACCCCCTAGCGCCCCACTCTCCGACCAAACCCTAGTCAAACTTCTCAATGACAAAGGCTATGCCATCGCTCGCCGAACGGTTGCCAAATACCGCGACCAGCTTGGTATCCCCGCCTCCAAAGACCGCAAGAAAATCTGACCTCCAGAAGGAAACCCCATGAACCCCATCAAACTAGGCGTCAATATCGACCATGCCGCAACCCTTCGCCAAGCGCGTGGCACCACCTATCCCGACTTGCCCCGTATGGCACAACTCTGCGAACAGGCCGGTGCCGATGGCATCACTATCCACCTCCGCGAAGACAGACGCCATATCCAGGACGCCGATGTGACCAACCTCCGACGCACCATCCGCACAAGACTCAACCTCGAAATGGCCAATGCCCCCGACGTCGTTCAAATCGCCCTCGACACCATTCCCGACGAAATCTGCATGGTCCCCGAACGCCGCCAAGAACTCACCACAGAATCAGGCCTCGACGCCGCCGGACAGTTCGATACGTTCCAGCCAACAGTTCGAGCCCTCAAGGGGAAAGGCATACATGTCAGCCTCTTCATAGACCCCAATCCGGACCAGATTCGAGCAGCTGCCAAACTCGGCGCTGAGTACATCGAACTCCACACCGGGGCCTACGCCCGGGGCCAGGCAGGTGAACTCCAGCGTCTCTTTTCCGCCGCTGAACTCGCCTCATCCCTAGGTCTCCGCGTCAATGCCGGACACGGGCTCGACTATGAAAATGTCAAGCCCCTACTCCAAATGCCGGCACTCGACACCCTAAACATCGGACATAGTATCATCTGCCGTGCAGTCGAGGTGGGACTAGCCCAGGCCGTACACGAGATGATAGCGATTCTCCGCCCTTCCGCATGAACCAGACAATCGAATCAGCCCTTCAGGATTTGGCCTCGGTTATGGCCAAATTGCGAGCCCCGAACGACATCCACGGGCTCTTTTTCGACCTGCTGACACCTACGGAGCGACAGGCCTTGGCCCTGCGTTGGCTCATCTGCCAGCGCCTTGTAGAAGGCGTTCCCCAGCGTGCAATTGCCCAAGAGTTCCGCGTTAGCCTCTGCAAGATTACCCGAGGCTCAAGCGAACTGCGTCGAGATGGCTCGGTCGCACGCCGCATCCTAGAAGCCCGCAAAGTCCCGCCCCGCGCATGAAAATAGCCATTTGCTATCCTCCGATGCCCAGCGAATGTGGCGTCCCGTTGCTCTCGCAGAACCGCCAGTTCCAGTGGTTTGCCCAGCCGACTTACATCTACCCGGTCGTGCCCGCCCAAGCGGCAACGATGCTCAAGAAAGGCGGCCATGAAGTCGTTTGGCTCGATGGTATTGCTTCCGAGTGGACGCCCGAACGCTTTGAGCAGGAACTCATCCAAAGCAAGCCTGATATTATCTTCGCCGAAACCAAGACGCCGGTTGTCAAGCGCCATTGGTCTTGGTTCACCCGTTGCCGCCAACTCTTCCCAAAGGCTCGCCTTGTCATTGCCGGAGACCATGTCACTGCGCGCCCCGCAGAAACAATGGAGCAGGCGCCTGTCGACTATGTGCTGACGGGCGGGGACTACGATTTTCTGCTCTGCAATCTAGTACGCCATTTGACCCAATCGGAGCCTCTTGAACCTGGGATTTGGCACCGGGAGGGAGGCGAAGTCGTCAATACGGGAGCCTTCAAACTTGACCACGATCTGGATGCAAT
>JBJFGP010000233.1:0-7821 GCA_051892815.1 Kiritimatiellia bacterium | reverse complement strand
AGGTTGGCGCTTTTCATGAAGTTGGAGGCGAGGACGAAGAAGATGATTAGGAGGAAGGCGATGTCGCCCATCGAGGCGGTGGGGAGGGTGAGGTCGGGGCGTTTTCGGCGGCGGACGGGCATTAGCGGTCCTCGGTCTGGAGGGCGACGACTCCGCCGCTGGCGGCGACGAGGGTGACGACTTGGAAGTAGCGTTCGTAGGGGACTTCGTCTCCGACTTCGACGAGGACGAGGCGTTCGTTTTCGGGGCGTTGGGGGAGGCGGAGTTTTTCGAGGGCTGTCTTGAGGGCGGGGAGTGTGGTTTCGGCGGGGTCTTCGCCGGTCTGGGAGTAGAGGATGCGGTCGGGGAGGATGTTGAGGGAGGGGAGTTTCTGCTGGCTGTCGGTCTTGGCTTTCTCGGGGGGGGCGGCGGAGGGGAGGTCGACTTGGCGGCCAGTGGTTTTGGCGAAGGTGGTGGTCAGGACGAAGAAGATGATGAGCAGGAAGGAGATGTCGGAGAAGGATCCGGTCTCGATTTCGGCTTTGGGGCGTGGGCGCTTGGGGCGGGGCATGGGAGGTAGGCAGGTTGGGGTGCGGCAGGTAGGCGGGAATGGCTCCGGGAGGTTGGCGCGCGCGGGAGGGATTCTCGGGCGAGAAGGGCTCCCGGAGGTTGGTTCATTCGTCCCCGACGGTCTCCATGAAGTCGGTCATCGAGGTGTCGAGGGTCGCGGTCAAATCGTCGATGCGCTTGGTGTAGAGGTTGTAGGCGACGGCGCAGGGTATCGCGACAATGAGTCCGGCGGCGGTGGTGATGAGCGCCTCGCCGATGCCGCCCGCGACCGCCCCCGGGTCGAGCCCGGCCGAGGAGGCCATCACGTCGAACGAACTAATCATGCCGGTGACCGTCCCGGTCATCCCCAGCAGCGGAGAGACCGCCGCCACCAGCACCAGCAGGTTGAGCCGATTCTCAAGCGGGCGCAGCGCCTTCGGCGCGTACTCCTGCATCGAGCGCACCGCCGCGAGCGTCGCATCCGGCAGCGCCTTGCCGCCGGAGACCAGTTTCACCAGACGGTTCACCCCCGTGAGCAGCGTCGCCGCCACAGGACCGTTCTGGCCGTCGAGCGTCTCAAGCGCCGCCGCCAGGTCACGCTCCTCAAGCTTGGCGCGCAGAGACTTGCGCAGCGCCTCGTGCGCATTGCCCGCCGCGCGGAACGCCCGCGCCCGGTCGATAATCACGGCCAAGCCCAGGATCGAGCAGGCCAGCAGCGGCAGCATCATCCAGCCGCCATCCATCAGCAGTGTCAACATGTCCTATTAGTCCTTTCCGTAAGATACCAACCGCTACTTGTCTAGACGCTCCAGGAACGAACTCGCCTGGGACGCCGCAGAGCCCGACGGATACTCCTCCAGCACCCGCCGGAACTTCTCCCTCGCCGCCGCAATGTCACCCCTCCTGTAGCAGACAATCCCCCAGCGCAACAACATCTCGTCGAGCCACGGCGCGTCCGGATAATCCTGGAAGACCCGCTGCAAAGTCTCCTCCGCCCGCTCCAGATCCTTCTTCTCGATCTGCCAGGCCACAATACGCTTGAACGCCTCCCCCGCAAACGCACTCTGCGGATAATTCTCCGCGCAGAGCCGATACGCCGCAATAGCCGCCGTATAGTCCGGCTTCCGGCTCGGATCCTCCCGGAAACGCGCCATCTTCTCTAGAATCCCCGCAAGCCGGAACTGCGCCTCCGCCTTGTTCGCCGCATTCGGCATCGCCAGAATCGAACGATAGATGCGCGCCGCCTCCTCCACCTCGCGCGGATTCTTCGACTCCCCCCTCACCTTCGCAATCTTCAAGAACGCCAAATCCGCCAGAAGCGTGTCCGGATACTCCCGCAACAACTTGTGGCAAATCTCAATCGCCTTCGGCAAATTCCCCTTCACCAGATACAAATCCCACTCCACCGCATAACGCCGCTCCACCAAATCCCGCGGCACCGCATGACGCTTCGCAATCGTCTCCATCTCCTCCACCTTCACCAGCGCCTCGTCCGCCTTCGCCGAAGCCTGCGCATCCAGCCCGACCTCCTTGAAAATAGACGCCCACTGGTGCAGCAGACGCGCCTCCAGCAACAACTTCCTACTCTGCAAAACCGGATCCGCCGCCGCAGAAACAATCGACTGAGGTTCCGTCGAACCGCCCACCAAGACAGCCACCTCCGCCGTCACCGTGCGCGGCGTCTCCCCCCCCAGATGAAGCGCATCGCGGTACTCGAACGAAAGCTTCCCGTCCGCCTCCGCACGGATAGCATCCTGCCCCTCCTGCGCCTGCGGCACGACCCGCCCCTCGAACACCCCCGAGTGCGGCGCCGTCTCGCGAAGCACCACCTTCCTGCGCACCAATTCCGCAAACGGGTCGGGATTCTCGTCGACCGTTTCCCCCTTGGCGAGGGCGTCGGCGATTTGCTCCGGCGAAGGCTTCGGCTGCTTGCGCCAGGAGATTACCTCAACCGTCGCCTCGTCCGGCTTGTCGGACACATCCAAATCCAAATCGCGCAGACGGATGAAAGCCGGATTGCCCAAGAAAACACCCTTGACGCTTTGCCGCCACGCCCCGTCCATAATGGAGAGAACCGCACTCGAGACAAAGCGCACCGGCGCCTCGCGAACGACATTCGCCCGCCCCGACGCATCCATTGCATCCGTATAGACGACCGAGACCTTTTCGCCCCCCTGGATGGTCAACACCCCGTCATTCGGCTTGGAAGGCGCGGCCGTGGTGGGTATTGACGCCAGAGCGGAGACCTTGTCCTGTCCGTAGGGCTTGAGTTCGACCGTCTCGGAGTCGCCGGAAGCCGCCTGGATACGCACGGAAAGCTTTTGTCCGAGGGCGACGGCTACGGCTATGTCGCGGTCGTCGACAACCGCGTAGAGGCGCTGTCCCGCCTCGGCAAGGACGGGCGCGGGCTGGTCGGACTGGAGGGGTTTGGGCACTGCGGTGCCGACGCGGCGGAAGGCTTCCTGGGCGCGGACCCAGCGCTTGGCGCGGAAATGAATCTGGCCAATCTGGAACCAGGCATCGTTGGCAACCGGGCTCTCGGGGTAATCCGTGGTGACGCGCCTCAGGAGCATAGCGGCTTCGCTCTCTCGTCCGGCTGAGGCGTGGGCCTGGGCTTGCAGGAGGAGGGCTTCGGCGTCGGTATCGCGGTCGGGGGCGGATTGGACTTTGCGGAGTTCGGCGAGGGCTTCGTCGGTGCGCCCTTTGCTCAAATGGATGCGGCCGAGTTCGAGCCAGGCACGGAAGCGCTGGGTGGATTCGGGGAAGCGTTTGGGGACGGCTTCCAGGAGGGAGATGGCGCGGGGTTCTTCGCCTTCGGCGGCGAGTGCGACGGCCTGGTCGACTTGTCTTTTGGCGCGGGCGTCGGCTTGGCGTCTGGCGCGTTCTTCGGTGGGTTGTTTCTGGGTTGCTGCGGGGGCGTTCTGCTGGGCAAAGGCGGGGTGCGCGAGGGCGGCGGCGAGGAGCAGGAGCAGGGGTGTGCGGAGGATGTGGTTCATGGAAGCGGGTTCCTGTTTGGGGCTAGCGGGTTTCGTTGAGAACGGCGCCGCCGGTGGCTATGCCGTAGGCTTCGAGGCGCTGATGGGCTTGGGAGGATTGTGGTGATTTTTTCCAGTCGGGGTGGGTCATGAGGCGGCGGTAGCAGGCGATTGCGTTTTTCTTGTTTCCGTCGTCCCGGAACCAGTCTCCTTTGCGCAGGACGGCTTCGGGGGCGTCTTTTGGGAAGACGGAGGCGATTTCGTCGAGTGTGGCCTGGGCGGCGGTTTTGTTGCCGGCTCTTCGATGGCAGTCGGCGATGGCCCAAAGGGTTGCGGGGAGGTCTGGCGCTTCTTGGAAGAGTCGGATGGCGGTGGGGTAGTCGCCTTCGATTTGGCGTGCGGCTTCGGCGTGGTTTCGTTTGGCTCTGGCGGCGACTTGGGGGTCCGGGGAGGCTTCGAGGGGCTGGAGTGCGAGGTAGATGTCTTTTGGGTTGCGTTCTTGCCAGGCGAGGTCTGCGGCGGTCCAGGCGCGCTGTTCGGGGTTGGCGATGTGGGGGAGGAGGAGTTTGGCGTCGGTGAGGCGTCCGTGGCGGCGGAAGCGGTGGATGAGGTCGAGGGCGCGGGCGCTTTTGGTTTCCGGGGTTGGGGCTTTGGCGAGGAGGTCGGGGAGGCGTTTGGCGAGGGCGGGGAGGTCGGACGGGCGGATCCAGCTGAGGTAGTCGTAGGTCTGGAGGAGGAGTTCCCATTTGGCGTTGTCGTCGGTGTAGAGGGGTGCGGCGGCGCGGAGGTAGGTGGTGAGGTCGCGGTCGGCTTTCTGGCGGGCGGCGGCGCGGGGGTCTTTTTTGGCGGCGGGTTGGGTCTTGAGGTAGGCTTGGGCGATGGGATGGAGGTCCATGAGGCGGATGGCGTGCTGGTCGAAGTAGTGTTTGAGGCGTTGGCGGCGCTGGTTTATCGGGAGTGTGTCGGGGCCTTTGGCCTGTTCGATGGCCTGGAGGAAGTTGTCGTAGGCCTGAATGATGGAGAGGGAGCTTTGGGCGGCTTGGATGGAGTCGGGGTTGGACTTGGGGTCGAGGGTCTGGGCGGTGCGCCAGGCGTCGAGTGCGGGGGCGAGGTTGCCGCGCTGGAGTTCGATGTCGGCGATGGCGTTGCAGGCGGGGGCGGCGTAGGGTGAGGTTTTGGCTTCGGGGGAGCAAAGGAGGTCGCGCCAGGCGGTGAGGGCGGGGTCGATTTTGCCGTTGGCGCGGTGGGCGCGGCCGAGGAAGTAGAGGGCGGCGAGGGCGGGCTGGGTGTCCGGGGCGCGGTCGATGACTTCTTTCCAGAGGTCGATGGCCTGGTTGGTGTCGCGGGCTCGGTCGAGGGCGTAGGCGCGGAGGGTGAGGGCCCAGTCTTGGGATTCGTCGGGGGCGGTCTCGAGGAATTCGGTCTCGAAACGTTTGAGTTCGTTGGCGGCGGTGCGGGGGGAGCCGGCGTCGAGGGCTTTGAGGGCGCGGTCGGCGCAGGTGCGTTCGGAGAGGTTGAGGGACTGGATGGTCTTGGAGGGGATGGTGGCGAAGATGCTGCCGATGCGCTCCAGGGCGTGGAGGTGGAGGGGAATCAGCAGCAGGGGTGCCAATCTTTTGAGGCAGAGGTTCATAGGAGTGGGGGTCGGTCTCGGGCGGGAATGGGAGGGGTTCTCGGGCAGGAGCGGGGGTCAGTCGTTGATAACTTCCTCGAAGGCCTTTGCCTCGGTTGCGAGCAGGCCGCGGGCGTAGCGGGCCCATTTGGTTTCGGGGTATTCGAAGGCGCAGCGCTTGAGGCTGATGTAGGCCTTGCCGTAGTCCTGGATGCGGAAGTAGGCGTCGCCAAGCCAGTAGAGCGTCTGGGCGAGGAGGTCTTTGTCGGTGTGACCCTTGTAGTTCTCAAGCAGGCTCTCGAAACTGTCGATGGCGCCGGCGTAGTTGTCGACAATCAGGTTTCGGGGCGGCGGATTGCCCTTCTCGTCACGCTCTTCGGCGAGGGCTTCGGCGCGTTTGACAAAGCACTGGCCGGACATGAAGAGGGCTTTGGCCGCCTGCGGATGGTCGGGGAGACGGTTGCGGAAGGCCGCATAGATCTTCGCAGCGATGTCGTAGCGCTTGAGCTTGGTGTAATAGTAGGAGGCGAGGCGGACGGAAGCGTCGCCGACCTGCGGAGAGTCGGGGAAAAGATAGGTCATCTTGACATACTCCTCGGCCGCGCGCTGGAAATCCCCCAGACGCTCCAGGCAGAGCGCCTTGTGGTACTGGCTGCGCGCGGCGCACTCCCCTTCCGGCCAAGCCGAGAGAATCGAAGAGAAGCGCGCGACCGCCTCGCGGAAGAGCGGAGCCGCCGCGTCGGGAACCTTGGAAAGATCCTCCCCCGCCTTCTCCTTGCGCAAACGATCCTGCCGCGCCTCCTCGGCGAGCTGTTCGTAGAGATTGGCCAAAAGGAAGGCACCTTCCGCCGCGTGGCGCGTGTCCGGATAGTCCCTCAAGGCAGCCTCCAGAATGGCCCGGCCGTCGGCAATCGCGGCCGCCGACTTCTCGTACGCGCCAAGCTTGCGGCTGTCCTTGGCCATCTCGAAAAGACACTCGGCAAGACGGAACTGGACAAGCACCGCCTGGTCCGAATCGCGGAAACGCTTCGAGTAGGCCCGTACCCCCCCGTCAGAGCCGGGAAGGATATGCGCCTGAGCCGTCCGAACACCCGGAGCGTCCCCCTCGGAGACCACCTCGTCGGTGTAGGCAAAGTCAATCGTCTGGCCGTAGCCCGCCTTGATCGACTGGAGATTCTCGACCTGGTTGGTCTCCAGCGCAGGGATGAGCGTGGCCGTGAAGATGCCACTGTGCGCCATCGTTTCGCGGAGCCGGACGGTCGTGGAGATGCCTTGCGAAGTCTTCGCCTCAACGCAGATTTCGTCCTGCTCGTCGGTCAAGTCCCGGTCCGGATCCAACACCCGGATGCGAATCGGCTCGCCTAGGTGTACGGTCGTGTTCTGGGCATCTCCGGAGAGATCTGTCAGCCCCATCCAGGCCGTGGTGGCGATTTGCGCCTGGGCCTGGGCAAGCACGGCACCCTCCTCGTCGATTGCCTGCACGAGGAGCAAATCGGTAGGCTTGACGCGGACAGGCGAAAGGGCGGAATCGTCCGGAACGACCTCTTCGGCTTTGGCCAACTGCTCTTCAAGTTGGGAGCAGTAGATTGGCAAGGCGCCGGAGAAGGTGTCGGGCAGGTCTCCGTCCGAAACGCGCCTTTCGGGGAGCCCGGCGACTTTGACGCCGTCGATGCGGGGCATATCGCCCAATCCAATGGGCAGGAAGGCATATTCGGGGTGGCCACCTGCGGCGGTAGCGGCGTCGAGCTCACGTTTGGTGGTGACGCGGAGCATAATGGTGGAGCCGGCGTTTCGTGCCAAGGCCGGGGCCCGGACGGCGACCGGGAGCAGGAGGTGCGGGGTGACTTTGGCGGGGGTGTCGGATTGGCGGAAGCGGGCGGCGGGGTGGTCTTTCCAGATGAGGTCGGCGCGGGAAGTTTCGCCTCTGCGGCGTAGGGTGGAGAGGCGGGCCTGGGCTTCAGGGGATTTGTCCGGGATGCGGCTAAGGGCGGTGTCGGCGAGGTGCACGGTGACTTCGGTTTTGGGGATAGTGCCGATGCGGGCGGTGCGGTCTATCGGGACGCCGGGCTTGGTATTGTCTTCGTCGCGGTAGATGGCTGTAATGGTGTCGCCGGGTTCGAGCAGGAGGGTGTTTTCGGGCGGTTCGGAGGTGTCGCCGGGCTTCTTAGGTGCGGTGCGAATGAGTGCGATGAAGCGGCCGGCGTTGTGTGGCGAGACGGTCTGTTCGTCAGTCTCTTCATTGAGGGTGAGGGGTTCTTTGGCTTCGAGCTGGAGTTTGGCGCCGCTTTGGGTCAGGAGTGTGAGCGGGACGGTGTCCTGGTCTGGCGAGAGGTCGAGGTCGGGGTCGGTAATGCGCACGACGAGGGTATCGCCCGGGGCGACGCGGTAGGCTTTGTGGTAGCGGATGTAGGAGTGACCGTAGTCGTCCTCGGCGACTTGTTCGCTGAGGAATTCGACGGTGCCGTCGGCGAAGGCGGTGGAGAGGCGTTTTTCGAGGACGCGGGTTTTGCCGGAGGTGGTGTTCTGGTCTTCGTAGGCGACGGTGATGAAGTCGCCCGGGGCGACCTCTAGGGTGCTATTGCCGAGGGCCTGGGTGTAGTCGCGCTTGGAGGGGACGATGGTCTTGCCGGCCTTGTCGAGGAGGGTGAGTTTGCGGGCGGAGAGGGATTTGCCGTTGAAGTCGAGGAACTCCCAGCGGAGGGCGCG
>JBJFGP010000232.1:0-1726 GCA_051892815.1 Kiritimatiellia bacterium | reverse complement strand
ATATTGGAGCCTTTGCGGTGGGGACGCTTTGCGGTCGACACAAAATGTTTCCGAGGGTGTCGCCTGCCAAGTCTTGGGAGGGATTGGCTGGCGGGATTGTGCTGTCGGTGTTGGTAAGTTTGGGCCTGACACTTGTTGCGCAAAGGGTTTCGGCGGGAGGCATCATAGCCCCGCTTGGTCTGCTTGGTTCGACACTGCTGGGTGCCTTGCTGGCAGTTCTTGGGGTGCTTGGCGATTTGGTCGAATCGCTCTTTAAGAGGGCTGCGAAGATAAAGGATTCTGGAGGGCTTTTCAAGGGTATGGGTGGGCTCCTCGATACCTTTGACAGCCTGATTTTCGCGGCGCCAGTCTGCTATGCGATACTCTTGTGGAGCCTCCGGTGAAGCGGTTGGTTCTGTTGGGGTCGACTGGTTCCATCGGCGAGAATACTTTACGCGTTGTCGACTCGCTTCCCGGCGTATTCCAGGTGGTTGGTCTGGCTGCGAACCGGAATTGGAGGCGGGTTCTTGAGCAGGCGATTCGCTATCAGGTTCCGCTGATTGCGCTTGCCGACGACAAGGCGGCCCGGTTGGCACGCGAAGCGGCACCGCCGTCCATCAAGGTGCTTGGTGGTCAGGAAGGCATTTGCGAACTTGCCGCCCATCCTGAAGCCGATGCGGTGGTTATGGCTCTTGTCGGCATGGCTGGACTCAGGCCTTCGCTGGCGGCCATTGATGCTGGTCACGACCTTGCCTTGGCGACGAAGGAGGTGTTGGTTGCCGCCGGGGAGATTGTTATGCGTCGCCGAGCCCAAACGGGTACGCGAATTCTGCCGGTAGACAGTGAGCATTCGGCCATTTTCCAGGCTATGCAGTCGACGCGATGGTGCGCGGCGTGTGTCCAGACGGGGCGCCTGCCTTGTGCTGAGGACTATCTTGAGAGCCTGACGTTGACGGCGTCAGGAGGGCCCTTCTTCGACCGCCACGACATCGATTTTTCCAAGGTCACGCTTCAGCAGGCGATGGCGCATCCAACTTGGGCTATGGGGCGGAAGGTGACCATCGATTCGGCGACTATGATGAACAAGGGTTTGGAACTGATTGAGGCCCACTGGCTTTTCAATATGCCGCCAGAGAGGTTGCATGCCATCGTCCACCCGGAGAGCATTGTTCATTCGCTGATAACCTACCGTGACGGGACGAGTTTGGCGCAACTCTCGCCTCCGGACATGCGCTATCCCATCCAGTACGCCCTGACCTATCCTGAGCGTCGAAGCGTGCCGATGCCACGCCTCGATTTGGCTCAAGTTTCGGGGCTTCACTTTTGTCGTCCCGACGACAATCGCTTCCCTTCGCTTGCCCTGGCGCGTACGGCGATGTGCCTGGGGGGAACTGCTCCAACCGTGCTCAATGCGGCTAACGAAGTGGCAGTCGAGCGTTTTATTCAAGGCGAGATTTCTTTCCCCCAGATTGCCCAACTGGTGGAACAGGCATTGTCGCGTCATACGGTCAACAGGTTGCCCTCTCTGGACGAGATTCTATCCGTCGACACCGAAGTGCGTGCCCAAGTTGCCGCGTACTAGGAGCAGATATCTCACCCCCGCAAGATTTCGGGGGAGAATAGTCTTGCCCACCAATTCGCAAGTAGGAGTGGCTCCTGTGGGTTGCAACCTTGTTGGAGCAATCGTACCTACCTCGATCCCCATAAGATAAGTGCGAGTTTCCCCGAAGGGTTGCTACTATCAATT
>JBJFGP010000231.1:0-7878 GCA_051892815.1 Kiritimatiellia bacterium | reverse complement strand
CATCTTCACCGATCGACGCCACCTCACCGTCCTGGAGCGCATCCTCCCCGACCTTCCCAAGATTCGCGCCGTCATCCTCGACGAGCCAGCTGGAATAGACTCTGTCGCTGGAGTTCCTATTCATACCTTCGAGGATATGGCCGCCTACCGGACCAAGGAGTTTCCCTTCTGCGAAGGTGTCGAACCCAAGGAGCGCGACATAGCCTCTATCATCTACACTTCGGGCACGACCGGCAAGCCCAAGGGCGCGATGCTCACGCACGCCAACTTTATTGCCGATGCCGTCGGATGCTTGGACCATCTGCCCCAGTTTGGCGCCAAAGACTCCTTCATCGTGGTACTTCCCCTCTTCCACAGTTTCGCCTTTACCGTCTGCTATGTCGTGCCGCTGGTCTGCCACGCGTCGCTGGCTTTCGGCGAAAGCCTCAGAACGGTAGGCGAGGACATCCGCCATGCCAAGCCGACAGTCCTGATTGCGGTCCCCCTTTTGGCCGACAAACTCTACCAAAAGATCGAGGCAGGCATCAAGGCATCGCGCCTGGCAAAACTGCTCTGCGCGGTCGGTCTGGGCAAAGTGGTGGGGCGGAAGGTGCGCCAGCAGCTGGGGGGCAAACTGGATATGATAATTGTCGGAGGAGCACCCTGTCCGTCCCGCGTGCTAAAGGGTTTCAACCGTCTGGGCATCAACGCGACAGAGGGCTACGGGTTGACGGAAGCGGCTCCGGTTGTGACGGTTGCACAGTTCCACCGTCAGCGTATCGGGACGATTGGCACGCGCCTTCCGAATGTGGAAATCCGGCTGGCGAACGAGGATGCTTCGGGGGTAGGCGAACTGCAGGTTCGTGGGCCGACGGTGATGCTGGGGTACTACAAGAACGAGGAGGCGACACGGGAAACTTTCGACGGCGAATGGCTCCGCACGGGGGATTTGGCCTCTATCGACAAGGACGGCTATGTCACAATTCGCGGGCGGAGCAAGGCGCTCATCGTCAACCGCGAGGGAAAGAACATCTACCCTGAGGAAATTGAGAATGTCCTTTCGGCGGACGCGCACATCGGGGACATCATTGTCTTGGGCTATCACGCGGGAAAAGAGCCGGGCGAGCGGGTCGGGGCGATTGTCCACCCGAACCTCGACCTCTTCAAAGAGGAGAACGGCGGTGTCGAGCCTCCCTTCGACCAGGTCGAGCGCGCCATCGAAGCCATCATCCGCGAACGCTGCGTCGCGCTGGCCGACTACAAGCACCCGCGCAAGATTGTCATCTCCGCCGAGCCGCTCGAACGCACCTCGACCCAGAAGGTTCGCCGCTGCACCTACAAAGGTGCGCTCGATACGCCCTGATTCCTAAATACCCACCACTGGCAAAGGTGCCAAAGAATCCAAGCAGGGGCTTCGTACGAAACGGAGCCCCTGCTTGCTATCTCTCGGGGCGACAGATTCGCACACGCCCCTCCCCTCGCTCATCGAGCGTGCCAACGCCTTCCGAACTGCCGAGACCCAAATCGCCATATTCCACCTGAGGCGTCAAAAAAGCACGCACAGGGGAGATTTACCGCACCCGCGCGAATCGCGCGAAAGGTGCCGACGACCTCCGTGGTGCTCCCCTCCCCGAGCCGCTTGCACACGAAAAAAGCCCCGCGCCGAAAGCATCGAACGCGGGGCCTTGAAGGCAGGAATACGGGCGATAGACTAGTTCTCGTTGGAGTGCAACCCGCCCGAGCCGGCGCGGAAAGTAATGTTCGCCTTCTCGGGATTTTCGGGCTTGGCGCGGGAGCAACTCCAGATGCACGCGCCGCAATGGATGCACTTCTCGCGGTCGAAGTCCGGCACACCATTCTCGCCGGGCGTAATCGCCTGCGCAGAGCAAATCTCCGCGCAAGTCTTCTCGGTGCACGCGCGGCAGACCTCCGGATCGTCGAAAACGATATGATCGGCAAAACCACCTGCTGCCTGAACCTTTCCACCCTTGAGCAGCGCGTCCTGATGGCTCATCAGCAACTCCCCGTCGAACGGAATCGGCTCCCAGCCAAGTCGGTCCATAACCTTGTCGTGAAGCGTCGTGTGCGAGGTCATTGCCGACTGAATCAGAGCCTCCAGTTCGGGCTTCGGAATGCGCGATCCATAGTAATCCTGCACCGTCCGAATGCGCTGGGAAGGCGGCACAGAGTCGAACGGCAGATTGAGCAGACCGCGTGTCATCCCCGTCATGCCCGTGCCCATCATCCCCAGGAAGAAACCCTTGTTGAAACCGTCCCTTGCCTTGGCGGCGGCCTTCAACTCCCTGTTCATCGGATCGCGGCGGCGGCGCGCGACATAGGCCTCCTCCAAATTGTCCTTACGGAAGGCGCGGCCGGACTTGATCAGTTCAATAACACCCTCGGCCAGCAGGACGCCGGAATGCCACGCCTCGTCCACCCCCGAATTGGTCAAGACATTGGTCGTGCCGCTACCTTCGCCAATGCGCGCATAACCATCTCCGACCAGCCAAGGCTCCCCCCTCATCCCCGACTCTTGCAGCGACTTCGCCCCCCAACTGCGCAACTTGCCCCCCTTCAGATGACGCCAGAGGTAGGGATGACGCATCCAATGCTGGAGGTAGCGGTACGAAGTGCGCAACGGGCTGTCCAACCACGACGGAACGAAAATCCCAAGCGACGCCGTCCGGTCCGGATAGACATAGAGGAACCCGAACAGCTCCGGCTCCGGATACCCCAGCGTATGAATCACCGTCCCCGGCTCAAGCGTGCACGACTCCGGCAACTCGACCACCGCCTTCATCCCAACCGCCCAATCCCGGCGATGATGTCCAGGCGGCAGACCAAACCGCTCGTCGAGCGCACGGCCAACCGGTCCAACAGGGCCGTCCGCCACCACCGTCAGCAACGACGCCTCGACATCCATGCCCGGCATATAGACCGCTGGGTCCGGATTACCGCGCTTGTCCACGCCTTGATCCGCCAGCCGAACCCCCTTGACCCGATCCCCCTCGAAAAGCGGTTCGGCGACAGGCGTTCCGGGCCAGATTTGAACCACACCCGTACCCATCAGATTCGCCGCACACCACGACATGAACTGCCCCACCGAAAGCACCATCCCGCCGTGTTTGCGCAGAAAAGGCGGAATCCATGGCAACTCGGCTGCCTCGGGAATTCGCTTCTGGAACGCGTGCAAACCCTTGAACACCGCATCGACCGTCTTCGTGCCAGCCGTGCGGCGCGAAGGTCCGCTTGGCTTGTCAAACAAGTAAGCCACCGTCTCCGACGAAATGTCCGCCGCATTGGGGATCTCATCCGCCAGGTTGCGCCCCGGGAACGAAGCCCGGATATGCTTCGCCTGAGTGACAATGCCCGAGACGCCGAAACCCGTGTCGTCCGCCCGCTCGTAGCAAAGAATCTGGAGCGGACAGCCTGGCATGACGCGGCTTTCGTAGAGCGGCGTGCCATCGGGATTCGTCTTGGAAACCTCGGCAGCGAGCGTTGTGAGAAAGCCCGCTGAGGATGGACCAAAGCCGACGACGACAATGTCGGCCTGCATAGATTGTCTTTCAGTCATGTCGGACCTCAGATTACGCCTGCGGATAGTCCAGCGCTTCAGGAATCATAATCGTAGAGAGGGATGCCGCGGCCCGGTCTTTCGCCAACCGATCGCCAAGCAGGGCGCATTCGACCTTGTCCCGGAGGAGGCGGAAAGCGGATGTGTCCGGTAACTGGGTCTGATAGCCGAAGTAGAGTTCGGAGCAGATGCGCACGGTCTCGCCCGCGGCGGCGGCGGATTGCAACGCCAGCAGGTCGCTGAAGGTGTTGACATACCCCTCTGTTTCGGGCCCAACGAGGGGATGCTCGGGTCCCTTCGCGGCCAGTTCGCGCACATCGTCGCGGAAACACTTTGCCGCCAACAGCCAGCTCAGGGCGTCGACAAGCGGGTAGGCGACGCCGTGTCTCTGACCGTTCCCGAGGCGTTTGCCGTTGGCGTCTTTGAGGGTAGAAAGGGTGGTGTTTGTCCAGAGCCAAAGGTCGAGGGCTGCGGATAGCTCCGGGCGTTCGTCGCGCAGTTCTTCGACCCATTTCCGGAGCAAGGCCTGGAAGACGGGGTTGTCTTTCATGACGGTCAACTGGCGGCGCTGGACGACTTCGGGGCCTTCGTAGGTGGCCTCGAGTTGGGCGTCCATCCATTTCTGACCGAGGAAGCCGGGGCAGTCTTCGGTGATGCCGTAGCCGCCCATCAGTGAGACGGCTTCGCGCATGAGGTTGGCGCCGTGGCCGGTGTTCCAGAGTTTACAGGCGGGGCAGAGGACGTTGGCCAAGGCATGGCGATGGACGTATTGGACGACGGGGTCGGCGGATTCGAGGTCGCCGCCCTGTTCGATGAGTTGGACTGCCTGGGCAGTAGGCTCTTTGAGGGCTTTGAGCAGTGCGCGTCCACTGATGCCTTGGTCGGCAAAGGTTTTGAGGACGGGTTTTTCAACGGCTTCGAGGGCGTCGAAGGCGCGTGCGGCGGCGAATCCAAGGGAGGCTGCGGCTTCGCCGGTTGCCCAAACATCGGCGAGGCGTTGGAGGGCGTCTTCCTTGTTCTGGAGCCCGAGGTCGTAGCGTGGGGAGCCTGGCTCGACGCCGGCGGCGCCACGGAAGCGTCCGCGCTGGTAGCGTATGACGGGCTCGACGGCGGAGACGAGTTTGGCGGCGGTCATCAGGCCGACGCCGATGCGGGTGCGGCCAAAGACGGCTTCGATGATTTCGCTATGGGTGAGGTTGGGGACTATCTTGCCGTCTTTGATGGTGTAGCCGCCGACGATGCGGCTGGCGGGGACTTTGAGGTTGAAGATGGGGTCGTGGGTATTGGAGAGTTGGTGGACCATCTTGAGGGTTGGCGCGCCGCGGTCATAGAGTCCCTCGTCGGTTTCTTCGAGGATGACCATGCAGCTTGAGGCGATGCGGGGGTCGTCGGTATCGACGGCGGCGGTGATGAAGTTGGCGGTCATCATGTTGGTGATGAAGCGGCCGCGTTTTTCGACCTGGAGCCAGGGTTCCTCTCCTTCATTCCATTGGGCGATGCGGACTTTGCCGCAGAGGACGCCGGTATCGACTCCGACATAGGGGAGCGGTTCGGTGAGGGCGAAGGCGCCGCGCCAGATTTTCTCTCCGTTGGCGGGGTTGCAGCGGCTCATGTATTTGGCGCGCTGTTCGGGGGTGCCCTTTTCGGAGATGGGGCCCATGGCGAGGTTGTTGACGAGGGAGGTGGTGGCTGAGCCGGCGTCGACCCAGGCGAGTTCCCAGGCTAGGAGGGAGAGTGCGAGGTTGCGGGGACCTTCGATTGTTCCACCGAATTCGGGGTCGAGGCCTGCGGCGGTGATGCCGGCCTGGTCGAAGGCTTCGTACATGGAGTTTTTCTCGGGGGTCCATTCGTGGGTGTTGCGCTGGCCGTTGGCTACGAGGCGGGCGACGAGGCCGCGGGCGACGGAGCGGGCGCCCATGACGGCCATCTGAATATCGAAGCGGTCGGTGAAGCGCCACATGATTTGGCGGACTTCGTCTCCGGGGAGCATTTTCATCGTGGGGCGGTCGGACATGGTCTCTTCCTCTTCTGGGGGTTCAAGTGTGGGGTTCATTATACCATATTGGGAGGGCATTGCAAGCCGGGAGGTTAAACGCTCTTTGAAGGGGGCGGGGACGATGGGTAGGTACCTTGGGGGTGAGGTGGTAGGCACCTGTTGGTGGCAATTATATCAACCTCTCTTTCTGTTTTAGCAATACCTTTTGGTGGAATTCCTGCCTACCTTCGAGGTTTTCCCTTGCTTTCGGGCGGCGGGGCGGCTAGAATCTCCTTGGTCTGGGTCGTGTCGACCCGGGAATGCAGCAGAAAGAGGGCGCAATGCGGATGCGATTGGCGATGGCGGGTGTGTTGGCGATGGTCTCTGCGGGGCTTTGGGCGATGCCGGAGGGGGTGGTGCGGCTGAAACTCAGATCGGATCAGATTTCCTGCCAGGCGAAGGGCGCCGAAATGGGATTTCTCGTCGACGAACAGGGGCAGTTGGGGGTGAAGGACACGCCGGGGGGGCAGCCTCAAACGGCCTGGAAGCTGCCGAAGGGAACGCGCTATCCGGTCGATGTCATCCTTGATTTAGGGGAGGTCAAGCCCATCTGCAAAGTCTGGCTGTTCGACACCTTCGACATCGGTGATGTGCATGTCTATGTCGGCAAGCCGGGCGCCTGGGTCAAGAAGGCTACCTGCCCCTGCGACGCCTTCAAGTCTTGGCGCGACCTCGAAATCAAGGCCGAATCGAGGTATGTCCGATTGGAGATTACCACCTATAAAGCCGTCTTCGCCGAGGTCGCTCTCGATGTCTACACCCCACAGGCCTGGAACAAGATCCAGAGGCGCATCGCCGAAGAAGAGGCCCTCGCCAAAGAGCGTGTCGGCTGGGAACGCGAAGCCAAGGCCAACCTCGCCCGCCGCCCGAGCGTCAACCTCCCCCCCTTCGGACAACTGGTGCTCGTCGACGAAATCGTCTGCGGCCAGAGACTCCTTCCCAGACACCGCATGGAATCCTACCCCGAGAACACCTTTCGCGTCGAGACCATCCTCGGTCGAAAAGCCTGGGTCATCCCCCCTTTCGGCAAAGGAACCCAATCCTCCGCACTCAAATTCACCCTCGGCGACGGCCAACTCCTCAAGCCCGGCAAACACTATGTCCTGACCATCGACTACCCCGAGGATAAACCCCGCTCCTACACTGTCCGCAACCTCGGATGCGAGACCACTAGAGGCTTCCACACAGGCACCACCGTCGGCGACGCACTCTCGCCACGCTACGTCGACAACCACCCCGAATCCCTCGACCTCCCGCTCAGCGGACGCTACGAAACCTGGAAAAACCTCTTCAACCTCCATAGCCGATACTACGGCGTGCGCCTGGGCGAGGGCATGACCCCCCAGCGCGTACGCACCCCCAACACAGGTTTCGACCTCGCCATCGCGCAGCTTTCCGCCGACCAGGAACCACTCTCCGCAGGAATCGCCGTCCACGCCGTGCGCCTCTACGAGGTCCAGGATCCAACCACCTTGGCCGCCACCATCAACTACCCCGAAGGCCTTCCCAAACGCCGCATCTTCTGGCGCGAAGAGATGTCCGACGGCGTAATCCAAGGCGCACCGGCCATCAGAGGCGTCGACAACCCCTCCGATTGGTACGCCTACAAGATGGACTTGATGTCCTTCCTCGCCATCAATACCTTCACCAAGGACCTCTTCGAATTCGGCCACTGCCAGCATTGGGACCCTGAAGACTGGCGGTGGATGCACTACGATGCCAGCCTGAAGCATGTCTGGCAGGAGTGCGTGGAAGCCGCCGGCAAGCGCGGGTTGGATGTATTGCCCTATTACGAGTACTCCGGTGCGCGCGGTCCCAACGGTCTGGGGCCCAAGCGCAAGTGCAAGCCTTTGGGCAAAACCAATGGCAAAGGGCACTACACGCATATCTGGTGGTCGGAGTCGGCGAATGTGGATCTGACTGCGCCGGAGGCGTTGGAGGACTTCAAGCGGGTGCTGGACTTGACTATTCTGAAGTTCAAGTCGAAGGCCCGTATCGTTGGTGCCTGGATTCGTCCGCGCAACAGTGCGATGCCGGTGAGTTTCGCGGATGAAACGATTGCGCGGTTCTGCAAGGATACGGGTCAGTCGAAGGCCGTCACGCGGGCGGATTTGCAGCGCGACAGGGCTCTCTACGGGCGGTATCTCGACTGGTGGCATCTGCGCAGGAGGCGGTTTCTCGCGGAGGTTCGGGACTATCTGCGGGAGCGGAATCATCCGGACGATGTGGTGTTGCTCACGGGGAGTCCTTCTGAGCCTGGTCCGGGCTTTGCGGGTGGGGGTGTGGTTGC
>JBJFGP010000230.1:0-1760 GCA_051892815.1 Kiritimatiellia bacterium | reverse complement strand
AATGGCTCATCGTGCTATCTCCAAGGGTTGGAATCAATGGGTTGAAACTAGTACCAGAAGGTTTTTCCGGGAAAATCTGCGGTGTCCGGGGAATGAATCCAATCGGACCATTCGCGCCTGGCCTCGGCGGTCACCTGAACCTTCGGCAGGAGGGCCTCGGCGCGCGTGCGGGCGGCGTCGGCCTGCCCGGCGAAGGGAGTATTCCGAAGGGAGCGGATGGTCTCGCATTCGAGCGAGAGGTGGAGCAGGTCGAGCATGCCGCCGGAGCAGGGGGGCAGGAGCGATTCGGCCTTGTCGAAGAGTTCGCTGGCCTTGTCGAGGTGCCCACGCGCGGCGGCGATGGCTCCGCAATATTTGCCGATCATGGCTTGCAGCCACTTCTCGCCGCAGCCAACCAGCTGTGCGGCGGGCTCGCGGAAACCATCGGTCGTGCCGTCGCGCAAGAGCCGCAGGTAGTAGCCGAGCTCGAAGTAGAGTTCCCGGTAGGCGCCGTTGCGGTCTGAATCTTCCTGGGAGAGTTTTGCCGCCAACTCGCGCGCCCTCTTCTCGGCAGGCTGCAAGAGGGAAAAGTCGCAGAGCGCGGCATGCCAAACCAGATAGTTCGCATCGCGCACGGTCTGTTTCAACGCGCCGCACCGATTGGTGCCAACCTCCTGGTCGCTAAGGTACTCGGCAATCTCCTTCGCCTGTTGCAACGATTCGAAGGCAGTCTCGCCTACCTCCGGTTCCCCGCGCAAGCAACGAATCGAAAGGAGTTGCCCGCGCGTTCCGTATAGCCTCATCCGCAAATCCGCGAGTTGCGCCTGATCAAGGGTTTCCTCCCCAGACGCCAATGCCCGATCAACCTCATCGAGCAGCTCCGTTGCCTCCCGGAAGCGATACTGATCCTGAAGCATAATCGCCTGCTGGATTCGAAGCCGCAAAAAATCCGCGCGGTACTTGGGGCGCGCCCGGGCAAAGGATTCCGCCTCGCACGCCGCCTTCTCGGCCGCCTGCGTCTCCCCGCAATGGCACGCCGCGAAACAGCATTGAAGCCGATTCGCGAACCACCTCTTGGGATCGAGTTTGCGGTCACAATGGTTGGCAATCTCCCCAAGCCGCTGGTAGACCTCGGGCCAATTATCCAGTCCGCCCCCGCCCTCCGCATGCGCCATAGTCTCCAACTGCCTAAAGGCCCGGTCGGCGTTCAGAGGCGTATGCCACAAAGCCCACCACGCAATCTTTTCGCGGCACTCCTGCAACGGCAGCCCCTCCGGAAGTTCCCCCTCGCCGCCCCCCCTCCCGACAACGGGATAGACGAAAAAGAAGTCGTCGCGACTCTTCTCGATATGCTCCCTCTTCCGCTCCACATGGACGCATTTGAGGCGCCCTCCCGAGACCGCGCCCGTCGCCAGAAAGCGGTGGACCGAATAGTTCGGAAACGACCGATCCGCATGCCTCCACCAAGCCATCTGAAGCGGCAAGATCAAACTCTCGCCGTCGAACTCCGGCAACGACTCGGTCCAGACCATCTTCACGCAGACATCATCGGCAATGCCATCAAGCTGAGCCAAGTGCGCGCTCCACTCCGGCGCAAACTCCCGACCCTTCAAGTCCACCACCTTCGGCCTCGCCCCCTCCGGACGCTCCTTGAAATGGAACGGCAGAAGGTAAGCACGTTCAGGGCTCTTCGAATAGACCGGAATGTATCCGTCGACCTCCTCAAGGCAATGGCGGAGGGCTCGATAGAGTTCCTTGACTGCCCCAGCCGGAAGATCGCT
>JBJFGP010000229.1:0-8091 GCA_051892815.1 Kiritimatiellia bacterium | reverse complement strand
ATAGCGCATTCGGCGGTGAATCCTTCGCTCAAAATGCCGAGTCGGACGGATTCAACCGCAAGACCGTCGATGCGCTTTTCGAGTTGGTGGCATTACGCTTTGGTTGTCAGGGAACAGACCTGCTTTTTACCTAGCGCAAGGTGAGTTGGTCTTCCTCGTTCTGAAGGCGAAGGAACGCTATTCGAGGTGCTTTCTGAAACTATTTGGGGTGCCCTAACCGAAAAGATAGATCCAGAGCAGGGCGAGGATAATGAATAGCAAGAGGCATCCGTTGCCTAAATCCCCTAAATCTTTCGAGGAAAAAGTGGTGTGCATAGGCGGCCTTTTGGACAGGGTGGAACTTCTTGGTGAAGGGGGCAGTACCAGGCTAAAATACAAAAAAAAAAAAAAAAAAACAGGCGTCAAGTCTTTTGTGCGGCGGGCAGGGGGATTTTTGAGAGATAGCAATCTGTCGGAAGTGGAGGTTGATAGGAGGCGGGACGGTTGGCAGGCAGGAGTCAGAGGCAGAGGTTGGCAGGTGTCGGTGGGGAAGGTGTCAAGGTGTGTGGAACGCGGTTTCCACGAAAGGGGAGGGGACTGGAGTGGAATTGCGAGAAAATATTCATCGGGTCAGAACAGTCGAAAACTGACGAAAAGTCCAATGTTTAGCCGCCTTTTCTGTTTAATATTTCTTCCTTCCGCGGGCGTTGGCGCGCGCGGAAGGAACTTTTAGGTTGCAATTTGGTGGGGAAAAGTGTTTAATAGTGTCACTAAGTGTCAGGCAATGAGAGAAGGCAAAACAGAGGTTGAAAAGGGAACGGCGCGTTCCGAGACACCGTCGCAAGGGTTGCTGACGGGGCGCTTCGAGCATGCCCTGGACCCGAAGAAGCGGCTGACCTTGCCGGCGACCTGGTGGCACAGCATGGGGCGGCCGGAGTATGTCTATGTGATGCCCGATCCCAATAACCGCTGCCTGACCCTTTTGCCGCCGCAGGAGATGGAGGCGCGTATGGGCGAATTGCGCCAAAAGGCACTCTTCGACCCGGTCGCGACGCGGGCTTTGCGGACAATCGGCGAAAACTCCGAGCAGCTTCTTTTTGACGTACAACGCCGCCTGCGCATTGGCGACCGCCTTCTGCGCTATGCGGAACTCTCCGGGCAAGTCGTACTGATTGGCGCGGTCAACCGCATCCAACTCTGGGCCCCCGAACATTGCGAGAGCCTGCAGGAGGTCGACCCCGAGAAACTCCGCGAAGCCTGCCAACTCGTCGGTTTCTAGAATCCACAGCAACCCACCCCCGAAACGCCCGCCATGCACATCCCCGTATTGCTCGAAGAGACCCTCCAAGGCTTGTCCGTCAAGCCCGGCGGGTGCTATGTCGACGGTACGATGGGCGCGGGCGGCCACAGCGAGGCGATACTTGCCCGCGGCGCCGGGCGCTTGCTGGGAATCGATCGCGATCCCGAGGCGATTGAGCGTTGCCGCAAACGCCTGGAGCCCTTCGCCGGATGCGTCACCATCGCCCGCGGAAACCATAGCGATTTGAAGACCTTGGCACAGACCAACGGCTTCGATGGAGTCGACGGTGTGTTGCTCGACCTGGGCGTCAGTTCCTACCAGTTGGACACGCCCGAAAGAGGCTTCAGTTTCCGCGCCGATGGCCCCCTCGATATGCGGATGGACTGCGACAAAGGGCAGACCGCCGCCGATTGGATTGCCACCGCCGGCATCTCCGAAATGGCACGAATCTTCCGCCAACTCGGCCAGGAACCCCAGGCCTTGCGCGTCGCCAAAGCCATCGACAAAGCCCGCCGAAACAGCCCCATTCAAACCACCCTCCAACTCGCCGGCATAGTCGCCGACGCCCTCCCCGGACGCCGCGGACCGCACCACCCCGCCACCCAAGTCTTCCAGGCCATCCGAATGCACATCAACCGCGAAATGCAGGAACTCCAGGCCGCGTTGGATGGCGCCCTCGAAATCCTCTCCCCCGGCGGAAAACTCGCGGTTATTACCTTCGAGAGCCTTACCGACAGCCTCGTCAAACACTTCCTTTCCGCCCACGAAGGGCGCCGCGTCTCCCTGCAGCAAGGCGGGGAACGCCTCGAACGCCAGGACCCGCCCCTAAGGCGACTGACGCGTAAAGTCGTGACACCCGGAGCGGCCGAATTGCGCGCCAATCCCCGCTCGCGTTCCGCTAAACTCCGGGTCGCCGAACGCCTCGAAAACACACCGCTTGACTAACCCCTTACCGACCGATTCCAAATGAAACGCCGCCGCAATTCACGTCGTCAGACCGTCCAGAGCAAGAAGGCCCGAAACATCATCGGCGCACTGCTCCTCCTCTTCGCCCTCTTCTCAATCTCCCAGCTCGTTCTGCGCCAGCAATGCGCCACTTGCGCACAGCAGATCAAGCGCCTCGAACAGCAATGCGCCACCCTCGAACAGACCCGTCAGCGCGAGAAGGCCGTGTGGGACTCGATGCGTACTCCGGAGGAACTTGAGACCGCCATGGTCAGTCACGGGCTCCTGCTGGTCTATCCCACCGGCGACCAGGTCGTCCGCGTGCATAAAAACGGGCGCATACAAGCCAGCCATGCCCTGATGGCGACTATCAACGGCGCCAGACCTGCCCTCGGCGGCACCCGCCAGACGCGGCTCGCACGCTAGCCTGCCAAGCGAGCCATGCCCACGCGCTATATCAAGCCTGACATCGGCTCCAAAGGCTTCGTCGCGGCAATCGGGCTCGTGCTCTTCGGCCTGCTCCTGGCCGTTCTCGTACGCCTCTACCAACTGCAAATCGTCGACCCGCATCTGCTGGAGCGCACCTTTACGGAGGAAATCCCAGCCCTTCGCGGAAAGATATTCGACCGCAACGGAGATAGCGTTCCGCTCGCCCTCTCCATTCCCGCGCAGCAGGTCTATGTCGACCCGCAAGACCCCAAGTTTACGGAAGGGAGACACCCCGTTCCGAAGACACGCGTGGCGCAGACCCTTGCCACGATACTCGGTCTGCCACCCGATGAAATGTTGGCCACGCTGCAACGGAAAGACAACCGATACATCCCGGTAGCCGTTACATTGGATGAGAACATCATCTCCAATCTCGTCTATGCAATCGGACAACGCGGAAAAGAGCAGCGCCTGGCGGGCGTGCGCCTTACCCAAACCTCCGTGCGCTCCTATCCTCAGGGGCGCCGGATGTCCCATGTCATCGGTTTCGCAACCAAGGGAGGCGAAGGTTTGGCGGGCATAGAGCAGGTCTATGACGAGGTGCTCAAGCCCATTCCGGGGCGTATTGCCGGGGTGCGCGACAGCCTTGCCCGCGAGTTGCGCCTGCGCAGGATGGAGGACATCGACCCCATTCCCGGCGCGAATGTCCATTTGACCCTCGACCATACCATACAGAACATCGCCGAGCGGGAACTGCGTGCTCAGGTCGACAAGTTCAAGGCCACGGCGGGCTTCGTCATCATCCAGCGGGTCAAGACCGGAGAAATCCTGGCGTTGGCCTCGTGCCCTGACTTCGACCCCAACAACTACTCCCGCGAGCCGCCGTCAAGTTATATGAACAAGGCCCTGACGGGCGTATACGAGCCCGGGTCTACAATGAAGGCAGTGACGGTTGCTGCTGCTCTCAACGAAGGGGTCATTACGGAACATACCCGCTTCGACTGCCTGAACGCCGTCTGGCACTACGCGGGGCGCCCCCTGAACGACCATTGCCGAGGGATGATTGATACCCGCACGGCTTTGAAGAAGTCCTCCAACATCTTTTGCGCCAAGGCCGCGGTTGCGCTGGGCCCCGCCAAGTTCGAGGCCTACCTGAGGGCCTTCCGGTTCGGCTCCAAACTGGGAATCGACCTGCCGGGCGAGGCCGGCGGACTGCTTGCTCCGCACAAGCGGTGGGCGATGATTACGCCCACGCGCATCGGCATTGGGCAAGGCGTGGCGGTCACCGGCCTGCAGATGCTCAACGCCTACTGCACCATCGCCAACCACGGCAAAATGATGCAACCCTACTTGGTCGATAGGGTCGTTTCCGCCAAAGGCGAGGTCATCAAGCAGAATCGCCCCGCGGTCATCGGGAGACCAATCAAACCGCCTGTGGCCGACCTGGTGCTAGATATGCTCAAGGGTGTTCTAGATGATGGTGGAACGGCGCGGCGTGCCCGCGTAAGGGGGTACAGCGTGGCAGGCAAGACTGGTACGGCGCAGATGGTTGTGCGGGATGTCAATCCGGAGACGGGGCGGGTGCGCAGCTACTATTCGAACACAGACCACCATGCGTCCTTTGTCGGAATCATCCCGGCGTCAGACCCGGAGATTGGAATCCTAGTGGTAATCGAGCGCCCGCAACCGCAGCACACGGGCGGTTTTGTATCGGCACCGGTCTTTGCGCGAATTGCGGAAGAGGTGATGCGCTACCTGTCAGTGCCGTGTGACGAGAAGGAGGACGAGTCTCGGCTCGATTAGGAATGATGTTTGCGGAGTGGTTTATCAAGGGCGGTTGGGTGATGTGGCCGCTGCTGGCGTGCTCGGTAGCGGGCATTTCGGTGACGCTTGAGCGGGCTTGGGGCGTATTGGCATACAGGCGGGCAAAGCGCCAGGAGGAGGGGCTTTGGCGGCATATTCTGAAGTTGTTGGAGCAGGGGAAGGCAACCGATGCGTTGGCGGTTGCAAGGGGCGGTCGTTCGTCTCTTTTGCGGATTGCGGCAGCGGGAATGGAGGCGTCGGAAACGATGGAGGATGCGGCGCTCGAAGTCGCTGCGCAGAAGGAAATCGACGCACTTCGGCGGCGGCTGGGCGTGTTGGATACGGTGATTACGGCGGCGCCTCTGCTGGGAATTCTCGGCACGGTGACGGGTATTATCTCGACTTTCGACGCAATGGCCGAGCAGGCATCCGGGAGCCCGACAGCCGTGAGCGCGGGCATTGCCGAGGCGCTGATTACGACTGCGACGGGGCTGGTGATTGCCCTCTTGACGCTTCTGCCGTACAATCTTTTCGCCGCGTATGTCCAGCGTGAAACGGCGCATTTGACCGAGGCGGTGCACCGGTTCCGAGGGGCCCGTCTCCCGGAGACCTTGGGGCAGGGATGAAACTGTCTTCGGGATTTGATCGTACGAAGGCCCGGGTGGAACTCACGCCGCTTCTGGATGTGATGTTTCTGCTACTGATTTTCTTCATCTATTCGACGCTCTCGTTGACGGCGGCGCGCGGAATAGAGGTCGATTTGCCGCAAACCTCGCCATCGTCTCTGCTGGAGAAAGTCCGCACGCCGCTGGTCGTGACCTACACGGCTGACGGGCAATGTTATTTGGACGAGGTGCCCTTTCCGGAGGCGGATTTGCCGTTCGAAGTGATTCGCCGCTGGCGGGAGCGTCCGGTGGCGGTTCTGGTCAATGGCGACCGCCGTGCGCCACTAGGCCCCGCGTTGGAGTTGTTGGCGACTTTGCGCAAGGCAGGCATCGAGAAGGTGGCATTTCGGCTCCAATCCCCGGCGCGGCGATGAAGGAAGGACAGCGTCTAGCGGTTTGCTTTCTGACCTCGCTTGGGGTACACCTGTTATGGGTTGCGTCCTGGCAAGGAAAGGGGACGGCTGAGGCATTGGAGATGATTCCCGTCTCGGCTGTGATTGTCGAGACCGATTCGGTTCTGGACGCCGAGGAGGAAAGAGCCGAAATATCTGGAAGCCGCGCCCCCGAACCGCCTGTGGAAACGCCCATTCCTCGCGCCGATCCCCCTATGCTGGAAGCCCTTTCGCCCGTTGTCCTGCCGAAGGTGGATAGCCTGCCGACGCCTCCGGAGTTGCCGCCGCTACCCAAGCCTCCTGCACCCCAACCGCCTCCGGTGGTGGCAGTCCAGCCCCCTAAGCCCAAGCCACCTGTGCCAACGGAGAAACCTTCCAGCGCCCCCGCTCCAGTCAAATCGTCTCCCCCGAAAACTGCCTTTTCACCGCGCGTTTCGGCGCCTCCGCAAGCCCCCAATCGCATCATCATCCGCTATCCGAGAAGCGCCAGGGAGCGGCGTCACGAAGGGACTGTTCGTCTGGAGGCTCGAATCCTTTCCGATGGTCGTTGCGGGCGTGTGACCATCCTAGAAACTAGCGGACATCCGGAACTGGATGAAGCCGCCGCGGCGGCCTTTCGAAAGGCGAATTTCATTCCCGCTCGTGCAGGCGATTGCCCTGTTGAGGCAAGTGTCCGGCAGACCATTACCTTCCGGCTCAGCGGCATCGAGATTGCCAAGTGACCCTGTTTGAGCCTGCCCGCAAGTTGCCCTGCGGGGGCCCCACTGAAACGGGGGGCGCAAGCCAGGCGACTGAATTGGGCGATTGCCTGCTATCCGCGCGGCAAATCGCCACCGCCGGGCCAAGATGAGGGCGGTCGATAGCCTGCTCGGGTGGCTTCATCCAACCGCCGCTCTGTCGAAAGGAATGGGTTCGACTGTTCCAACTCGTCAATCCGCTTCAGCAGCGAGTTTTGGATGGAGTTGAACTGCTCCTGGTCGCTGATTCGCACCCGCCGTTCCTGCTCCAGCTGGGCAGCCACACGGGCCAAATCCTCCTTCAACTGGTCGAATCCGACCGTATGGCGGGCCCCTTCCTCAACTTGCGCTTTCAAGCGGGCCTCTTCAGCCTTCAGCAGGTTGATCTGCCGAGCCTGCTCCTCGCGCGTTTCTAGCAACTCCCGAATCTCCTGCTGGCAATTCGCCTTGTAGGTGTTCACCTCTGCCATAATGCGGGCGGTATTCGCCGCCTGCGTCCGATGCAACGCATTGCGCCGGAACTCGTCACTGTCGCTCCCCAAAAGTTTCCGCAGAGCGAATATTCGCTCTTGCAACCGTTCTTGCCGCGTCGTTGACGCCTCCCGAATCTTGGCCAGGCACGACCGCTCCGTGTCCAAGGACTCCTCCAGCGAGAGAAGTTCGTCGGCAACCAGTTCGTGGACTTGGGTAAAATCGCGCTGGTCGGCCAGTTTCGCCAGGTGTTCCGGATTCTGCAGTTCCTCCACCTGGCGTTGCAATGCCGCGATGGCGTCCTGAAGTTCCAGGTCGCGCGAATTCGAGGCGGAAAGGAGTTCCGAATGCTCCCTCTTCAGGCTCTCCAGTTCGGCTTTGACGGCGTCGAGGGTCTGCTCTTTTTCGGAGCGATTCTGCCGTTCCAGTTCGAGTTGTTCTTTCGCCTCTTTGCCCTGATTTTGCGCCACCTCCAGGTTTTGGCTCAAGGCTTCGTTTGCTTGCTGAAGTTCGCGGCAACGGGCATCGGAGGCGTCCAGTTTCTGCTGCCAATCAAGGGCGGAATGCCGGGCCTTTTCGAGTTCTTCCTGCGCGCGCTGCAACGCTGTCTCGACCTGCTGGCGTTGCTGTTTTTCGCGCTCCAATTCGGCTTGGGCCGCTTCGGCTTGGTGCTTGGCTCCGGCGGCGTTCGTTTCCAGTTCGGCGAGTTGTTCTTTGGCTTGGCGTCGTTCTTCCTCAACCAAGGTCAGGTGCTCGCGCAGGGATGCGGATGCGGCCTGTTGGTTGGCGAGTTGGGACTGGATGGTCTGGAGTTCGGCGCGGAGGGTGGTGGTTTCCTGCACGAGCTGGTCGCGGTCGGCAAGGGCCTTCTGGAGTTCGTTTCGGACAGCTTCGAGTTCGTGCTGGACAGGGGGCGAATCGGGGGCGGTTCCGGAGAGGTCTTCGGGGTTCGGATCGGGGTCGTAGATGACTTCGCGGGCGGGGTTTTCCATAGCGGGCTGGTCGGTTGGGGTTGGTTGGACTGGCGTTTCTTCAGTGGCGAGAAGGGAGGGCTGTGCCGGGGGAATTTGGGCGGGCTGAATGGCTTCCTTTGGGACAAGTGTGGTGCCAGCGGGGACTTTTGAAGATTGGAGTACGGCCTCGGCAGCAAGGCGGTTGAAGGGGCCTTGGTGCTTGCCGTCTCTGGTCCGGAGGTACCAGTTGAGTTCGAGTTCGGGGATGTCTTCGACCGGGATCCAGTGTTTGGCGTCTGTCGAGGCGGATTGTCCCGGGACGATGCGACCTTGTTCTGCCCATTGGACGAGGGTCTGGAGCCGTTCGGGGCCGTAGCATTGGTTCTCGGCGACTTTGAGGTACCAGGTGTCGGATGG
>JBJFGP010000228.1:0-8214 GCA_051892815.1 Kiritimatiellia bacterium | reverse complement strand
GTTTTGGGTTTGGTGGTGGTTTGGGTTGGGGGTGGTTGGCGGGCTGCTTCGGGGCCCGACGGCGCACTACCGGGCGGAGGTTTTCAGGTTCTCGTTGAGGATTTTGAGAATGTAGCGACGATTGAGCCAGTAGGCGAGTTTAGGGGCTTGGGTGCCTTGAGGAGTGGTGGCGGTGTCACGGCGGGGCATTCCGGGTTTTAACTTGACAAGGCGGGATGCTTATGGATAATTGTTTCTTTTCGATTCAATTCTTGCGGAGGTATTGGCTAATGAGAAGTTTGCTTGGGGTCGCGTGGGTGGCGCTGGTAGCAACGGGGGTGTTCGGGGCGGAGGTTTGGAAGGTGTCGGTGGATCCGTCGAAGGAGGTGGGGCCGATTCGCATCATGAATGCGGTGAATCACGGTCCGGCGAAGTCTGACGGCGATATGGCGCACAGCAATTTCGAGGATTGGGCGGCGCTGAATATTCCCTATGGGCGGTTGCACGATGCGCCGCTCGGCTACCAGTACGGGGCAAATCATACGGTCGACATTGCGGCGATTTTCCCGAACTTCGACGCGGACGAGAATGACCCGGCGAGTTATGATTTCACGCTGACGGACTTGAATCTTTCGGCGATGCGGGACGCGGGCACGGAGCCGTATTATCGCTTGGGCGCGGCGTATGAGCATTGGGCGAAGAAGTACCACGTCAAGCCGCCGAAGGACTTTGCGAAGTATGCGCGCATCTGCGAGCACATCGTGCGGCACTACAATGAGGGGTGGGCGAATGGGTTCCGGTGGAACATCCGGCACTGGGAGATTTGGAACGAGCCGGACCTGGTGAGTTGGTTCGGTCCGACGAATTGCCCGACTTGGTGTGGCACGAAGGAGCAGTTTTTCGACTTCTACAAGACCCTTTCGAGCCATCTGCGCAGGTGTTTCGGGACTACCATCAAGATTGGCGGCCCGGCGTTCGCCAATGGATTGGCCTGGAAGGATGAGTTTCTGCCGTTCTGCCGGAAGGAGAAGTTGCCGCTGGACTTTTACAGTTGGCACATCTACACGACGAATCCGAAGGACATCGGCAATACGGCGCGGATGGTGCGCCAGCTGCTCGACGAGAATGGGTTCGAGAAGACGGAGTCGCATCTCAACGAGTGGAACTATGTGGTCGGCTGGAAGGCGGAGGAGTGGGCCTATTCGGTGGATGTGATGAGCGGCGAGCGGGCGCTCAAGGGGGCGGCCTTCTCGGCGGCGGCGATGAGCGTGGGGCAGGAGGCGCCGGTGGACATGCTGATGTACTATGTCGCGAGGCTCAACGAGGGGATGAACGGGCTCTTCAAGGGGCGGAGCAGTTTCAAGCCGAATTGGGGCTATTGGGCGTTTGTCGCCTGGAACCGTCTGCGCACGCTCGGGACGCAGGTGGCGGCATCGGCGGGCGAGGCTCCGCTCTATTTGACGGCCGCGAAGGATGGCAAGGGCAACCTGGGTCTGCTGGTGACTCGCTTTACGGACAATGACCGCGATGTGATGGGGCGGACGGTCGAGATTCTGCCGCCGGCGGGGACTTCCTGGAAGCAGGCGCGCTTCCACCTGACGGATCCGGACCGCATCTACTCGGAGATTTTCCCGCGCGTGACGAAGGAGGGCACGGTCAAGGTTCGCCTGGCGCCGAACGCGTTTCTCTACATCGACTGGACCAAGTAATCCATCGGGGCGATTCGTTGCCACGACAGGGGAACGGTCGTGGCAATTTTTTTGTCCCGCAGATGGCTAGGATGGGAGGCGGAAGGTTGGTGCCGGACGAAAGGCGAGGAAGCCGGCGCAGATGGGGCGGGGCGGGTTTAGACTTGACGGCTCGGGGCTAATATGGTACAAGTTGAGCCGTCAATTCAACTCTTGAGGAGGAACGATTTAATGAGAAGTCTCATTGGGAGCGCCTGCCTGGCGCTGGCGGCTACGGGGGTGTTCGGGGCGGAGGTCTGGAAGGTGTCGGTGGAGCCCGCGAAGGAACTCGGGGCCATCCGCATGATGAACGCGGTGAACAACGGCCCGATTAAAGGTTTCAGCGACCAGACGGTCGACAACTTCGAGACCTACGCGGCCCTGAAAATTCCCTACGCGCGTGTTCACGACGCCAGCATCAACTACACCTACGGCGCCCACCATCTGGTCGACATCCACGCCGTCTTCCCCAACTTCGATGCCGACGAAAACGACCCGGCGAACTACGACTTCACCCTCACCGACCGCTACCTTGCGACCATGCGCGAAGCCGGTACCGAGCCTTACTACCGCCTCGGAGCCTCAATCGAACACTGGATCAAGAAGTTCAATGTCAATCCCCCCAAGGACTTCGCCAAGTGGGCCCGAATCTGCGAACACATCGTGCGCCACTACAACGAGGGATGGGCGAACGGCTTCAAGTGGAATATCCAGTACTGGGAGATTTGGAACGAACCCGACCAGAACGGCAAAAAGGACGGACGCAAGAGCCCGACTTGGACCGGCACGCAAGAGCAGTTCCTTGAACTCTACAAGACCACTTCGCTCCACCTGCGCCAATGCTTCGGGACCACCATCAAGATTGGCGGGCCAGCCTTCTGCTGGGCGGAGGCTTGGAAAGAGGTCTTTCTGCCGTACTGCGCAAAGGAAAAACTGCCTTTGGACTTCTACAGTTGGCACATCTACCCGACCGATCCGAAAGCCATCGGTTTCTGGGCGAGGAAGGCACGCGCGCTGCTGGATCAAAACGGTTTCACGAAGACGGAGTCGCATATCAACGAGTGGAACTATGTGGCGGGATGGGACGACCAGTGGATCTATTCGCTGGATGTGATGAGCGGTTCGCGCGCGCTCAAGGGGGCGGCATTCACGGCCGCGACGATGAGCGTGGGGCAGGACGCTCCGGTGGATATGCTGATGTACTACGATGCCCGGCTCAACACGGGAATGAACGGCATCTTCAAGACGCACAGTCTGCTGCCGAACTGGGGCTATTGGGCGTTCGTCTGCTGGAACCGGCTGCGCACGCTCGGGACGCAGGTGGCGGCATCGGCGGGCGAGGCTCCGCTCTACCTGACGGCGGCGAAGGATGCCAAGGGCAACCTGGGCCTGCTGGTGACTCGCTTTACGGACAATGACCGCGATGTGGTGGTGCGGATGGTCGAGATTCAGCCGCCGCCGGGGACATCCTGGGAGCAGGCCCGTTTCCACCTGACGGATCCGGAGCACATCAACTCGGAGATCTACCCGCTCGTGACGAAGGATGGCACGGTCAAGGTGCGGATGGCGCCGAACTCGTTCCTCTTCGTCGACTGGCGCAAGTAATCAATCAGGGCGTTTCATTGCCACGACCGGGGACGGTCGTGGCAATTTTTTTGTCCCGCAGGTGGCTACGAATGGGGACGATTGGTGGCTACCAACCAAGGCATTTCCAAGCAGGGAAAGTCCGCGCCCCGTGCCTTCGCCTTGAGGCAAGAGGTGCCGATGTCACGCACGCGGCGGTGCCTTCTCCTCAGGGTCAGTCGCGGAGTGAGGAGGCAACCGGCGGCGGACGGCTAAGGGTTGCGGCGGAGGATTTGGAGGGGGGTGTGGTGTTGCCCGAAACGGGGAATTTCGGCGACCGGCGAATAGCGCGCGCGGAGGGCGTCAAGGGTTTGGCGACGTTCGCTCTCGGGGATGGGCGTCATGGCCGGCGCGGCGATGGCGAAAGTATATCCGCTGAGGGCGGCGGCGGGTGCGGAAGCGGTCGCCAGCAAGGCTTCGAGGGTGCGGCGGTTGTGCAGGTGATGGCGGCGGACATAGTCGTCCGAGGCCTCCGGGAAATAGCCAAAAGGCCCCATCTCGAAACCTTTGGGGACGGGTCGGTCGGCTTCGACGGCGAGGTAGAGATCTTGGGTGAGCAAGGTCTCGCCGGGGGGCACGAGGCGGCGGACTTCGCGGGCGGCTTCGCGCAAGACTTGCAGGTCGGATTGGCTCTTGATCTGAGGCCAGAAACGGTCTTGCCCGTAGACGAGACTGGCCTGCACGAGTGGGGATGTCGCGGCGCAGATGCCGCACAGAATCAGCAGCCCGAGTTCGGCACGAATCCGGCGTGCGGGTTCGGCAGGAAGGTCGAGACAGGTGGCTAGGGCGACGAGCAGAAGGGGCATTGCCGGCACCTGGTAGTCGTCGTAGGGAAAGGGGGCGGCGAGTTGCACCAGTCCGATGGCGAGGAAGGCGGCAAGTTCAACGCTCCATTGGAATCGCCGGAGGGCAAAGGCGAGCAGGACGAGGGGCAAGTAGGCGCCGAGCAGCCGGAGGATTGAGCCGCAGACGAGGAAGAGGGAGGAGCCTTGGCGCGCGGCGTGGAAGCGTTGGGCTTCGAGGAAGCCTTCCGGGTTCCACGCGGCGGCGCAGGCGGCCAGAATGCCGAGCCCTAGGAATCCGCCCGCGACGAAGTAGAGTAGTCGGGCGCGGGGGCGATTGGCGGCTTGGTCGGGGCGGACGGCTTGACACAACAGGGTGACGCCGACGACAGGAAGGGCGGCGCCGAGCGAGAGCCTGGTGGCGGAGGCGGTGGCAAGGAGGAGTCCCGAAAGCGCGGCAAGCAGGGGGCGTGCGGTCGAGCGCTGGAGGGCGAGAAAGCCGCCCATCAGCAGCGCCGAGGCAAGGGCGTAGGTCTTCGGAATCGTAGTAAAGTAGGCGTGATAGAGGTTGCAACCCATCAAGAGAGAGGTAAGCAGGAATGCCCCCCGAAGGTGGATTCCTCTGTCCCTCAGAAGTAGCAAGGTTTCGCCCAGCGCAAGCCAACCCAGCAGCGCGGTGGCAATCCGTCCGGCGAGCAGTCCGGCGCCTGGCGGCAGGATGAATGAGTAGACAGCGGGGAGCGCGGGGCCTTGGGTGAAGAAGAAGTCGCGCCAGGGGCGCAGGCCCTCGCGAAAGAGGCGTGCGGCGTAGAGATACCAGCCTTCGTCCTGGTTCAGCGGTCCCCACCAGACGGCGAAGACCGTAACCGCGACCATCCCCAAAAGAGCGGCGAAAGGGATGGCGGCGGAAAGCAGGCGGAGGGAATCTCGGCGGGGACCCACGGCGGAAACTACTTCTTGAAAAGGCCCATCAGCGACTCGGTCGAAATGGCGGTGTTGTCGGCACCTTCGAGGAGTTCTTCGGCCAAGGCCTTCTTGGTCTCGTGGAGTTCGAGCACGCGCTCTTCGACGGTATCGGCGGCGACCAGCCGGTAGACCGTGACGGGATTCTTCTGGCCCATGCGGTAGACGCGGTCGGCGGCCTGATTCTCGACGGCGGGATTCCACCAGGGATCGAGCAGAATGACATAGTTCGCCGCCGTCAGGTTCAACCCCGTGCCGCCGGCCTTGAGCGAGATCAGGAAGAAGTCGCCCTCGCCGTTCTGGAACGATTCAACCTGCCGCATCCGCTCGTCCGTGGGCGTCGAACCGTCGAGATAATGGTACGAAATGCCCTGGCGGTCGAACTCCGCCCGGACAATCGCGAGGAAGTCGACGAACTGGCTGAATAGGAGCGCCCGGTGGCCGTTGTCGCGCAGACTCTCGACCAATTCGCCCAGCGCCTCCATCTTCGCGCTCGTGCCCTGGAAATCGGGGAAGAGAAGCGTCGGATGGCAGCAGAAACGGCGCAGACGCGTCAGCTGGGAAAGGATGTAGATGCGGTTGTCCTTGCGCTCCTCGCCGTTGAGCAGTTCCAAAGCCTCCAGGCGGCAGGATTCGTACGCCGCCCGCTCGTCCTCGCTCAGCTGCACCTGCAAAGTGACCTCGGTTTTCGGAGGCAGTTCTTCGAGCACCTCGCTCTTGAGGCGGCGCAGCAGCAGCGGCGAAACCAGGCGCTTGAGCGAGCGCGGAATGCGGTTGTCGGCGTAGGTCGAGACGAACGCCTGATGCGTCCCGAGAAGACCGGGATTGAGGAAATCGAACAGGCTCCAAAGTTCCAAAAGGCGGTTTTCAACCGGAGTGCCCGTCGCCGCCACGCGGAAGCGGCTGGTGAGCCGGTCCGCGCACTTCTTGCGCCTGGAAGAGAAGTTCTTGATTGCCTGCGCCTCGTCCAGAACCACGCCGTTCCACGACTCCGCCGCCAGCGAATCCTCGCGACTCACCAAAAGCCCGTAGCTGCACACCACCACGTCGTGCGGGCCGAACTTCTTCTTGGCGCCGCGCTCCCCGTCCGAAGCCGCCAGCAGCCGCGGCCGGAGCGTAGGCGTGAAGCGCGCCATCTCCGATACCCAATTCAGACAGACGCTCGCGGGCGCCACCACCAGAGAGGGCCCTTCGTCCGCGCGGGAGAGCAACAAAGCCAGGATCTGCACGGTCTTGCCCAAGCCCATATCGTCCGCTAGACAGACCCCCAGTCCGCACGAAGTCAGCCGGGCCATCCAGACAAATCCGTCCTCCTGGTAGGTGCGTAGCGTGCAGCGCAGATGGGGCGGAATCTCCGGCTTCACATCACTGTTGCGGCGGAAGAGTTCGGCACGCGCCTTCAGATGGTCGGGCAAGGCCAGTTCGCGGTCGTCAGGAAAACTCGCGCTGAGCATCGGCACGGCAGACGGCGAGACCAGAAGTTCGTCGCCCTTGACCGTCCCGGCTACCTGCAAAGCCTCCAGGCGCCTGAGCATCGAGTGGGTCAGCTGGAGGTACTGCGTCTCGCTCAGGCGCACGAAGTTTCCGGTGCGCGATCCGAGTTTCGAGAGGAGTTCCGCGAACTGCAGAACCTTCCCGGTGTCAAGCGTGAATGTGCCCTTGACGCTGAGCCAACGGTCGAGGGAGGTTTGCGAGCCCTGCACCAGGTTGTTGGCCTTGACGGTGGCGACGGAAAGCTTCTCACCCTCCGGCCAGGTGAGCGTCACCGGCGGATTCGTCTGCCTGAGTTGGGGGAGAATGGCTAGCGCGCTGGAGAGGTTGTCGATGCGCCAGGAGTAGTCGCCCGTGGCCCAAGGTTCGAGGTCGGGGAGTGCGTGGACGAACTGCTGGGCCACGCGCATCTCCTCGGCCAGCGCACGGATGAAAAGCACCTGCTTGTTCTTGTGCATCTTGAGGCTTTGCTCGACACCTCGGCCGGGCTCGACCATCAAGTTCTCCTCCGGGAAGGGGCGTATGCGCAGGGTCAGTTCCAGCACATCCCGGCGGAGGAAGAGTTGCATGCAGAGGGTCGGCTCCTCGAACACGTTGGTGACGTCGGAAACGGCGCCAAGCGCCTCGGAATGTCCCACGACGCGGTAGCGGGCGGCCATCTTCCTGAGGAGCCCCTGAAGCTGTTCCTGGCCGTCGGAGGGAATGCGGATTTTGCCGTCGGGGGCGTATTTCTCGGCGATAGCCCTCAAGCGGCGCATCTCGTCGGAGATTTCATAGACGCAGTAGGCTCCGTCGGCATCGGGGCGGACGATAGTAGTGGCGGTTTTGGAGAAGGGAATGTCCAGGACAAAGGAGTCGTCGTCCTGCTTGTCGGCCCCGACTTGAAGCTCTCCGCGGACGATGCGGATAGGCTCGCCGGTCTTGTCGTCTGGGGTATCGACGCGGAAGACGCTTGGGTGTCCGGCGAGGTGGACGATGGATTCGAGCGGGAGGGCGAAGTCCTCCATTCCCTTGGCGGTGTAGCGTTTGACGAGGCAGGAGCGCATGGCGCGATCCTGGTCGACGAGCAGGTCGTTGTACTTCCCTTCGTAGAACGACTTGAGGGCGATAGTGCGGCCTCCTTTGAGGGCGCCGCCTGCGGCTCTTTTCTGGATTCTGGGCTGAAGGGAGGCGACTTCTAGGTTTGGCTTGCCGGAGGCGGAGGGGCGGAAGGCGACCCACCAGGAGACGACTTCGGTCTTCTTGGCTTTGGCCTTGCGAAGGCGTTCGGTCTCTTCGGCGACGATGGTGTCGAGTTCGGCCAGGGCCTGCTCCCAGGATTCCATAGGGGCGCTGACGATCCATAGGGGGACGCCACGGTCTTCGTCGTCCACGAGGCGTTCGAGCAGGGGCTTTGCCTCGGGGCGGACGGATTCGCGCCAGGCGATGCCGCCGAGGATTTGGATGGCGGCGAGAGCGTAGCCGTTTTCGAGGGCGTTTTCCGCGAGCTGGAGGCAGCGGCGGGCGATTTCGTCGAGGGGGGCGGTCTTGGGGAGTCTGGAGAAGAACCAGCCGCAGAACATGGCCTCGATGGGGGTTTCGGGGAGGATGTCTGGGGCCTTGCCGAAGCCGACGAAGCCCTCTTCGGCGCTCTTGGTGAAGTAGGCGGT
>JBJFGP010000227.1:0-8250 GCA_051892815.1 Kiritimatiellia bacterium | reverse complement strand
ACCTGCAGAGTCACCGTCGAAAACCAGGACTGCGGATTCGGCGCCACTCTCTTTCAGCAGTTTGACGTGGTCTTCGGTAAAGGCCGTGCCTTGCGATGCGACGGCTGTGGTGAACCCTGCGCTGTGGCAACGGATAACATCGATCTGACCCTCGCAAACAATGGCCTGGTGCTTCGGTGATTGAGCCAAAGGGCGGATGGCATCGGAGAGAGCATAGAGGATATGGCTTTTCTTGAAGATTTCGGTCTCGGGCGAGTTGACATATTTCGCGGGATGGGAACCGTCGAGAATACGAGCACTAAAAGCGCAAACCCTGCCTCTTTTATCACTTATTGGGAAGACGAGGCGCCCGTGGAAACGGTCGTAGTAGTCGTCATCTCTTCCGTACTTTGGCGGAATTAGAACCTGCGCCTCAATCAATTCTTCCGTAGTATAGCCGTGCTTGTGCCCCCATTCCAACAGCGCGTTGCGCCGCTTAGGGGCATATCCCAGGCGGAATTGGGTCGCAATCTCGGTGGGAATATGGCGCTCTGCAAGGTAATCTCGTGCGATTTGCGCGGACTTGAGTGTCAGGCAACGTTGGTAAAATGCGGCCAACTCCTCATAGATTGAATAGAGGCGAGCCCGTCTTTGGCGCTTTGCCCGCTCGACTGGATTGTTGTCTTCCTCCAGGATGACCCCGGCGCGTTGGGCCAACTCCCTAAGGGCTTCGGGGAAGGTCATGCTTCCCTGCTTCATCGTGAAGGTAAAGATGTCGCCGTGTTCGCCGCAACCGAAGCAATGGTAGGTTCCGCGTATTGGGTCTACCGTGAAGGAGGGGGTCTTTTCCTGATGGAACGGGCAACAGGCTTTCCAGACCGTTCCCGCTTTCCGCAAGGGGACATAACTGCGAATCAAGTCGACAATATCAATACGCGCCTTGATTTCTTCTTTGGCATTGTCGGAAAACATCAGTGGGGCACCGAGAAATGGCCGGTAAAGTGTTCTGCGATGGGGGCGAGAATACGGGAAGCCACGCTACTTTCCGGAACTGCCCAATGGGTCAACCGCGGGAATATGATTTGACCGCAAGCGAAGATGATTCCCGCGAGGAATGCGACCTTGAAAAGGGCAGCGCAGACGCCCAACATGGCGTCCAGGGGCTGCCCGATGGCGCATCCGACCAATTTGGCCGTTGCCTTGTAAACGACGACAAAGAGAATCGCGACGCTTATCAAGAGAATCAGAGTTCGGCAAATGGAACTCTGGCGAATGGCCTCGGGAATCCACTGGGCTTTCGCAATCCAAATTCCGAAAGGATTCCACGCATACCAAAGCGTCACGCCCGAGATGGCAAGGGCCACCAAGTTGCCCACTTCACCGGAAAAACCTCGGATACCGCCGCGAACGGCGAAGATAAGCGCAAGGGCCAAAAGGCACCAGTCGACGGTAGCAAGGGTTGGAATGCTGCCTGTCACGGGTTAGTCGTCCCTCGCCATCGGCACGCTCTGCAGCCAGGCGTCGTACTTGGCTTTTTTGTCTTCGGGGATAAGCAACAGGCAACGCTGGCCGTAGAGGCGCGCTTCGGGGTAGTGTTTGCAGGCATAGCAGGCGCGGGTCATCAAGTCAAAGGCGACGAGGTTGCGCGGGCTGCGGTAGCAAAGTGGCAAGAGCAGGCGGCAGGCGATTTCGTAGTTCTTGGTCTGGTAGGCTTGTTTGGCGGCCTCCAATGTGCTCTTTTCATCGAGCCCTAGGGGAATAAGCCTCTGATAGAGTTCCGCGGCTTTCCGCGGATTGCGTTCGCGGATGGCTTTCTCCGCCAGGGGTTTGGTTTCGGCAATGAGCCTGGTACGCGTCGGCTCACTCTTTTGAGTGAGTGTTTTGAGGGAATCCAAGGCTTTCTGGGCGGGTTCTTTGCGTGCGGCGGAACCGTCGGTCCGAAGGTAGAGGTTGAAGAGTTCGGCGGATTCTCTGGGGAGATTGAGTTTCTCCTTGAAGAGGACGGCGAGGTTATAGATGGCGACCTCGTTCGTGGCATTGGCGCGGATGGCGTAGAGCAAACGGGCGGCTGCGAGCATCGTATCGCCTCTGAGATCGTCGGCCATTCCCCACGCGGTCTGGAGTCGAGAGATGTCCTGAGGATCGCTGGCGGCCGTGACGGCCCGGGTAAAGAATGTGTTGGCGTCGCGCCACTGTCCAAGAGTGCCGGCGATGCGTCCACGAGCCTCCAGCGCAGTCAAATCGTTCGGCGCGATGGTCAGGACTTCGTCGAAGAGTTCGGCAGACTGCTCCATCTCGCCCAGGCGATAATGGGTGCCGCCGAGCAACTTCATCGCGTCAAGGGCGTTGGGGGATGCCTTGACGGCGCGCTTGAGATAGGTCACGGCATCGGGAAGGTTGCCGCTGGCGAGGGCTTGCTTGCCTTTGGCAAAGAGGTCTTCAGGATTTTCCCGGCAGCCGATGAGCAGAAGCAGCAGCGCGAGGCAAAAGATGAGGTTCTTGGCGGAAATCATAGGGGAAATCTCTAGGCGAGGTGGATGGTTCTCGAACGAAACAACGTCTTCAGTATACCTCATTGCCAGAACCGGTGCAAGTCTTTAGCGGTTCTGCAACCGGGTGTTTGACGAATGAGAAGGAATCGGCCGGCAGGTAGGATGTGGGGCTGCGGGTTGACAGGTGTTGCCCTTGCTGGTGCGTATCAATGGGGGCAGGGGATAGCAACCTCCAAGAGGCGATTCTGCCTATCTGCTTCTGACTAGGCACGGTAGGGCAGGGTGTCTAGGTGCCTTGAGCATTGCGCCAACAGTTCAGCACCGAAAGTCCGTAGAGAGCGGCTGTCTCTGCTCGAAGTACGAGCGGTCCGAGGGTGACCAGGCGGCAACCTTGTTCTCGTAGCCACGCCAACTCCTCGGGGGAGAAGTCACCCTCCGGTCCAGAGATCCATCCCACGGCATTGGGAATGTCGTCGGGCAGAGACGGCATAAGCGGGCGGGCATCCTCCGACAGCGCCGCTACATAGGTGAGGGGAGGTAGGTGCAAACTTTCAATCGGCACGGCGTCCGAGAGTTCCGGAATCCAATGCGCTCCACACTGCTTGGCGGCTTCGACCAAACGCCTTGTCCACTTGGCACGCTTGGCAGAGAGTTCTCCCCCTTCAAGCCGCACCACACAACGCTCCGAAAGGACCGGAACAATCCGGTCGGCGCCCAGTTCGACAGCCTTCTCCAAGAGCCAGTCCCAACGCTCACCCTTGCAGATGCAGGCGTAGAGATGAATCGGACAGATTGGTCTCGGCGCTTCGGCAAGCTCCCCGTCCGCCACAAGCAAAACCTCCCGCTTCGCTACAGACTCGATAAGATACCGGCGCCAACACCCCTGCCCGTCAAAACACTCGACCGCTTCGCCAGGTTGGGCGCGAAGCACAGTTGCCAAATGCTTGGCTTCGTCGCCACGCAAAATCAGCTTGGTTGCAACCAATTGGTCTCGGGTACTGTAATGTCGATGCATAGTTGCAGTATAGTTGATTTCTTCCGTCTCGGCAAGCAAAAGCCCCGATTGGCTAATAATTATCCATAACAAACATTATGCGACATTATTCCATCGCCTTCGCCCGGCCCCCTCATTGAGGAATAACCTTGTTTTTTCACGCCAAACGTGTAAAATGGACGGTGACAAGAGTTGACTCACGCTGCTACCCCATCTATGCCGCATACGCTATTTTTCCTGCCGCTTCTGGCAATTCAGACAACCTGGCTCTCCCCAGATGCCGTTGAATGCACCGCAGACAAAACAACCTGGATCACCACAGCAACCGCACCGTCCTTGCTGGCTGTAGACACCGCCCAGGCTAAATTGCTACGAACCATTCCACTCGCGGAGTGCCCGACAGGCATTGCGGCTGGTCCCAACAATACGCTGATCGTCACGGCTAGCCCCCACGATGAACCCTGCGGGCAACTGAGCCTATTGAATGCCGATGCCCCCCCCCGTCGCCAATCCTTTTGGCGGCGTATTTTCAGTCCAACTTCGTCAACCGTTCCCACCGGCGCAGGGGCAATGGCGCCGCTCTATGATGGCACGACAATCTGGGTTCCTTGTCGCTACTCGGGAACCCTCGAAGCTTATCATCCGGAAAGCCTCCAAAGGCTCGCCTCTATCCCGTGCCACCATCAGCCCATCGGTGTGGCAATGGGTGTTTCCAACCGTCTCCTGTTCGTCGCCAATCACCTTCCTCTTGACCCAGCGACCAATATGTGTGTCTCGGCAAGAGTCACCCTGATTGCTCCTGCTCGTTATCAGGTACTGCGCCGTATCCCCCTCCCCAGCGGCTCGACAGGTGTCCGAGGAATCACCTCCTCTCCAGACCATCGATTCATCTATGTGACACATACGCTCGGCCGCAACCAGTTGCCGACAACGCAGTTGGAACGCGGGTGGATGAATACGGCCGCGCTGTCCATTTTCGATGGGCTTTCAGGCGAATATGTCAATACCGTTCTGCTGGACGATGTTGACCTCGGGGCGGCCAATCCTTGGGGCGTTGCCGTCTCGCCAGATGGCCACTGCCTAGCCGTGACTCATGCCGGAACAAGGGAGGTCAGTGTCATAGATCGTGTCGCCCTGCATCGGCAGCTGGAGCGAGTGCAAGAGGGGCAAAGCGTCAATACCGTTTCCCAGAAGCCTGAGGATGTTCCCTATGATTTGACCTTTCTCAATGGTATTCGACGACGCATTCCGCTTCCTGGCGATGGCCCCCACGGTGTGCAGTTCGCCGATAGCCAGACGTTGGTTATACCTCTCTACTATAGTGGTATCGTGGCCATTGTTCCCCTCGCCCCAGAGTCGCGTATCCGAACAATCGCGCCAAACGGTCAGCCGGATGACCTCTCAGCCTGCCGTGCCCGTCGTGGCGAGATGCTGTTCAACGATGCTTCTATGTGTTTCCAGAAGTGGCAGTCGTGCGCCAGTTGCCATCCTGATGGCCGTGCCGACGGACTGAACTGGGACTTGCTCAATGATGGGTTGGGCAATCCCAAACAGACCAAAAGCCTCTTTCTCTCAGACTTGACACCTCCGACGATGATTACTGGTATCCGCGCCAATATGGAGGCCTGCAATCGAGCGGGACTGAGACATATCCAATTCGTCACCCGTCCTGAAGAAGATGCCCTTTGTCTTGATGCCTATGTTCGCGAAATGCCCTTGCACGCTCCCGTCAGTCCCTACGCAAAACATCCGTTGCTTGCCCATGGGAAAACCGTTTTTGCAAAGGCCGGATGTGCCTTCTGCCATCCCGCTGAGAGGGGGCTTTACACCAATATGCGCGCTTTCGATTTGGGGTTGGGAATCGGAAGCGAAACGAATCGGTCTTTCGACACGCCGACGCTCAGGGAAGTCTGGCGAACGCCTCCATACCTTTACGATGGACGCTCCTTGTCGATACACGAGTTGCTGACCGTGGACAATCCGGGCGACTGCCACGGGCACACTTCCAAACTCACCCCGGATGAACTTCACGCGCTGGAAATCTACATCCTCTCCCTCTGATATGCTTCTGACCTGCAATACGCCTTCGTGCAACGCCATCAATCTGATTTCGCCGCGGACGCCTTATGCCTTCTCGGCCATTCCCAATGAACTCTTTGCCCTCTCCCCCGAAGATGGTACTTCCTATCTAGTCGCGGGCCTAATTCCCTCCAATTCGTGCCTACCTCCTGAGGAACAAGCTGCCAACCTCTACAACCAAATCGAAGCTTGGTTGCGGGCACAAGGGTTGACATATGCGCATGTCATTCGTACTTGGTTTTATCTCGACAAGATTACCGCCTGGTATCCGCTCTTCAATGCGGCGCGCGACGCCTATTGCCTGCCTCGCCTTGCCCCAGGCTTTATCCCGGCCAGTACGGGAATAGGCTGTGCCAATGCATCGCACGCAGCCTTGACCGCCGCTGTGTGGGCTGTCAAACCGACCGCAGGAACTCAAATTGTCCAACGCCCCTCACCATTGCAAAACCCGGCGACGGATTATCGCTCCACCTTCGCCCGCGCAGTCCGCATTACCGGCTCGTCGAGCGACCTACTTGCCCTATCCGGCACGGCCAGTATTGGTGCCGATGGCAAGAGCCTACACAGGGGCGACACAAGCGCGCAAATCAACCACACGCTTGATGTAGTCGAGGCAATTTTGCAGGATAACGGCCGAGGATGGCAAGATTTGCGCTATGCCGTGGCCTACCTTAAAAATCCGGCCGACCTGCCAATCTGGGAGCGGATTAGCCACGCTCGGGGACTGGCGAATCTCCCTTTGCATACGATGATTGCCGACATTTGCCGCGAGGAACTCACCTTCGAAATAGAGGTCCTGGCCTAAAGACTATGTTGCTGTTAGCCTTTGCAATATCCCTTCTTGGCGCAGTGGCTTCGCTGCTATTGGCCTGCAGCGCAACCTCTCCCCTTCCCTACTTCGACTTCGGCGCAATGGGATGGTGGAGTACCGTAGTGCTCATACTATTGCTGCTTTGGATTGCCGTCAAGGCCGCCATCCGTAAGTGCTGGTGGTCTGCTTTGATTCATGCAGGCCTTGCCATCGTACTAGTTGGGGCCTTGGCAGGAACTCATCGCGCGACACAGGGCGTCATTCCTTTGCGCCCCGGGGATTCAGACCATTATGTATGGGACGCCAACGGAAAACAACCTCGATGCCAACTTCCCTTTTCGATTACACTCAATGCGTTCCAAGTTCTGAACCACCCGCATACTGAGGTGCCGAGCGATTTTTTGAGTACCCTCTCGATTGCCACGAAGGCGGGGAAAAAACAGGTCCAAGTGCGCGTCAACCACCCTCATATTGAAACCGGCTGGTGGCTCTACCAAATGAGTTGGGGGCAGACTGATGAGGGACTTTACTCAGTTATTGAAGCCAGTCGCGACTCCGCCTGTCTGATTGTATTGGCAGGTGCGAGCCTCTTTCTTTTCGGCTTGACGCTACGAACCCTTCAAGCATTTCGCCGGTAGCCATGTCACGCAAACGTCCCAGCAACATCGAGCGCCTCGAATCTTATTTGGTCAACCTCATTCAGCAGGAAGGGGCTGACCAGGGACATACGGGTTGGGTCAAACTCTTCCTAGATTTGCTCAACGCCATTTCGAAACTTTTCGGACTGGCGGTTGCCGTGCGCCATTTCGCCTACCGCTCAGGAATTCTGCGCGGACACGCGCTTGGAGCGCAGGTCATCAGCATTGGGAATGTCACGGCCGGCGGCACAGGAAAGACACCGGTTGTCGAGATATTTGCCCGCGAACTCCTGCGCCGCAACCGCAAGGTCGCCATCCTTTCCAGAGGCTACCGGAAAAAAGAACTGCCGTTCTGGCAGAGGGTTTTCTGCGACCGCATTACGCCCCCACGCATCGTCAGCGACGGTAAGCGAATTCTGCTCGACAGCGAGATGGGCGGCGATGAGCCTTATATGCTGGCGAACAACCTGCCTGGTGTCGTCGTGCTGGTCGATCGCGACCGTGTCAAGTCGGCGCAATATGCCATTCGCCGCTTCGGTTGCGATACTTTGATTCTCGACGATGGATTCCAATATCGCCGCCTTCGACATTCCCACGAAATCGTCCTGGTCGACAGTACCAATCCCTTCGGAAATGGTCATCTTCTTCCCCGCGGGATTTTGCGTGAAAAGGTCTCGGCCATTGCCAGGGCGGACTTCATTTTCATTACGAAATCGAAGGGGAAAAGTGAGCCCCTGCGCCAGCGTTTGGCGGAACTCAACCCCCGCGCCGAGATAATCGAATGCTGCCATGCGCCTCGCTTTCTTTCCCGCCTTTACACCCATGAACAGGAACCGCTTGAGTGGTTGCGGGGGAAGAAACTGGTTGCGCTTTCAGGGATTGCCGTGCCCCAAGGATTCGAGAACTTTCTGCGCCAACTTGGCGGGACAATCCTGCGTACGGAGCGCTTTGCCGACCACCATCGCTACACTTCATCCGAGGTGCTTGGCGCCATCAATAAGGCTGCCGATCTGGGCGCCGATGCGCTGATTACGACGGAGAAGGATGCTGTCCGTTTTCCGCAGTTGTCCGCGACCGCCATTCCGGTCTATTTCTTGCGCGTAAATATTGAAATTCTCAGGGGCGCGCAGAACTTTCAGGATGCTGTCGAGCACATCTGTTTCAGTCAGGCACGGAGAGGGAATCCGTGAAGCGAGCCCAGGGAAATGCGGTTTTGCGCCACGCCGGAATCATTAGCTTGATGACGGCAATCTCGCG
>JBJFGP010000226.1:0-8349 GCA_051892815.1 Kiritimatiellia bacterium | reverse complement strand
GGATGAGGCATAAACACCCATCCTATTTCCTCCGCCGACTCCGCCAACTCAATCATACCCCGCCACATCACATTAAACCGACTATGCGCACCAAAACCGCCAAACGAAAACGATGGCGCGTAAATAGCCCGATAGACCCCTGGTTTCCAATAGGCATCCATTGTTGCGGGCTTCTCCCGGTAGACATCCAATTTCGGCCACCCCACCGGTACAACCGCCCTCCCGGACAAAGGCGAATAGCGCAAGATCTCCCTCCGACTCTCCTCCGATTCGCAAAAGAAGCGCCACAACATCCCCACAAATTCCCCTGTATAATAGTACGCCGCAGTCTCCCTAAGAGAAATCGTATAGTGCACATAACACGGCAATGCAAAACGCGAAAGCCCCAACATCCGAGCCATGCCCAAAAACGGTTCCTGGACAAATACCACATCCACGCCCACCAACCGAATTGCCTCATCCAACCCATCAAGAGGGACAATTTCCGCGTTCGAATCGAATTCCCGGAAAAAACGAAGCCCCTCGACAAGTTCCTCATCCCCCACCCCGCGAATACCCCGAAGCAAGAAGATTCGTGCCCTAAACGCCCCGTGCGACGCAAACGCCCGCCACAAGGACACATTCCATTTGGCCCGTTGGGTGACTAGAAACGCAAGCCCCAGCCGATTACCCTTCGCGACCTTCTCCCGAACCCGATATAGTGTCTCCTCATGCAACACCCTTACCCGCTTCGATGCACAGCAAACGCCCCTCATCCGCCAACGCCGCCGAACCGCATCACGCCCCGCCTTTGTGCGGCAAAAGCAGCCAAAAAGATGCCCGACACCCGAACAGATTCGGGACAACAAAGGCACCTTTCCCAAGACTTCCGACCTCCAATCAGACCATAAAGGGCGCAATCACATCCCCTGTAACAGCCCTACCGGCCGCAAACGCCCGTATATTCATATCAAGCAGTTTGGAAGGAATGCGCTCCCTCATTACCCCCAGCCACAACTCCTCCGGGAACGCCAGGAAACGCGACATTGCCCCAGCCATCACCATGTTCATACAGCGCGAATTACCCATGTCGCATTCGGCAATGCGCTGGGCTGGAACCATCAATACCCCGGGGAATGATTGTGCCAACTCGCCGTCCAAATCCTCCACATCCGCCTTCTGCCCGGTAGAAACCGTAATCGGCATGAGGTAGAGGTCGTTCACCAAAACCCGAGCCTGCGGACGAACCAAGTGCTTCCAACGCAACGCTTCAAGTTTATCAAACGAAACCAGAATATCGCTGGTTCCGTCGGCGATAATCGGCGAACAAACCCGCTCACCAAAGCGAACCTGGGAAATCACCGAACCGCCGCGTTGCGCCATACCGTGGATTTCACTCTTCTTGACATCTAGACCAGCCGCCATCGCGACCTTGGCCAAAATATCGCTCGTCAGCAAAGTTCCCTGCCCGCCGACCCCAACAAGAGAAATATTCGTCGTCATCGCTATCGCACCTGTGAAATCGCGCTAAACTTGCAAACCTGCCGGCAAAGCGTACACCCCGAGCAGTGCTGAGGGTCAATCGACGCCTGCCGCCGACCATTGGGAAGGGTCTTGCCCAAGACAATGGCCGGGCACCCCAATTTGAAGCACTGCCCGCAAGCCCTGCACTCCCCAGTCACCGCACACAAATGCGCATGTGTCAGTTTGGCGTTCACCAAACAAGGCCCCCGAACAATAACGACCGAAGGCTCCGGCGCATCCAATTCTTCCGCCAGCACGCGTTCCAATTCGGCCAAGTCCCACGCCCCCACCGTTTGCACGCGCCGCACCCCAAGCGCGCGAGACAACTCAGCAATCTTGACCGCGACGGCCGGTTCGCCGAGGATGGTCTTGCCCGAACCAGGATTGTCCTGGTGCCCAGTCATGCCTGTAATGGAGTTGTCCGAAACAATCACCGTCAAGGGGCTCTTGTTGTACACCACATCCATCAGCCCCGTCACGCCAGAATGGAAGAAGGTAGAATCACCGAGGAACGCAGCCACGCGCCCGGTCTTGCCAGCCTTGAGCATGCCGTGTCCGCACCCGATGGAGGCTCCCATGCAAATCGTACTGTCGATTGCCGACAATGGCGGCAAGGCTCCCAAAGTATAGCAGCCGATATCGCTGGTCACCGTGGCGCCGAGTTTGCGGAGGGTATAGTAGACCCCGCGATGGCTACACCCGGCGCACAAGACGGGAGGACGCGGCGGAAGCGGTTTGTCATAATGTGGCACGGCTTGGGGAACCTCTTCGCCCAGCACCTCCGCACGCAATGCCGCCACGCGGTCAAGATTCAACTCCATCATAGAGAGGTCTGTCTGGTGCTCGATTGTCTTGATGCCCAGCGCGCGAACCTGTTCCTCAACGATGGGGTCCAATTCTTCTATCACCAGAAGCCGTTTGACCGATGAGGCAAAGCCAGTTAGAAGTTTTGGAGGCAATGGCTGGCTGACACCCAGTTTGAGGATTGAATACTCCGGGAAGATTTCCTTTGCCAGCTGATAGGCGATGCCTGATGCAACAATGCCCAAATCGTCCTTGCCACGCTCAATGCGATTGAAAGGGGAATGTTCGGCAAAGTCGCGCATCTTTGCCAGGCGCTCTTCCGCAGCGTACCGCATGGGGCGGGCATAAAGCGGCATCGAAACATTGCGGGCGATATTCTTCTCGTAAGGCTTTAGCGGAACCTCGCCCCGGGCGAAGTCATCCCCCAGGTCGACCGGCGTGGAGGTGTGGGCAATGCGGGTAGTCAAGCGGATAAAGACGGGCGCCCCAATCGTCTCGGAAACCTCGAATGCGGCGCGGGTCATATCGTAGGCTTCCTGGCTGTCGGCGGGCTCAAAGAGAAGGCTTTTCGCGAACTTGACCAGGTTGCGGGAGTCCTGCTCATTCTGGGAACTGTGCATTCCCGGATCGTCGGCGACACAAATGACCATACCGCCATAGGCACCGACATAGGTATAGGTCATTACGGGGTCAAGGGCGACATTGAGCCCCACATGCTTCATTGCCGCAAGGGAGCGTGCGCCGTACATAGATGCCCCGATGGCGACCTCGACCGCAACCTTCTCGTTTGGCGACCATTCGCAAGCAATCTCGCCCTTGAACTTGGCTATATTCTCGAGAATCTCGGTCGAGGGGGTTCCCGGATAGGCGGCAGCCACCTTGCAACCAGCGCGATAGGCGCCGCAGGCAATGGCCTCATTGGCCGAAAGCAGTTTCTTCATTGGGCGACTTGCTCCTCAACGGCAGAATCGCACCAAAGCAGGCGCGATACCGATATACGATGCCGGGGTCAATTTCAACAGGCGGTTCTTATCCGCCTGGGGAATGTCGAGGCTTTCAATGAAACCTCTCATCGCCTCTTTGGTCATCCGCTGCCCACGCGTGAAAGCCTTGAGTTTTTCGTAAGGTTCGGGAATGCCATACAAGCGCATAACGGTCTGAATGGGTTCCGCGAGCACCTCCCAAGCGTTGTCGAGGTCTTCGAGCATAACCTCGGGGGAAGGCTCAATGCGGGAAAGACCGCGCAGGGTCGAGGCGCAGGCAATCAGGCTGTAGGCGAATGCCGAACCGACATTGCGAATGACGGTCGAGTCGGTCAAATCGCGCTGCAATCGCGAAATCGGCAACTTACGCGCCAAATGGGCGAAAAGGGCATTGGCCACGCCGAGGTTCCCCTCCGAGTTCTCGAAGTCTATGGGGTTGACCTTGTGGGGCATAGTCGAGGAGCCGACCTCGCCCTTGACCACGCGCTGTTTGATATAACGCATGGAGATGTACGACCAAATATCGCGGTCAAGATCGATCAGAACGGTATTCCACCTCTGGAACGCATCGAAAAGTTCCGCCATGCCATCGTGATTCTCAATCTGGGTAGTGAGCGGATTCTGCGTCATTCTGAAGGAGACAATCACCTTGGCGGCGAACTTCTTCCAGTCCACCTTGGGGCAGGCAACCGTATGGGCATTGTAGTTGCCGACGGCACCGCTCATTTTGGCAAGAAACGGAGCGGCGTCAAGGGCTTTTCCCTGACGGCGCAAGCGCAAAACATGGACGGCAATTTCCTTGCCTAAGGTCGTGGGGGAGGCGGGTTGCCCATGAGTCCGGGCAAGCATCGGCATTTTCGCGGCACTCTTTGCCAACTGTTCCAGCCCATCTGCAACCTGGTTCTGCGCCTTGCGGAGGAGGGAAAGCCCATCGCGAAGCATCAACGCATGGGCCATATTGTTGATGTCCTCCGAGGTGCAGGCAAAGTGGATGAACTCCCCTTCCTTGACCAACCCCATCGCCTCGAACTTCTCGCGAATGAAGTACTCGACCGCCTTGACATCGTGGCGCGTGACGGCTTCAATCTCCTTCACTCGGCGCGCATCATCGAGCCCGAAGTTGTCGGCAATCGCCTGTATGGTCTGCCGAGTCTTGGCCGGAGGATTCTTCAGAAAAACGAACTCCTTCTCGGCTGCCAACGCCAGAAACCAGGCAATTTCGACCCGCACGCGGCGGTGCACAAGTCCGTATTCGGAGAAGATTTCACGAAGCGCCGCGGTCTTCGAGGCGTACCGGCCGTCAATCGGCGCAATCGCGGTCAACTCATCAAGGGGAATGGTCACATCAGTTTGCATAGTGGAAGTCCGTCGCTTACGAACCGGGATGGACAAAAGGCTCGCCCGCCTTGCACATTGGACAATCAGCAGGCTCCCAAACTTCCGGCGCCATCTGGAGCAGGGAGAAAGTCGGGTAGTCGAACTTGGCGTTGCCGGCGCTGCGATCGACCAGAACCAGCACGGCGGCGACCTCCGCGCCAGCGGCTTTGACAATGTCGATGGTTTCCTGGACGCGGCCGCCGCGCGTGATGACATCCTCCGCGACGACATACCGCTTCCCGGCTTCCAGTTTGAAACGGCGCATCACCAACACCCCATCGGCCTTCTCGGCAAAGAGGCATTGGGTGTCGAGCGCGCGGGCAACCTCGTGCCCAACAAGGATTCCGCCGAGTGCGGGGGAAACCACCCCGTCGACTGGGCCAATATCCCTCTGAGCCTTCATCCGGCACACCAGTTCATTGCAGAGGCGTTGGGCGTGGCGCGGCCACTTCAGCACATTGGCGCACTGGAAAAAGCGGTTGGAATGGAGTTTGGACCTAAGTTCGAAATGCCCCGAAAGCAACGCACCCGTCGCTTCGAGAGTTGCCAATACTTCCTGGTCAGTCATAGCAATGCCTTGGGAATGGAGGTGAATTACCGGATATCCGAATGATACGCTTGAAGGGACTTGACGCCGCCCAAAGAGTCGCGCGCGGCCTTGATTCCCTGCGCACTAGCGCAGGCGGCGGCAATCGTCGTCAGATAGGGAACGCGATACTTGATGGCGCTCTTGCGGATTGACGCGTCATCGGCACGCGCATCCCGCCGACCCGAAGGCGTATTGACAACCAGCGCAACTTGGCGGTTGACAATCAAGTCGAGCACATTCGGACGCCCTTGACCGATTTTCGCGACCGATGTAGCTTGGATGCCGTGCCCCTGAAGCCAAAGTGCCGTACCCTCCGTGGCAAAAATCTTGTAGCCCAGGTCCGCAAACGCCTTGGCCGCCTTTGCCGCCGCATCGCGCTTCTCGGAGAGGGAGAACAAAACCGCTTCGCCGCCCGTAGGAAGACAGGCGTTGGCGGCCTCCTGCGACTTGAAATATGCCAATCCGAACGAGTCGGCCATGCCCAACACCTCGCCCGTCGAGCGCATTTCCGGTCCCAAAACGGGGTCAACCTCCGGGAACTTGTCGAACGGGAAGACAGCCTCTTTCACGCCAAAGTGGGGAATCTTCCGGTCGTGAAGCCCGAGGTCTCCCAGCTTCGCCCCCATCATCAGCCGAGTAGCCGCCCGCGCCATCTGGATGTCGCAAACCTTCGAGACCAGCGGAACCGTCCGGGAGGCGCGAGGATTGGCCTCAAGCACATAAACCTTGCCCTTCTCGATGGCATACTGCATATTCATCAGGCCAACCACCTTCAGCGCCTGGGCAATCTTGCGGGTATACTCGCGGATGGTCGCCAAATGCGCCTCGTCAATCGTGACGGGGGGAATCACGCAAGCCGAATCGCCCGAATGGACGCCCGCCAATTCAATGTGCTCCATCACTGCCGGGATATACACATCCTGACCGTCCGACAGCGCATCCGCCTCACACTCCAATGCCTCCTGAAGGAAGCGGTCGAGCAGCAGAGGACGGTCGGGAGTCACACCGACGGCCGCATCAACATATTCCCTCAGCATCTGCTCGTCGTAAATCACCTCCATGCCGCGTCCGCCGAGCACAAACGAAGGGCGAATCATCAACGGATAGCCAATCTCCCCGGCAGCCTTCAAGGCCTCGTCCAAATCAACCGCCATGCGCGACTCAGGCATCGGAATGCCCAATTTGTCCATCATATGCCGGAAGATGTCGCGGTCCTCAGCCGCATCAATCGAATCAATGGAAGTGCCGAGAATCTTGACCCCGTTCTCGCTCAGTTCACGGGCAATATTCAGCGGCGTCTGCCCGCCAAACTGGACAATGACGCCGTCTGGCTTCTCCTGCTCGTAGATTTGCAACACATCCTCCGCCGTGACGGGCTCGAAGTAGAGACGGTCGGAAGTGTCATAGTCCGTAGAGACCGTCTCGGGGTTGCAGTTGACCATAATCGTCTCGCACCCTGCATCGCGCAAGGCAAAAGCGGCATGGACGCAACAATAGTCAAACTCGATTCCCTGCCCAATACGGTTGGGACCGCCACCGAGAATCATAATTTTGCGCTTGCCGGTCGTGACCGGAACCTCGTTAGAGTCGCTGTTGTAGGTCGAATAATAATAGGTCTTGTCCTTGACGCCGGAGACCGGAACAGGATGCCAGGTTTCACGCACACCCAATTCCATCCGGCGTTGGCGAATCGCTCGCTCCTTCAAACCCAGGATTTGAGCCAGATAACGGTCAGAGAATCCATCCTTCTTGGCCTGAACCAAGAGTTTGTCGGAAGGCATCTGCCCCTTGGTCTCCAACAAGGCCTCCTCCAGTTCGACCAGTTCGCGCATCTGCTGCAGGAACCAAACCTTGATGGAAGTCAGTTGGTGAAGCTGCTCGTTGGTCGCGCCTTTCCGAATTGCCTCATAGAGGAGGAATTGCCGCTCGCTTGTCGGAATGCGGAGTTTGTCCAGAAGTTGCTGAAGCGACAGTTTGTTGAAGTTCTTGGCGAAGCCGAGTCCGGTTCTCCCCTTCTCCAGTGCGCGAATAGCCTTCTGGAAAGTCTCCTTGTAGGTCTTGCCGATGGACATAACCTCGCCGACCGCGCGCATTTGCGTGCCAAGTTTGTCCTCTACCCCGCGGAACTTCTCGAATGCCCAGCGAGCAAACTTCAGGACGATATAGTCGCCAGACGGAGTGTACTTCTCCAGCGTACCGTCGCGCCAATAGGGGATTTCATCAAGCGTCATTCCACTGGCTAGCTTAGCGGATATGAGAGCGATCGGGAAACCAGTTGCCTTGGAAGCCAGCGCCGAAGAACGAGAGGTGCGGGGATTGATCTCAATGATGACAATACGATCGGTCACAGGGTCATGGGCGAACTGGACATTCGTTCCGCCAATGACGCCAATCGACTCAACGATGCGGAAAGCCTGGTCGCGCAAACGGTCTTGAACATCCTGGCTGATGGTCAGCATTGGCGCGGAGCAGAAGGAGTCGCCCGTATGAACGCCCATCGGATCGATGTTCTCAATCATGCAGATGGCAATCATCTGGTTCTTGGCGTCGCGGACGACTTCGACCTCCAATTCCTCCCACCCAAGCACCGACTCCTCGACAAGGCACTGCCCCGTCAAAGACGCCTGAAGCCCTCGGGAGACGATAGTCCGCAGTTCCTCGACATTGTACACCAGCCCGCCGCCGGTTCCGCCCATTGTGTAAGCGGGGCGAATCACCACCGGATACCCCAACTTGGCGGCAACCTGTTCGGCGTGTTCGACCGTATAGGTAATCTCGCTGTGCGGCATTCCGATGCCCAATTTGGCCATCGTCTCTTTGAAAATCTCGCGGTCTTCGCCCCGTTCGATGGCATCGAGGTTGACGCCAATAACCTTGACGCCGTACTTGTCCAAAACGCCGGCCTTTGCCAATTCGAGGGAGAGGTTCAACCCAGACTGTCCACCAAGATTGGGGAGCAGGGCATCGGGGCGCTCCTTCTCGATGATTTGCGTCAGGCGGTCGAGGTTGAGCGGCTCGATATAGGTCGCGTCTGCCATGACGGGATCGGTCATGATGGTCGCCGGGTTAGAGTTGACCAGCACAATCTGATAC
>JBJFGP010000225.1:0-8437 GCA_051892815.1 Kiritimatiellia bacterium | reverse complement strand
GGTGCATTGTGTCATAATCGGTTTTCATTCAAAACCTCTCGTAGCGCGTGCAACGGATCCGGAGAGAACCATTTACGAGTCCGACGGAACAGCAATTCCGGCAAAACACATAAACGCTTATCTCGTCGACGGACCTGATGTTATAGTCGAAAGCCGCAACAAGGCACTTTGTGATGTGCCGCAGATGGTCTATGGCAACAAGCCTGTTGATGGTGGAAACTTGATTATTGACGCAAATGAATATGAAGAGTTCATTGCGGCAGAGCCTTTGTCTGTCAAGTATGTCAAGCGTTTGATTGGTGCGAAAGAGTTCTTGCACAATATTCCTCGATATTGCCTCTGGTTGAAAGATGCAGCGCCGAGCGATATTGCCAAAATGCCGCTTGTAAGGGAGCGGATTATGAGGTGTCGCGAAATGCGTCTCTCAAGCCGTGATGCTGGTGCGAGGCAGTTGGCGATGACTCCGGGCTTGTTTCGTGAAACAAACAACCCCCAAACCGCTATCATCGTTCCTTGCGTCTCTTCCGAGCGGCGCGAATATATTCCCATTGGCTTTATCGATGATTCGGTGATTGTGACGAATGCGAATCTCTTCATTCCTAACGCGACGCGGTACCACTTTGGCGTGCTGACCTCGCGGATGCACAACGCGTGGATGCGGGCGGTGGCGGGGCGGCTGGAGATGCGATACCGCTATTCTAAGGATATTGTCTACAACAACTTCGTCTGGCCTGATTTGGAGGGGGCGGTTGCCAGGAAGGGGAAAATCGAGGAAGCCGCCCAAGCGGTGCTTGATGCCCGAGCGGCCCATGCGAAGGCGACGCTGGCCGACCTTTACGACCCGCTCACCATGCCGCCCGATTTGGTCAAGGCGCACGCCCATCTTGACGCGCTGGTCGACAAGGCCTATGGTCTTTCCCCCTCCGCGACCGATGCCGAGCGTGTCGCGCTCCTCTTCAAACTCTACGCCAAGCGGATGGCGTTGACCAAGTAAGGCGTCGTTCCGCCTTGTCCGTTCCTTCGCTAGGCAGCAGTCGGGCGGATTCGTATTTAGGATGGGGGGCGCCTCATTGCTTCGACCGGGCTCCCATCCTGCGCACCTGCCGGAACGGAGGGTGTCAACCTTTCTCCCGGAGAACTTCGCACCCCGCACGGCGGTCTGTACTTTACATTGGCGGAAAGTTTTGGCATACTAATGCGCTTCACGGCAAAGCCGTTTGGAGATGAGACTATGAAGCAATACAAGGTTGGTCTGGTAGGCATTGGCGCGGTCGGAACCGAGATGATCAAGGTGCTCCGCCAGCGCAAGTTCCCCGCCTCTGAAATCCGTGTCCTGGCAACGCGCGACCGCGACGAGACAATCGCCGGCGAGACGTTTCATGTCCGGGCGACTACCGCCGAGGCGTTCGACGGGCTCGACATCGTTCTCTTTGCCGGCACCGAAGGCTCCAAGGGCGCTTCCAAAATGTGGGGCTGGGAGGCCGTCAAGCGCGGCGCCATCGTGATTGACAACGGCGACGATTTCCGTATGGACGATCGCGTCCCGCTCGTCATTCCCGAAATCAACCCCGAAGCCCTCGACAAGCACCAGGGCTTCATCGCCAACCCCAACTGCTCGACCATCATCACCTTGATGGGCATCGCGCCTCTGCACCGCGTGAACCCCTTGCGCCACTTGACCGCCGTCACCTACCAATCGGTCAGCGGCGCGGGCGCCGGAGCCATTGCCGAACTCGACCAGCAGGTCAAGACCTACGCCGCCGGGGAGCCCATCGTCGAGAAGAAATACTTCCCCCACCAAATCGCCTTCAACATCCTCCCGCAGATTGGCTCGCCCAAAAAGGAGATGCCCGGCTTCACGACCGAAGAGGCGAAACTCACCTTTGAGTCGCGCAAGATTCTCTCCGACCCGACCCTGCGCATCGGGTGCACCTGCGCCCGCGTCCCGGTCTTCTACGCGCACTCCGTCGCCGTCCATGCCGAGTTCACCCGCCCGATGAGCGTGGAAGAGGCGCACGACATTATTCGCCGCTCCCCCGGCGTCAAACTGGTCGACGACTTGGCCGCCGCCCAGTATCCGATGCCGCTCGAAACTCAACACGGCGATGTCGTCCAGATTGGGCGCGTCCGCATCGACCCCAGCGTCGAGAACGGCTTGGCCCTGTGGTGCTGCGGCGACAATATCCGCAAGGGCGCGGCGCAGAATGCCGTCCAGATTGCCGAGAAGATGATTGAGCGCGGCCTGATCTGATACCAGCCGATTCCCGATGCCAAACGAGCGGCGCCCTTGCGGCGCCGCTCGTTTTCGTTTTTCGGGGAGTGGCGACAATCAGTGGCGCAAATGCTTGAGCAACGCCTCGGGCGAAGGATCTCTTCCCATCAGTTCCCGGAATACCTCCGAAGGATGGCGGCTTCCCCCTTCGCCAAAGAGCGTTGCCGCATAGCGCGCCCCCAGTTGGGACAATGCCTCCGGCTGGTCGAGAACCGACTCGAAGGGCTCGAACAAATCCGCCGCCAGCACCTCGGACCACTTGTAGCTGTAGTAGCCGGCCGAATACCCGCCGCCGAAAATGTGGCTAAAGCCGCAGAGAAAACGGTCGTAGTCGGGCGGCGGCGAGGGGAGCACCTGTCGAGCGATGGATTCCTTGACCGCATTCGGATCGGCGGGAATCTCGGCCCCGTGCAAAGCCAAGTCAGTCAGGGCGAAGTAAAGTTGCCGTTGCTGGGCGGAGGCGGCGCGAAAGTCCCGGGCGGCAATGATGCGCTGAATCAATTCGGCAGGCAGGGCTTCGCCCGTTTCGAAGTGGGACGAGAGCGCCGCCAGTACCGCAGGCACATAGCAGAAGTTCTCCATAAACTGGCTGGCGACTTCGACGGCATCCCACTCGATGCCATTGATGCCGGCGACCTGCGGCACGCCAACGCGCGACAGCATATGCTGGAGTGCATGACCGAACTCGTGGAACAAGGTGGTCACATCGTCGAAGCGCAGGCACGAGGGCTTGCCTTGCGTGGGGCGGGGAAAGTTGCAAACCAGCACGGCCACCGGCAGATCGCCGCGCAAGTCGTCGCGGGATTTGAAGTCGTTCATCCAGGCGCCGCCGCTCTTGGTCTCGGGGCGGCTGTAGGGATCGAGATAGAAGGAGGCCAGCGGCTGCCCCGCGCGGTCGGCAATCCGGTAGAACCGCACATCTGGATGCCAGAGGGAAACGGACTCGGTCGCTTCGCGCACGGTGATTCCAAAGAGCGAATGGGTCAGATTGAAAAGCCCTTGCAAGACCTTTTCAAAGGGAAACCACGCCCGCAAGGCTTCTTCGTCAAGGGCATATTGCTCTTGGCGCATCCGCTCCGTCCAGTAGGGAATGTCCCAAGGGGCCAAATCCTGCTCCCGCCATCCTTTGCTCGCGGCATACTCCTTGAGCGTCGCCAGTTCCTGCTTCGCAAGCGGCAGCCCGACAGCGGAAAGTTGGTTGAGCAGGGCCACGACGGAATGTTCCGATTGGGCCATTTTGGTGGCGAGACTGACCGAAATCCAATCGGGATAACCGAGCAGATTGGCGAGTTCGTGCCGCGCCCGCAGAAGCTTGTCGACGATGGGTTTGTTGGCTTCGGCCGCGCGGGTCGCATAGGCTTGATGGAGCCGTTGGCGAAGGTTCCGGTCGGGCGAATGCTTCATAAACGGGACATAGACCGCCGATTCGAGCGTGACAGCGTATGAACCATCGTCTTGCTTGAGCAGCTCCTGCAGGCTGGGCGGGAGTGGTTTGACTTGTTCGGCATCGAGGGGAAGGCGGAAGGCCTTGGTGGCGTCGAGAAGGTTGTTGGTGAACTGCATCCCGAGTTCGCCGCACGCTGCCGACAAGGTGTTGAAGCGTTCGCGTGGTTGCTCCGGGAGGTCGACGCCGGCAAGTTTGGCCTCGAGCAGCATCTTCGAGAGAATGCGGGCCTGCACTGGGGTGGTTGGTTTGACCTTGCGTAGCGCCGCCAGGATGGATTGGCTCTGCCCGATGCGCAGGGAGAAGGCAATCAGCGCCGGCTGGTGCTTGGCGACCAGTTCTCTCCAGGCTTGGGAATTCATCACCGAGTGGAGGTGCGTGACCAGCCCCCAGGTGCGTAAAGGTGCCAGGCTCAAATCATACAGCCGCCTGACCAGGTCATAACCTACTGAATCCGCAACTTTTTCAAGTTTCTCAAAGGCATTTCGGGCTTTTTCAAGGGTTTCTGCCAAGGCCTTGTCCGCCCCTTCCGGGCTAATCTCTTCAAACCTGATTGTGGCATCTTGGGCTTCAAAGGGTAGGGGGGGCTGCTTCATTTGTCTTCCCTTTCGGAATGGAGAAATGTTTCTATCTGGGCTAGGGATTCCCGCCAAGAGTTCCCCAGCGGGATTGAGTGCCCGCCGGGGACGCGGTAGTGTACCAGTGGCGCGGGCCAATGCGCAAAGAACGCTTCAGTCGCTTGATTGTCCACGACCTGGTCGTCAATGGCGGTAATCAGCAAAACAGGGGGCGTCTTCAAATGGGGTTCTTGCGTGCCGCCGCGGAGTTTTTCTACGACTTCAAAGAGGGCGTCGTAGGCGTGCCGCGAGACGAAAGTATCTGCCCGGTAGCGGTAATTTGGATCGTCTTCTGCCTGTCGGATTGTAGGGAAGATCGACTTGAGTTCTTTTGTGGCAATCAGGAAGGGGGAGGCGTAGCGCCAGACTTTTCTCGCAGACAGTCCAAAGGGCATTCGCGCGGGGGAGACATCAACCAATGGCGCCAGCAAAATCACACCGTCGGGGGTGAGTTTGGGGGCTAAGGAAAGGATTAGCCCACCTCCCAAGGAATGCCCGCAGAGGAAAACTTTGTCATAGGATTGCCTCAACTGGTTGTATGCCGATTCGATTTCTTCCTGCCAGGCGGCGAGGGATGCGGGGCGGCAATCTCCCATTCCGGGCAAGCGTATGATTCGGCAGTGGACAGGGATATTGGCGGCGAGGGCGAGTGCCATTCTCCGGAAGACGGCGGGCGTATCCATAAAGCCTGGCACAAAGAGAATTGCTGCCTTGCCGTTGCCCGTCTCGAAGGTTTCTGCTTGCGGGAGAATGCCGTCCGGTGTTCTGCCCGAATTGCTCTCAAATTGGCGCTTGATGCGGGCGATTGCCAACGCATAGCCTGCATCGCCGAGTAGCCAAATGACGAGTGGCAGGAGTAACAGCAGGGCCATGCGCGGGCGGATGGACATCCTAGGCGAAGAGGTAGTTCATCAGATCGTCTTTTTTCATTGCTCCGAGTGTGCCGCTCAGGCAAGATGTTTCGTCGTAGCGGTCAACTTGGTCGGGTGTATCGTCTGGGCGCCAGACTGCAACGGGAACGGGCGTGCGGGTGTGTTTCCCGATTGCGAGTGGAACGGGATGGTCGGGGAGAACGACATAGGAGGCTTTGTCTCCAAGGGCGTTCATAACGCGTCCGATGAGGCGCGAATCGAAGTCTTCGATTGCTTGAATCTTGAGCTTGGCATCCTGCGCATGGGAGACTTCGTCGGTGGCTTCGAGGTGCACATAGACGAGGTCGTGGTTCTTGGCGGCGGCGATGGCGGCATCGGCTTTTCCCTCGTAGTTGGTGTCGATGTAGCCGGTGGCTCCTTGGACTTTGACGACATCGAGTCCCATGCAACGCCCGAGGCCATTGATGACATCGACGGCGGAAACGACCGCCCCGCGAATGCCATAGCGCCCGGGAATCGTGTGGAGGGCTCCGGCTTTGCCGCCGCTCCAGAACCACACGCCATTGGCGGGACGACCGGCGAGAATCTCAGCGGCTTTGGTTTGGAGTTCGCGCAGGAGACGCGCGGTCGGCTCGGCGTCGGGGGATTTGGCTTTGGGAAGGTGTTCGGCAACGGGGTTTCCGTGGTTGTCGTCGGGTTTGTCGCAGGCGACTTGTGCGGAGAATTCGGGGCCGGAGAGCACGAGCAGGTTGCGGTAGCTGACGCCCGGATAGAATCGGATTTGGTGAGTTCCCAGGCGCTCGTTGAGTAGGGCGACGGCCTCTTCGGCATCCTTCTGGGAGATATGCCCGCCGGAGAAGTCACGGAGGATTCCGTTGGCGTCGGTGGTGGTGAAGTTCATCCGGAAACAGAGGTCGTTCGCACCGAGTTTGATTCCCTGACTGGCGGCTTCAAGCGGACCTCTGCCGCAAAGTTCCGTGGCCAAATCGCAACCGAGCACGGACATGTTGGCCACATCGCTGGAGGTCGGGAAGCCGTCCGGCAACGTCAGCAGGGTGCCGCAACGGCCGTTCCGGGCGATGGCGTCCATGTTGGGAGTCTTGGCGACTTGAAGGGGGGTGCGACCGCCGAGGAGTTCGGAGGGTTCGTCTGCCATACCGTCGCCAAGAAAGATTACCACGGGTTTCATTGTGAGGTTCCTAGGAATTCAACTGCATTGAACTTATGAAGGGGTGTGAAAGGTTGGTACCCGCCGGTTCGTTGGCATAGAGCCTTTTGATGTCATCGACAAGTTCGAGCCAGTCGGCGTAGCGGTCGCGACGGTCTTTGGCAAGCATCTTGGCAAGAACACGGGCGAAGGAATCGGAGACGCCTGGGATTTCCGAGCGGATGTCCGGTGCCTGGGTGTCGGGCTGGACGTGGGCGTGCAGAGCCTGGTCGCTGGAGAGGTCGGGGAAAAGGGTATGCCCCGTCAGAAGGTGGTAGAGCGTCGCGCCAAGCGAATAGATGTCCGAGCGGCAATCGAGATCAGTCTCTCCGCAGGCTTGTTCTGGGGAGATGTAGGCAGGCGTGCCGATGACCTCTTCCTGCGTGGCAGTCTGGACGGTTGTAGCGAGCGACTGAGCCAGCCCCATATCCGTGACCTTCACCGTGCCGTCCCGATCAATCATAATGTTGTCCGGCTTGATGTCGCAATGGACCACACGCGCCGTCTGCCACGCATAGTCAAGCGCGTAGGCGACGGACTCCAGGATAATCAGCACATCCTCACTGTCCAGACGGGCCTTTCGTCGAAGCCATTGCCCCATCGTATACCCGTCAATCAACTCCATCACGATGTAGAAAGTGTTCTGGTACGAAGCCACATCGTAGACCCGCATAATGCCCGGATGGTCGAGCGCCGCACAGGCACGAGCCTCCTGGATGAAACGGTCCCGATCCTCCTGATTCGCGGCTAGTTCACGAGACAACACCTTCACGGCAACCAGGCGGTCGAGTGACAACTGCCGCGCCTTCCAGACAGTAGACATTCCCCCAATGCCAAGCAGACTGATGAAGTCGAGGTTGGGCAAGTGATAGTCGTTGATGGACGGTAGCGTACTCATCATTGCGGCTGGCAACCTCCCCCTTGGCAAGCCGGGCAAAGTACCTCTTTGCGGCCTTCGCAATCCGGACAGACTTTGTCCTTGTAGGCCCCCGTTCCTCTGCACCGCGAACAGGTCAGAATGCCCGAGGCACCGGCGCATTTGCGGCAAGGTGCAGTTGTGCCTGTCGCCTTGCAACGGCGGCACGGGATTTCCCCCTGTCCGGAACAGGCAAAGCAAGGAACTTTGCCGCTTCCTTTGCAGGAAGGACACCGCGGGCGCTCTTGCTCCGTCTCCCCAATCTTGAGATGCTGCCGCTTGCGAGATGCCCTGCGTTCGACCAGAAAACCGTCTTGGCACCCCGACGCTCGGCAGACACCTTGTCCACTCCCTTGGCACTTGGAACAGACCCCGGCCGCGGCACCATTGCAGTGCGGGCAGATGGCCGGAATGGCTCGGGCTATTGTAGCCTTTTGATGGAGGTCGAGCAAGTCTACGAGGTCGGCAGGAACCCATGTCCGGCAAAGTTTCGTGCGTTTCGCCAGCGTCTGAGCCTGGGCATAAGGCACCTGCATAGATGAGACGGCCGCGAGGGCTATGGAAAGCGGCAATCGGGCGCGTTTGCGCCCAGAACCGTGACAATCTAGGCAAGGGGCAGTGGTTTGGCGGGATGGCTCGGACACATCCTTGAAGAGCGTACTCTTGGGGTTGGACATCCGGGCATCATTCTTGCTCAATGTTTGCCGCCCTGAACCGCGACAGGTTGAACAGGATAGGGTCGTCTGGCGGATACGGGCCAAGGCTTCGGATTGAGCGGATTGGATGGATTGGTGCGTATTTCCCGGAATCGTCTCAGGGCGTAGAAGGGTTAGAAGCGCGAGTGCGTTGCGGTAGTGGTGAATGGCTAGAGCGGGCTTGGCGGTGCGTGCCGCTGCAACATCTTCTTTGATTGCTTTCCAAGCCAGAGTTTCGAGTGGTGTGCGGGTAATGGTAGGGGCGGCTGGTTTGTTTGCGTGGTTTGCTGTTGGGGCAGAAGGTGGTGATTTAAGAGCCTCTCCGCAAGCCGAGCAGTAGCTGGCGGTCTGGGCAGCTTCGCGTCCGCAGGCTGGACAGAGGCGGGGCTCGTCGTCGGCAATGAGGGGGACGGC
>JBJFGP010000224.1:0-1866 GCA_051892815.1 Kiritimatiellia bacterium | reverse complement strand
GCTTGCCTCAACCACCCTCCAGACCGCCATCCCGCTACTCGTCCGCCCCCGTGCCCAAAGCGGAACCCTGATGGGCGATTGCCCGGAAATCCACCGAACCCTTTTCCACTCTCTGCTCGCATCCCAGCCGCGCACCAACGGCTACGACATCATCCTCTACCGCCAGCCCCCAGCCTGGAAGTGGCCCGTCTCGCGCCATCCGACGCCCCGAAAACTTGCCCCCGACGGCCTCTTCGCCATCGTACTCGACGTCCGACCGCTCGACCCTCCCGCCCTCGCGAGGGAACTCGCCTTTTGGCGCAAACGCTACGCCCACGCCCAGCTTTGGCAGACCAGCCTCAACGACTATCTCCTGCTGCTCTCCAACGCCCCCTTCGACCTTCCCTTGGGCAATATGCTTCTGCGCTACGCCGCCCCCGCCCTGACGCGAGCCCTTGCCGCCGCCGGCTTGACCGCCCTGCCCAACCTCTTCGCCGCCTATGTCGCCGGAACCCCGGAACTCGACGCCTATGTTGCCCACCACCGAGACCAAAAGGTTGCCAGCACCATACGCCTTTTGTTCGCACGAGAGCAGGGCGCTCGTATCCTCCAATCCCTCCCGGAGATTGCCACCAATCGCCTCGACTGGCTCCAACCCGGCGCGGGACTGAACGAGCAGGTCTACGCCTCCCTCCTGACACGCGCCCTCGCCGCATCCGGCGAAGGTCGCCAACTCGCCATTGCCACCCGATTGGGCGATGGCAAGACCTTCCCCAAGCAGAAAAATCCCCAGGATCCGCTCATCCTCGAACTCGTCGACCGACTCGAATTGGAGGCTCAGAGGCGGCAGAAACTGGGCGACATCCCCGGCGCCGTCAAGGCACGCGCCGCCATCCTTGATATGGGCCACGACAGCGCCGCCGCCCACTTCAACTACGCCTTTTCCTTACGCGCCAAGGCCGACTTTCCCGCCGCCCTCGAACACTTCCGCAAGGCCGCCTCCAAAGCCCCTTCCTGCCTGGAATACCACCTCGCCGCCGCCTATGCCGCCGAGGACGCCCAAGCCTACCGCCTAGCCCTCGACCTGTGGCGGAAATTGCCCGAAAGGTTTCCCTCTGTCGAGGGCCTTCGCGACCGTGCCGAACTGGCCCGGGCGCGTATCTTGGCGGCCGACTGGGAGGGACGAATGCCACAGGAAGCTATCCGCCTGGCCCGCGCGGTCTGCGACAGGAACGGGTGGAAGTCTGATGAACTTTCGAGGGCGTATGCCGACATCTGCATCCTCTGCGGGCAAGCCGTCGAAGGGGTTAAAATCAAGCAGCGTTTGAAACAGGGGCATTGACTTATGTTCACCGGATTGGTTCAGCAAATCGGCGTTATTCGGACGATTGCCCCGAGGGGCACGGGTAGGCGCCTGACGATTGGATTCAAGCCTTGGCCGGAGCCGCTGGTCGATGGAGAAAGCGTCGCGGTGATGGGTGCCTGCCTGACCGTGACGAGCCACGGAAACGACTGGTTTGCTGCCGATGTTTTGGAGGAAACCCTCTCGAAAACGGCGCTGGCGGTTGGCCCGGTCAACCTCGAAAGGGCGCTTGCTTTGGGCGAACGGCTGGGCGGGCACCTGGTCACCGGTCACATTGACGAGGTGGGGAAGGTGCTCGCCGTTTCGCCGCGCGGGTGCGACCGTGTGCTGCGGATTGGTTGCAGTCGGGCCTTTGCCAGGCGGACGGTCTTGAAGGGCTCGGCGGCGTTGGACGGGGTGAGTTTGACGGTCAGCGGGCTGGACGACGACTGGTTCGAAGTGAACCTAATTCCGGAAACCTTGCGCTCCACGACATTGCAATCTTTGGGGGCTGGAGATAGGTTGAACCTGGAGTCGGACATACT
>JBJFGP010000223.1:0-8641 GCA_051892815.1 Kiritimatiellia bacterium | reverse complement strand
GGATTTGGATTGCTTCCAGCAGGCGCGCGTGCTATCCTAATGCGCATCGGAATCCCGGTCGACGGCCAGCGACCTTCCCATCCGAGGAGTCTCTATGTCCTGCCGCAAATCCACCCCTGCTTCCGAACCATCCCCTTGCTGCTGCGCCTGCTCCGCGCCGGGCAAAGGCTTTTGGGCCTGGTGCTCCACGCCCCAGGCACTCGCCTTGTCCGCGCTCTCCGTCCTGACGGGCGTCTGGCTGGAAATCAAAGGGGCGCAAAACACCCTCTCGCCGGCCCTGATTGCCGCGCTGATCTGCGGGCTTCCCATTGCCCGCGAAGCGGCCGAAAGCCTCTTTCGGCGCAGACGGATTGTCGTCAGCCTGCTGATTGCCATCGGTATAATCTCCGCGCTGGCAATCGGCGAATTTCTTGCCGCCGGGGAGGTCGCGCTGCTGATGGCCATAGGCGAAGCGCTCGAACGCCGTGCCGCCAAGGGAGCGAACCAAGGATTGGAATCGCTGATTCGATTGCGCGACAGCCTGAAGAGTTCGCTCGTCCCGGGAGCCGAGTTCACCCTTGGGCCCGGCGAGGCCGTCCCCTGCGACGCGACCGTCCTCGACGGCGAAAGCCAGGTCGACCAGTCCATTGTCACCGGCGAGGCTCGTCCCATCCGCAAAGGCCCCGGCGACCGACTGTGGCAGGGCAGCCTCAATGGCTACGGGCGACTTCGGCTCCGTGCCGACGCGGTCGGCGAAGACGCCACCGTCCGGAAACTCCTCCGCCTCGCCGAAGCCGCCCGCGCCCGTAAAGCCCCCGTCGTCCGCCTTGCCGACCGCTGGGCCGAAAGGTTGGTGCCAGCCGCCCTCCTTCTTGCGTTCCTTACCGGGGCAATCCTGCTTTGGATTGGGGTGCCTTGGTGCGTAGCACTTCACCGGGGAGTTGCCATCCTGGTGACCTTCTGCCCGTGCGCGCTCGCCTTGGCGACCCCGACAGCCATCTACGCGGCCATCTCCCGCGCCGCCAAAGACGGCGTGCTGGTCAAAAGCGGCCAGGCGCTCGAAACCGCCGCCTCGCTCGCCACCATCTGCTTCGACAAGACCGGCACGCTGACCTCCTCCACCTGGGGCAACCGCCTCCGCCGCGATGCCGACGGGCGCCTCCTCGACACGCAGGCACGACAAGACGACCCCATTCGCCCCGAAGCCCCCGGCGCGCTCGCCGCCCTGAGGACGCTTGGCATCCGCACCGTGCTGCTCTCGGGCGACACCCCGGAGGCCGTTCAAACCGTGGCCCAAGCCTGCGCCATCGAAGACGCCCGGAGCTCGCTGCTCCCAGAGGACAAACTCCGCCTCGTGGAACAAATCGCCGCCCGCGAAGCCCCCCTCGCCTTCGTCGGAGACGGCATCAACGACGCCGCCGCCATGAGCCGCGCCAACCTCGGCATCGCCATGGCCGGCAGCGGAACCGATGTCGCCGCAGAAGCCGCCGACATCGCCCTCCTGCGCGACAATCTCGACGCCCTCCCCGCCCTCGTCCGCCTCGCCCGCCGAACCCTCTGCGTCATCCGCTTCAACATTGCCATCGCCTTCCTCGTCAACCTCTTGGCGCTCTCCGCCTGTGCCAGCGGACACCTCGGTCCGGCCGGCGGCGCCTTCCTCCACAACGCCGGCTCCCTCCTCGTCGTCCTGAACGCCGCCCGCCTCGCCCACCACCGCCAAAGTGCGAATAACCATTGAAGACCCGTTGGCGATTTGCTATACTGTTCGCCGTTTGTTTCCACAGCGACAGCAACCATGACCGACGACCAGCAAGAGCCTACCCCAGAACCCCAACAGCCCCAGGACGCCCAGCCCACGCCCGACACCCCGGAGACCGAGCCTCAGACACCCGGACAGCCCGCCCCCGAAGAGAGCCCCGAATACCTCGCGCTCAAGGACAAATACCTCCGACTCCTGGCAGACTTCGACAACGCACGCAAGCGCCAACTCCGTGACCGCGAAGAGTGGATCCGCTCCGCAAACGAGAAACTCATCGCCGAACTCCTCCCCGTGCTCGACCACCTCGCCCTCGCACTCGCCCAAGTCAAAGAGAAGAATCCCTTCGCCGACGGCGTGGCACTAGTCGAGAAACAGTTCCTCGGCGTCCTCGAAAAACAAGGTCTTGCCCCCATCGAATCCGAAGGACAACCCTTCGACCCCAACCTCCACGAAGCCCTCTCCATGCTCCCCTCTCCCGAGGTCCCGGCCAATACCATCCTCCAAGTCTACCGTAAAGGCTGGACCCTGAACGGCAAACTCCTGCGCGCCGCCCAGGTCATCGTCTCCTCCGGAACCCCGGAAGCCTAAAGGATTGCCCCCGAAATGGCGACCAAACGCGACTACTACGAAGTACTCGGCGTCCAGAAAAACGCCACCGCAGACGAGCTCAAAAAAGCCTTCCGCAAGCTCGCCATGAAGTACCATCCCGACCACAACAAAGACCCCGAAGCGGCCGACAAATTTAAAGAGATCTCCGAGGCTTACGAAGTACTCAGCGACCCCGACAAGCGCCAGCGCTACGACCGCTTCGGACACGACGGCATGAAGTCCGCCTTCGGTCCCGGCGGGTTCGACTTCGGGCGCGACTTCACCCACGGCGCGGACTTCGCCGACCTGGGCGACATCCTAGGATCGATCTTCGGCGGCGGCTTTGGCGGCTTCGGAGGCTTTGGCAGCCGCCGGCGCCAGACAGACCCGAACGCCCCCCAGCGCGGTGCCGACCTCCGCTTCGACCTCGATATCGACCTGGAGGAGGCTTTGTTCGGCTCCGAACGCACCCTTGAAGTCCCCATCCCGGAGGATTGCCCGGATTGCCACGGCACCGGTGCGGCGAATGGTTCCAAGCCCGAAACCTGCCGCCAATGCGGCGGACGCGGCACCATCATCGCCGGCGGAGGTTTCTTCCAGGTGCAGCAGACCTGCCCCGTCTGCCAGGGGACCGGCACCGTAGTGCGCAACCCCTGCCGCAAGTGTTCGGGGAAGGGGCGGGTGACCGTCCGCCGCACCATCAAGTTGCGCATTCCCGTTGGAATCGATACGGGCAACAGGCTCCGGCTCTCGGGCAAGGGCGAGTCCGGCGTTCGTGGAGGTCCGGCCGGCGACCTTTATGTGGCGATCAATGTTCTGGAGCACCCCATCTTCTCCCGCGAAGGCAGCGATTTGATCTGCCGGTTGCCGATTTCCCCGGTGCTGGCCGCCACGGGCGGGGAGGTGGAGGTACCTACGCCGGACGGTCCGAGCAAGATTAAAATCCCGGCCGGAACTCAGTCTGGCCAGGTCTTGCGCCTTCGCGGCAAGGGGGTTCCCTCGCGCTCACCAGGCGGCTCCGCCGGCGATTTGCACGCGGTCGTTTCGCTTGAAACTCCGGAGAAACTCTCTTCCAAGCAGAAGAAGTTGCTCGAGCAGCTCTCCGCCGAGTTCAAACCCGAGAATTTCCCTCGCCGGGCGAAACTCCAGGCTGCGGCCGAACTGTTCTACCGCAAGCGCGACGGGCTCCGCCGCTAGTCCCCAACCTTCATCTATTCCGCCGTGAACGACTTTGTCGTATTCGACCGCATCTGCAAAACCTTCGGCCGGCAGCAGGCGGTCGACCAGGTCAGTCTCTCAATCCGCAGGGGGGAGTTTTTCTCCCTGCTCGGGCCAAGCGGCTGTGGTAAGACCACGCTGCTGAGGATGCTCGCGGGCATCGAGACGCCCGACTCGGGACGGCTCTACCTCGGGGGGCAGGACATCACCGATTTGCCGCCCAACGAGCGCCGCATCCACACGGTATTCCAGACTTACGCGCTTTTCCCCCACCTGACGCTGCGGGAGAATGTCGGCTTCAGCCTAAAGATTGCCGGTCTCGACCGGAAGCGTATCAACGAACGGGTCGATGCTTTGCTTGAACTGGTCCGCCTCGGCAACCAGGGGGACAAGTATCCGGCTCAGATTTCCGGGGGGCAGAAGCAGCGCATTGCCATTGTCCGGGCCTTGGCGGACAGTCCGCAGGTGCTGCTGCTCGACGAGCCTCTGGCGGCGCTCGACCTCAAGCTCCGGCAGCACATGCTCCTGGAACTTGACCAAATCCACGACAATGTCGGCATCACTTTTATCTATGTGACGCACGACCAGAGCGAGGCGATGAGCCTCTCGGACCGGATTGCCGTGATGAATGCCGGGCGAATCGAGCAGACTGATGCGCCGGTCAAGGTCTACGAGGCACCCTCCTCCGAGTTCGTCGCCGAGTTTATCGGGGACACCAATGTTTTCAAGGGTAGCGTCGCGGAGACGGACGGCGACTACTGTCTCATCCGCCTGCCGGGGCTTCCCGAAATCAAGGCGTTCAACGACAAGCACATCCATTCCGGCTCCGAAGTTCATCTCTCCATCCGGCCGGAGAAACTGCGCGTCGCGCCCCTTGCTGCCGACGAATGCGTCAAGGGTGCCGATGGGGAACTGGTGCCCCGGAAGTTTGCCGAGTTGCGCGACAAGGGCGAGTTCAATCTCCTCCGCGCCCAAGTCATCGGCATCGTCTACCTTGGCAATCACACCCGCTACTGGCTCAAGGCCGGTGACCACCGCATCTGCGTCTACAAGCCCAACACCCGTTTCTCTCTCGACCGCCCCATCAAGTGGAACGAGGAGGTCGCCGTCGGGTGGCATGTGGACGACGGGTTTATGCTCGACCACACGGGAGCCAACCGTGGCTGACTGCCGGCAGGTACCAACCTCCAGGGGGAAAGGTTGCCGCGACCGGCTCCTGAAGGAACTTATCCTCACTACCCCTTCGTGCCTATGGCTGGGGGTCTTTTTCGTGTTGCCGCTGGTCGGAATCCTATGGCTCTCCTTCCACAGTTCCGACCCGTGGGGCGCCGTTTCGCCCGAGTTGACTTTGGAGACTTGGAAGCAGCTCGCCACGCCCAGCTACCCGCAGATTATCTTCCGAACCCTTTGGATCAGCGCCCTGACGACCGCGCTCTGCATCCTGCTGGCCCTTCCCTGCGCCTACGCCATCGCCCAGATGGGACGCCGAGCGCGCGATTGGATGACCCTGTTGGTGGTGATCCCCTTTTGGACCAACTTTCTCATCCGCGTCTTCGCCTGGCGCGTCGTGCTCCACCCTGACGGAACCCTCAAGCACCTGCTCGTCGCCCTCCACCTGGCTTCGCCCGACACGGTGTTGCTCTACAACGAATGGGCGATTGTGCTCGTGAGCGTCTACACCTACTTCCCCTTCGCCCTGATTCCCATCTGCGCCGCGGCGGAGAAGTTCGACTTCTCCCTGCTCGAAGCCGCGCGCGACCTCGGCGCGCGCAGCCTCAGGGCATTCTGGACCGTCTTCGTTCCCTGCATCCGCCAAGGCATCTGGTCCGCCGTGCTGATGGTCTTCATCCCCGCGCTCGGCTCCTATGTCATTCCAGACCTCGTCGGCGGCCCCGACACCGAACTCATCGGGAACAAGATTTACCAGCGCACCTTCACCGAGAAGAACCTCCCCAACGCCGCCGCCCTCTCCACCCTGATGACCGCCTGCATCCTGCTTTGCCTGACCGCGTGGGGACTCTGGACGCGCCGAGCCGCCCGCCCATCCAGCAAGGAGGCCGCATGAAACACAGCCGCTTCCCCTTCCTCGTGCTGGCCGCCGCCCTGCTCTTCCTCTACCTGCCCGTCATCGTGATGGCCGTCAACTCCTTCAACCTCTCCCGCTTCGGCGGCCACTGGACCGGATTCACCCTGAAGTGGTACGGCGAACTCCTGCGCAATGCCGAGATCCGCAACGCCCTCGGACGCAGCCTCGAACTGGCCTTCGCCTCCTCCCTGCTCTCCAGCCTGCTCGGCACACTCGCCGCCCACGCCCTCCACTACGGCAAGACCCGCCTCCAGTCCCTGCACCGCGGCATCCTCTACCTGCCCCTGGTCGTGCCCGAAGTCCTGATGGGCGTCTCCCTGCTGCTCTTCTTCACCGCTTGGCGGATTCCTTTGGGCATGGGTACCCTCCTGATTGCCCACATCACCTTCTGCGTCAGCTTTGTCGCCCTGACCGTCCTCGGACGCTTCCAGGACTTCGACGAAAGCCTAATCGAGGCCGCCAGAGACCTTGGCGCCGGCCCCTGGACCGTCTTTCTGCGCATCGAACTGCCGATTCTCCTTCCGGGCATCCTCTCGGGCGGACTGCTCGCCTTTGCCCTCTCGATTGACGACTTCGTCATCAGCGCCTTCGTGACCGGCCCCGGCGCGACAACCCTCCCGCTGCACATCTACAGCATGATCAAACACTCCCGCAGCATGCCCGTCGTCAATGCCCTCTCGACCGTACTCATGACGGCCACCTTCGCCGTCGTCTGCTGCTCGCAATTCCTCCAGAATGCCCGAAGCCGAAAGCTCCGGAACTAGCCCGCCCAAAAGGAGAACCGACCACCATGTCGCCCCATCGACTCCAGGAAGCACTCGACGGTTGGAACGCCGTCAAAAGCGCCGAACTCTATGGCATCAACGCCTGGGGCAACGGCTACTTCAGCATCACCCCGGACGGGCACGCCGCCGTCAAACTCCGCAGCGGCGGAAAGACCCACTGCATCCGCCTGACCGACATCCTCCAGGGCATCTACGAGCGCGGCATGCGCCTGCCCGTGCTCCTGCGCTTCAGCGACCTGCTGGCCTCGCGCATTGAACTGATCAACAACGCCTTCGCCAAAGCCATCAAAGACTACGGCTACCGCAATGTCTACCGCGGCGTCTACCCCATCAAGGTCAACCAGCAGCAACAGGCCGTCTCCGATGTCGTCTCCAGCGGACGCCAGTTCCACCACGGCCTCGAAGCCGGATCCAAGGCCGAACTCATCGCCGCGCTCGCCTACATGCACGACCCCGAGGCATTCATCGTCTGCAACGGCTATAAAGACGCCGAATTCATCAAACTAGCCCTCAATGCCCTCAAAATGGGCCTTCAGACCATCCTCGTGGTCGAGCGTCCCGAGGAGATTTCCCTGATAGCCGACTGCGCCAAGCGTCTCAAGATTCGCCCCCGCATCGGCTTTAGGGTCAAACTCTCCTCCCGCGTAGGAGGCAAGTGGTCCGAATCGGGTGGAGACCGCTCCGTCTTTGGCTTGACCACGGCGCAGATTATCGAAGGCGTCGACGCCCTGCGCGCCTGCGGTCTGCTCGACTGCCTGGAAATGCTCCACTACCACCTCGGCTCGCAAGTCCCCAACATCCGTGAGATTCGCGACGCCGTGAAAGAGGCTGCGCGCTTCTATGTTGGCTTGGCCAAAGAGGGCGCCAAGATGGGCATCTTCGACATCGGTGGCGGGCTGGCAATCGACTACGACGGTTCCCGGACCAACTTTGCCTCGTCGGCCAACTACGACATCTCCGAGTACTGCGCCGACGTGGTCGAAGGAATCATGACCGCCTGCGACCACGCGCAAGTCGAGCATCCGATTATCGTCTCCGAATCCGGCCGCGCGCTAATCGGCTACTACTCGGTTCTGCTGACAAATGTCCTCGGGACGGCTTCCTTCGAGACACCCGAACAGCCGCAAATGCCCGACCCTATGCCGGAACTGCTGAGCAATCTCTATGATGTCGCCCGGCACCTGCGGGCGAAGAACTTGCCGGAGTACTTCAACGATGCATTCTACTACCGTGAAGAAATCCAGAAGGCCTTCAAGCACGGCGACATCTCCCTGCGCGACCACGCGGTAGCGGACAAACTCTTCTGGCACATCCTCACGCGCATCCGGGAAGAAGCCCGCAAGCTGAAATATGTGCCGGAAGACCTGCTCGGTCTCGACGAGGCGATGGCGGACATCTACTACTGCAACATCTCCGTCTTCCAATCGCTCCCCGACGCGTGGGCAATCGAACAACTCTTCCCGATCATGCCCATCCACCGCCTCTGCGAGAAGCCTTCCCGTGTGGCAACGCTTTCCGACATCACCTGCGACTGCGACGGCAAAATCGACACCTTCATCGACCTGCACGATGTGAAGAAGGCGCTGCCCCTTCACGAGGTCCGGCAGGGAGAAGAGTACATCCTCGGAGCGTTCCTGGTAGGCGCCTACCAGGAGACCTTGGGGGATTTGCACAACCTCTTCGGCGACACGCACGTGGTTTCGGTGCATGTGGATGAAGACGGGGAAATCGACTACGAGGAGGAGCTTGAGGGCGACTCGGTGGGGGATGTGCTCTCGTATGTCGAATACAAGCCGGACGACTGCATCGAGCGCTTCCGCAAGCTGACGGAGCATGCCGTGAAGGCCAAGCGAATCACCCCATGCGAGCGCCGGGAGATTGTGGCGGACTACGAGGCTGGTCTGCGCGGCTACACCTATTTCGAAGAACAGGCCTGAGGGCCGGAAAGGACTACTATGGGCAAAGTGCTGATTATCGGAGTCGGAGGCGTCGGGTCGGTTGTCGTGCGCAAGTGCGCACAGGTGCCGGAGGTCTTCACGGACATTACGATTGCCGCGCGCACGAAGGCGAAATGCGATGCGCTGGCCGCCGATCTGCCGGTGAAGGTGAAGACCGCGGCGGTGGACGCGGACAATGTGGAGGAGTTGGCGAAACTGATTCGCCGGACGAAGGCGGAGCTGGTCGTGAATGTGGCGCTTCCGTACCAAGACCTGCACATTATGGATG
>JBJFGP010000222.1:0-1899 GCA_051892815.1 Kiritimatiellia bacterium | reverse complement strand
TTAGACGAGCAGACACCTCCCAAAGATGAGCTTGCCGAACCTGAGGAGATTCCGCCGCCCCCTCCGATTCCTGCTGAATCCTTAGTTTCCCGACCTACCCCTCCGCGTCCTCCGGAGAAACCCAAGCCGCCGAAGCCGTTCGTTAAAGGTCGCCGGGTTACGGTGCGTGACAATCAGAAGCCAAACAAGCCGAACCGCCCGACAACAGAACGGAAACTTTCGGAGGACGAGATACGCCGTCTGCTCAATGCCGGTGCCCGTCCCGGCTCGCGAAACCAGGTAGCGCCTAACGAGGTTTCCCGTTGCCTTGCGCTGATCAAGGATGCCTTTTACCGGGCGTGGAAACAGCCGACGAGTTCCCCCCGAACTGCCCGATTGCAGATTGCCTTCAATCGTCGCGGCGAGGTGACAAGTTATCGTTTGACCGGGCGATCGGGTAGCATTGAATGCGACAACAGCATCTTGAGAGCGGCGGCGGAGGTGCCCCGCGTCGCAGGTCTTTCCGAGTCATTCCTTTCCAAATATGGTGTGGTGACCATCGAGTTCCGGTTGAACTAGTTCCCTATGCTTCCCAAACTTCCCAAGTCGGCTAGACACAGACCTCGCGGGGTGTCGATTCTACACGAGGATGCCGATGTCCTGGTTATCGAAAAAGAGCCGGGGTTGCTTTCCACCGAGACGCGCAAGCGCGAATCCCGCACCGCGGAACATATCCTGACCGAGTATCTGCGCAAGGGGTGTTCAGCCTCGACTCGTCGAGCCTGGCTGGTCCATCGGCTAGATCGCGAGACCTCGGGGGTGATGATTTTCGCCAAGTCCCAATCGGCGCGCGACCGCCTCAAGGAGAACTGGCCTTTGGTGGAGAAATTGTATGTTGCTCGCCTCTCGAAGGTGCCTACCAGCGAGGGCGGAATCTTGCAATCTTATCTAGCCGAAGATAGCAACCTCTTTGTCCGGGTGGTGCCTAGCGAACGCGAGGGGAGGTTGGCACAAACCGCCTGGCGTATTATCAAGGCGATGCCCGATGGCGGGGCTGTGGTCAAGGTGCGCCTCCTGACTGGCAGGCGCAATCAAATCCGCGTACAGTTTGCCGACATTGGTTGCCCCCTGTTGGGTGACCGCAAGTACAACCGACACGACCGTTTCCGCGACCGCCTTTGCCTGCATGCCGTTTCGATTTCCTTCCCGCATCCGCACAACGGGAAAGTACTCCGTTTCGAGACTTCCATCCCCGAAGTGTTTGGGGTGACGCGGGAAGAGTTCGATGCCGTCGACCCACCGCAAGGGAAAGAAGTTTAGCCATGCGCGCCGTAGTAAACTTCGCGTTGGCGGTGCTCTTTCTCTTCTGGGGATGCTTCACGCAGGCGGCCCCCGTCGGCATTCTTGCCGGTTCTTCGACGCTCCCTCCCGGGGAACGCCGATTCGCCCAATCGCTCGCCAACCATGCGGCACGCTGGCTCGGTGACGAAGGGGTTGCCGTGCGTCTGGTTCAGGACTCCAACCTTCTCCAAGCTGCAAAAGATTGCCGCGTGCTGGTTTGGATTGCTCCGGCGGAACTGCCCCCTTCCCAGATGGCATTCGTGCGCACCTTCGTTTTCGGTGGAGGCAAACTCATCGTCTGCTACTCGAATGCCAAACCCTTGGCGGATATAATGGGCGTTGAACTCCTTGGCTACCGGAAAACGCCTGCTCCGCAAGCCTGGCGCGAGATGCGGTTCAAGAGCCCCAAACCCAAAGGGGTGCCCGACAAGATTGCCCAAACATCCGAAAACAGCGTGACTATGGAGTATGAATATCCATACCCGATAGTTTCAATGCCGTTTAAGGTTACTGTTTCAGAGTTAAAACATCTTGGTCAGAATATTGATGATGAAAACAGTAAAAAACTTATTGAAGAGG
>JBJFGP010000221.1:0-1900 GCA_051892815.1 Kiritimatiellia bacterium | reverse complement strand
GATGATGGCGGGCGGCTCTGAACTCGAAAGGGAGCAGGTCGGCTCTTGAAGCGACGCAGGAGCGAGAGAGCCGACCTGCGGCTTGGGAGTGCAGAGGGTCCTCGGCCCTTTGCGGTGGGTGTTGCCCGTCGGAGACAACACCCACCCCTCACCCACCCCACCCACCTGACACCGTACCCGACCGCCTCCTGGCGCCCGTGAGAGGGGTGGAACTGGGGGATAGGTGGGTAGGAATGGGTGTGTTTTTCATTTTTTGGTGGGCTGATGAAAAAAGATGTTGCGTGGGTGATGGGGTTGTGGTAGAGTACGCGGCGTTGACGCCATTGGGCGGGTCTTCTCTGATGGGCCGGTTCTGCCGGTTGTTGCCATTACAAGGCCACCCAAGCTCCAGATAGCCATCACGGCCTTCCGGGAAACCGGGGGCGGCCAATCCGAACGGAAATAGGGCTGGTGCGTGGCGGGACCTCTGATGAAGGGGTTCTGCGGCGAGCCGGCTGTGCGCATGGGCGAGCGCATCCGTCGTCTGCGGGAGGGAACTCGTCGCGGGGGCGAAAGGGACTCGAAGGGGTCCACCAGTCGGAGGGGCAGATAGGGCGGCGCGGGAATCGGTCGAAGATTGGATTGCCGGGCTGCCTGCCGGGAGGGCTGTCGACCTCGCCTTGGCCGCGTGTGCGGATTCGGGGTGTTTTGGAGTTTTGGGTTGGGCGGCTGCTTCCGGGGGACTTGGGAGGCGCCGCGGCCCGGGTCTCTTGACGAGCGGCACCAGGAGAACAACCCATGACCAACGGTATTACCGTGATTCGCCGTCCGAGTTTCAACGAGAACTGCTCGGGGGCGTATGTGTATATGACCAAGTCGAACGCCCGCATCGGGATCGACCTGCTGGCGCGCGAGATTGCCGCTGAGGGGACGACCGTGGCGGAGTCCGACGTCTACGCGGTGCTGAGCAACCTGACGAAGGTGGTCCGCGAGGAACTCCAGAAGGGCAATCTCGTCGAACTCGGCGACGTCTGCACGCTGCGGACGATTGCCTGCGGGGTCGCCGACGCCGAAGGCAAGGACGTGCCCGGCAAGGGCCTGAGCCTGCGCGTGGTGGCCAATGTCAAACGCCCCTTCGCCTCCAGCGTCGCCGCCGGCACCAGCGTGACGGTCAAGGACTATGTCGCGCTCGTCCCGCAGCCCTCCGTCTTCATCGACGCCGAGAGCAAGGAGCGCAACACCCTCGCGACCCCCAATGGCCTGGGCGGCCTGCAGGGCTCCAACCTCCGCTTCGATGAGGCGATGGACGACGAAGGAGTCTTCTTCGTCGACCAGGACAAGAGCGAGACCAAGGCGCTGACCATCCTCTACAATCAGCCCGCCCGCCTCGTCTTCGCCATCCCCGAACTCGAAGCCGGCACCTACACCGTCGAAGTCCGCACCCGGCTGCACGGCTCCAAACGCCTGCGCACCGGCCGGCTCGATGCCACCCTCGAAGTCGCCTAACGCGGCCCGCGCCCGGCGTCGAAACCCTCGCCGCCGGGCGCCCCCTTTTACCTTATATTATAGGAGCACCCCGTGACTTCCGACCCCGCACTCGACCGCCTCGATACCCGCCTCGGCGCCGTCGAACAGAAACTCTCCGCCCTCGCCGCGCAGCAGAAATACCTCGCCCACACCGTCTCCGCCATGACCCTGATGCTCCTCTTGACCGTCATCTACGGCGCCGTCGGCGAACGCGGCTTCCACACCATCCGCCACTCCGCACAGGAGAACCCCCATGTCCAAGAGACTCCTTAAACTCCTCGCCAAACTCCTCAAAACCCTCCTCTCCGGCCGCCTCTCCATCCCTTGGGGCTGAGTGAGGAGCGTGTTTGGGTGGGTGTGGTGGGTGTGCCTCCGGCGGGCAACACCCACCGCA
>JBJFGP010000220.1:0-1901 GCA_051892815.1 Kiritimatiellia bacterium | reverse complement strand
AGTTCTGCAATCTTCTTGCGGTTCAGCGCGATCTTTTCGTCGAGACTTCCGAGAACGCCCGCTATGCGACGATTGGCTGTGTGATTGGGGATATTGGAGCATGGGTATTTTTTGGGGCCGGAGTTTGGTTGCTTGAGAGCTGGCTGGAAGGCAGGTTGCCGGGCAATTCGCGTACAGGTGCAGGGGGCGCTTCATCGCAGGTTTGCGCGGTTTGATGGATGCTTCATTTGACGAAATCCTTCTTCCGCCCGTGCGCGCATCTAGCAGGTGCGGCGGCTTGTCCCAGCCTGTCGCAGGGGGCTGGTCGGGGTGTGCCGGGCTGTGCCAGGGCAAATCCACGGTCACCTTGAGGAAGTGGAAGTCAGAATGGTCTTTGCCAGTCATATCCACTCACTTCTTGTCCATCAGCGTTTTCTTTCCAAGCGTCGTGTAGACTCGGGGTCCGCGCAGTTCCGGCGAGGCGGGGTCCCATTTGACGACCGGATTGCCATCGACCATCTCGATTCGCGCGGTAATATCGAGGTCGCGTTTGTTGGATTGGTGCCGGCCTGGTTGTCCCTGCCATACATAGCAGGCGGGGCCGTCTATCCAGACTTTTCAGCGGTCGTTTGTTCCGGGACCACCTTCCAATACCCATTGGATACGCACTTTGGCGGTATGTTGGCGCTCGGTGCCCGCGGCGGGGGCTGCCCCATAAAAGGTTGACGGTGCGGGGCGGGTGTGGTATGCTGGGCGAATGATGGAGACTTTGATACTGACCGGTTGGGGCCACGCCTACTATTCGGCGGCGGCGGCGATGCTGCTGCGGCGTTTGGACTTCGAGGCGTTGGTGCGCGGGGTGAGCATCCAGCGGTTGCCCGAGACGCTCGAGGATTTGCCGGCGGACATCCGCCGGGTCATGCTGCTGGGCATCGGGCTTCAGGGCGACGAGTGGCGTTTGGCGGCGGCTCTCGAAGCGCTCCGAGAGCGCGGCGCCACGGTCGAATGGGTCAGCATCCAGCCGCTCTCCGAGAGCCAGCAGCAGCTCCTCTCGCCGCGGCTCGAGACCCACATCCATCCGCGCCTGACGCTGCTGGAGGCGGTCGCGCGAACCTACTCCTGCGAGGCACGCCCCTTTGCACCCTTCGCCGCCGAGCGCGTCCCCCCGGGTCACGCCGCCGCGGAGGCCTATCGCGAGTTGGTCGACGCCGCCTCCTGGGCGCACCGCAGCATTCAGGACGACGAGGCCTATCCCCAAGCCATAGGCACCCTCGCGCGTCTGACCGACCCATCTGCCTGGCCGGCTCGTTTCCACCACCTGGTCTCGCTCTGGCGCGAGAGCGGCCGGCGCGAGTTGATAGGAAACTCCCCCGCCCTCTGCCGGCTCCGCGACCAGATCGCCCGCATCGCCCCCCACCCCGCCGCCCGCGTGCTGATTCTCGGCGAGAGCGGCACCGGCAAAGAGACCGTCGCCCGCCAAATCCACAACCGCTCCCCCCGCGCCCAGCAGCCCTTCGTCGCCTTCAACTGCGCCACCTGCGCCCCCACCCTCCTCGAAGACCGCCTCTTCGGCCACAAAAAAGGCGCCTACACCGGCGCCCACTCCGCCGAACCCGGCCTCTTCGCCCGCGCCCAGGGCGGCACCCTCTTCCTCGACGAAGTCGCCGAACTGCCCCTCGACGCCCAGGCCCTGCTGCTGCGCGTGCTCGAAGAGGGCCGCTACCTGCCCCTCGGCGCCGACCGCGAGTGCCCCACCGACGCCCGATTGCTCGCCGCCACCAACCGACCCCTCCGCCGACTCGTCGCCCAAGGCCGCTTCCGCGAAGACCTCTACTACCGCCTGGCCACCCTCGAACTGCGCATCCCGCCCCTGCGCGAACGCCCCGACGCGCGCATCATTCCCATCATTGCCATGACGGCCA
>JBJFGP010000219.1:0-1928 GCA_051892815.1 Kiritimatiellia bacterium | reverse complement strand
AGGGGTACGGTTGGCAGGTGCGAAGGGAAGGGGCTTCAACCCGCCGCGAAAGAAATATTGCGCCAAACGAATATTTTGCTTGACTTGGGGGGGGGGGGGGTCAGTTATCCTTGGGTCTTGCGCACCGCTCCAGTGAGCGGGGCGCCTGGTATAGGACAACAAGGATTAGGCAGATGAAGAAACAGTTGATGCGGATGCTTTTTGCCGTGACGGTGCTTTTGGCGCCATCCGTCTGGTCAGATACCTATTGGGCCGCGCCAGACGGCACCGAGGACGCCGCCTGTACCGAAGAGGCCCCCGGCACCATTGCCGCCGCGCTCGCCAAGTGCGTCGCCCGCGACACCGTCGAGGAAGGAGATGTTGTCCGACTGAAGGACGGCGAGTACCCCTTCACCGAAGCCTTGACAGTCGAGACCCCCAATGTCGTCATCGAAGCCCAGAACCGCCATCAAGCGGTGCTCATCGGCGGGCGCGTGTCGACCAACTCCTTTCTCGCCTTCAATGTGTCGAAAAACGCGAAGTTCGATGGGCTGGTCTTTACCAACTTCTACATCAATATGCGGGAAGTCTACGGCGCTATAACCATCCTCTCCGGCACCGCATTCGTGGACAACTGCCGCTTCATCGATAACCGCGAACCTGATGGCTACGATCGCCCCTGGAACAGCGGTTCGGCCATTGGCGTACGCTACAACGGCGGGCGCGCGGTCGTCTCCAACTGCTACTTCAAGAGCAACGCCTGCAAGGGCCACTGGGACGATGCGTCGGGCGGCGGCGGGGCAGTCTCCTTCTATCGCGGGCAGGACTCTGTCGTCACTGACTCGGTCTTCGAGGACAATACCTGCCACGGCAACGGGAACCAGGGCGGCGCGGGGCTCTGGGGCAGCTACTACCGCTGCACCTTCAGAGGAAACTTCGCCTACAATGGAATGGTTCTGCGATATGGCTCCGCATACGATTGCCTCTTTGAGGACAACAAGGGAGACGGACCGGTGGTTTACAACGGGTCGGTTTCCAACTGCGTCATCCGCGGCTCGAACGGCAATGTGCTGTTCTGGTCCACCACGCTGACGGACTGTGTGGTGACGAACAACATCAACACGATCAATACCGTCTGGGACTCCTATTTCTTCCGAGATTGCACGGTCAAGAACTCGCTTATCAAGGACAATGCCTTCACGGCGGTCAACGATGTCAAGTGGTTCGCCTGGAACTCGCACTTCAGCAACTGCCTAATTGTCAGCAACGGGCTCCTGCGCTCGACCTTCGCCTTTAACAGCGGTTCGACGAAGGGCGACTCGTGCAGCCTGGCGAACTGCACACTCATCGACAATTACTATTGGCGCTACAAGACACCGATAGAAATGAATCTCGTGGACAATTACCAGGAGACGGTCACGGACGAGGAAGGAAACTCGACGACGGAAGCCCGCGTGGCGCTCGGCGGCTGCACAAACACGGTCATCATCGGTTCGACCCTCGTCTCCGGCCGCTATGTCAATTCGGCCTACATCGATGCCACGGAAGGCGAGAACCTGGCGTTTGAGAACTCGCTCTGTCTGCCCGACCGCGACGCCTTCAAGTTGCGCCAGGAGACCTCCGCCTCGGGGCACATCTATGCCCCCAAGAGCGGTTCGCCGCTGGTCGATGCGGGGCTTGACTTCGACGGTCTTCCCCGGTTGGATCTCCTCGGCAAGCCGCGCCGCTCCGGGGCGTCGGTGGACATTGGCGCGATGGAGTATTGTTTGGCCGGCTTCTGGCTGATGCTGCGTTAGCCCCGCCCCCACGCCGTGCAACCGACCTGCTCCCACGCCGTTTTCCACCCCAACAGGATGTCTTCTACCTTTTCACCCCGTTCCTGCCCACCTGTCGACCCCATTGGTACGCACCTTTCGGGGCGAACGGTTGGCACCTGCGGGAGGATAAGG
>JBJFGP010000218.1:0-1929 GCA_051892815.1 Kiritimatiellia bacterium | reverse complement strand
GGCTCGCTACAAACAAGGCTACCTCTATGTTATCTACGATTTGCATCTGGAGGTACCTACCTCCGATGGCATAGGGTACCGTACCTCTTACCCCCTTTCCTGCTATTACTCCGCCCCCGGCACATTGATACCAGTCGCCCCGTCGGCAGACGAACACCGGGCCCTTCCGGTCGCCTTCGAGCAGGTCAACCTGCCGCAACCGATCATCTTCGGACGCAAGCGCAGTCAAATCTCCGCCGCTGACCTGCCGGCCGCCGCTCAAATGAGCGACTTCTATCCTGCCTTTTCCTCGTACAACTGGCGCGACTGGATTGAACTAGGGCGCCTCTACGCCGAGGGCAACTCGGAAACCGAGGCGTTCAACGCCTTCCAGCAGGCCTACATGCTGGCCCCGAGAAACTACGCCAAGTGGAGAAAAGACGACTACCGCCGCAACCTTCCCTGGGGACATCTCGAAGCCGCCGCGACCTGGTATCGCCTCTGCCGGCCGGACTTGGGCAACTGCTATCTGTGGCAATTCGACCGCTACATCGGCGAAATGCTAGCCTTCGAAACAGCCTCTGCCCGCTACCTCTCGACACTCATCCCGAGCGCCTCCCGTCTGCCGCCTTTGAAAGCCGACGAGTGCCATGAACAGCCCATCCCCAAAGGCGGGCACGACACCCTTCTGGCCAATCCCCAACTCAAATACATCGCCAAAATCTCTGCCGCCTCGCCCGTTTCCGGACATGTGCGGCTCTACCAGCCAAATGGTGACGGAAAACTCGAATGCGGCGACCGCATTCGCCTGAAAAGTATTCAATCGCTCCGCATGGTTTGGGACCGTTGGGACAAGGTTCCGGAGATCATTCGGCTCGACCTCCAGGACTGTGGCGCCACAATGGATACGCCCCTGTGGCGGCTCGAAAAAAACCGTTACCTGCTCTATCCACTCCCCCCCAACCCAAGCGGTGCCTGTGCTCTTTTTCTCTCTGTTCCACCTATGCCCTACTTGGCGCTGCCGCTGGTCGACCTGCGCGCTCTATGGGGGCTCAAGGAGTACAACCGATGAGCCTCCTCTCCATACGAAATCTTTCCGTTGCCTATGCGGGCGAAAATGGCCTCCAGCCAACCGTCGATGGCGTTTCGTTGACCATCGAACGGGGCGAAACGCTTTGCCTCGTGGGCGAGTCGGGCTGCGGGAAAAGCACCCTTGCGATGGCAGTTCCCCGCCTGCTCCCCGCCCCTCCGGCAACCGTGCAGGGCGAAATCCTCTTTGACGGCAAGAGTCTTCTCTCCCTCCCCATTCGCGAGATGCAAAAGATTCGCGGGCGCCATATCGGCGTCGTCTTCCAAGACCCGATGTCCGCCCTCTCCCCACTGATGCGAATCGGGCGGCAGATGGAGGAACTTTTCCTCCTCCATACCACTCTCTCGGCCAAGGAGCGTCAAGCTCAATCCATCGTTTGGCTGGAGCGCGTCGGACTGCCTCATCCCGAGGCCCTTCTCGCGGCCTGGCCGCATGAACTCTCCGGAGGAATGAAACAGCGCGTGATGATTGCTATGGCGCTGGCCCTTCACCCCGAACTGCTGATTGCCGACGAGCCTACCACCGCGTTGGATGTCGTGATTCAAAACCAGATTCTCCAGTTGCTGCGCACCCTCTGCCGAGAAGAACAGACTGCGCTTTGGCTAATCACGCACGACATGGGTGTTGTCAGCCAAATGGCCGATCGAGTGATGGTGATGTATGCTGGGGAGATTGTCGAAAGTGCTCAGTCGACCGACTTCTTCCAGTCCCCTCAGCACCCCTATTCCCGCGCGCTATTGAGAGCCATACCATCCTTGAGCACCAAAGGTCGCCCGCTCTATTCCATCCCGGGAAGCGTTCCACCGCCGGGTGAATGGGGTACCGGTTGCCGCTTCGCCAAACGATGCGACCAGGTTCAA
>JBJFGP010000217.1:0-1933 GCA_051892815.1 Kiritimatiellia bacterium | reverse complement strand
TTGATTCCCAAACTTGCGCCAAATGTGGCCGACGTTCGACCTTTTGTCCGGGCGGCGGAAGCCGGCGGTGCCGATGCCATCTCACTAATCAATACGATTCCGGCTATGGTGATTGATATTGAGAAGCGTCGCCCCGTGCTGGGTAATCGGACGGGCGGCCTCTCCGGGGCAGGCATCCATCCTGTCGCTGTGAAGTTGGTTTATGATGCCGCTTCCGTGGCGAAGGTGCCCATCTTGGCTATGGGAGGTATTTTCTCCGCCAAAGATGCCATTGAGTTTCTGCTTGCGGGGGCGACGGCGGTGGCAGTCGGAACGGCGACCTTCATCAATCCCGTTTGCGCAATGGAAGTTATTGACGGGATTGGGGCGTATATGAGGCGCAAGGGCTTTGCCCGCATCTCGGATATTCGGCTGGCGGAGTAGGATTTATTTGCCGTGCGGCAGACCGTGGGTTCGCGTTTTGATGGTGTAGAACCCTTGGCTGGCCGTGATGCAGAGCGTATCCCGCTTAGAGCCCCCGAAACAGACATTGGCCGTCCACGGCTCCGGAATGGGAATGGTGCCTAGGAAGGTGCCGTTTTGGTCATAGATGTAGACCCCTTCGCGCCCGGTCAGATAGAGTCGCCCCTCGCAGTCAATGGTCATGCCATCGCTGCCTCGATTGCAGAACAGGGTGCGTTGCGTGAGCTTCGGACGCTTGCCCTCCCATTTAATGGTGTAGCGGTAGGTCTTGCCGGCTTTGATGTCTGATACGAAGAGTATTTTGCCGTCTGGGGTCCCGATGATGCCATTGGGCTGAACGAGATCGTCGGTAAGCCGGATGGGATTTCCCTCATATAGGGCGTAGACCTGCGCGGATGACTGCGGAGGCGTTTTGTGGCTCCACCAGGTACGGGCGTAGAAAGGGTCGGTAAAGAAGATGCCGTGAGCGGTGGCATAGACATCGTTGGGACCGTTGAATGGTTTGGCATCAAAGCAACCAATCTTCGTCTTGGGTAGCGAGCGGGAGGTCAAAGGTATTTGCCAGAGTTCCATCCGTTCATCGGCGCAGAGCCAAAGGGTTTGGTCATCGTGGTTGCAGCACATGCCGTTTGCCCGTCCGAGACCGCTGCCCCAAAGAGTGACCGAGTCGGGAGCCCGTTCGTCCCACAGCCAAATATTATTGTTGTTCTGGTCGGTGAAGAGAACTCTTCCGTCGGGAAGTGCCGTAGGGCCTTCGGTGAAACTGAATTGGCGGCTGACGCAGTGAGGGGGGGAGCCTTCGGGGATGACTGCGTTTGGGCAGGGCACGGTGGTGAGCAGGACGGGAAGTAGGATAGAGATTGCGGTCATAGACGGTTTGGAGTAGAAGATGTTCTGTATGCTGTGATTCTAGCGGATTCGCGGATAGAACTCAAACGAAAAGTGTTTGGGGAACGATACGGATGTGGTTTTAACGGGGAATGCGGCGCGAGGTGAACAGAGATTGTCGGGGGAAGATAGTCGGCTGACGGGTTTTGCGCTTGTCATAGAATGGGGAGCGTGGTAGAATGTCCCAAGTCGAGACAACAGCAAGGAGTTTTGTTATGGGTCAAGCATCTGTACTGGAAGAGGATTTGGGGAAGGGCATCATCGCCTGGACACTGAATGGCGCGGGCGGTTTGAAGTTGCGTGTCCTGAACTATGGAGGGACAGTCCAGCAACTTATTCTGCCTGACGGGACGGATGTGGTGATTGGGTTTGACGATGTGGCTGGTTATGTGGAGAACCCCTACTTTGCACAGCTGATAGGCCGCTATGGCAATCGAATCGCTAATGGGGTGTTCACGCTTGATGGCGTCCAATACAAGTTGGCGCAAAACAATGGTCCGAACAATCTGCATGGCGGTATTCAAGCCTTCCATACCAAATTGTGGCGCGGAAAGGCTGCGGTTGAAGGCAATAGTGCCGTCCT
>JBJFGP010000216.1:0-8948 GCA_051892815.1 Kiritimatiellia bacterium | reverse complement strand
CACCCGAAACCACCCCCCCCCCAACCCCCCCGCCCAGCCCCCCCGCCCAGCCCTCCCCAGCCCTCGACAGCCCCCCGCCCACATCCGCCCCAGAACCCCTCCGCCACGACGATCTCGAACTCATGGCGCGCCTCGGAATCAACCCCCAGCAAACCCTCGACATCACCCCGGAACAGACCCCAACGTCACCCCAACCCTGGAAATGGACAGACGCCAAAATAGCCGCCTGCCCCGCCGGACGCTACATCATCCTCGAAACCCCGGAAGGCCTCGTCCTCGTAGAACCCAAAGCCGCCTACGAACGCATCCTCTACGAACGCCTCCGCGACGGAGAAATCCTCTCCCAGCGCCTCCTCCTGCCCCAGAGCGTCAAACTTCCCCCCCTAGCCGCCGAACGCCTCCGCGCCTTCCTCCCAGACGCCGAGCAAATGGGCTTCGGCCTCGCCGACATGGGCTCCGACACCTTCCTTCTCGACGCCCTCCCCACCCCGCTCATCGACACCGACCCCCGCATCCTGCTGCCTTGCCTCGCCGAAGATCTCGCCAACCTCGCCGGCGCCAAAAGAACCGACCGCTGGCGCGAACTCCTCCTATCCTCGGCCGCCGCCCAAGCCGCCAAAGGCTTCACCAGAAACCTAGACCTGCCCCGTGCGGAAGCCCTCATTCGCCTCCTCTCCGAGACGCGAATGCCCTACATTGATCCCCGCGGACGCCCCGTGATGATACTCAAAAGCTGGCGCGAACTCGCCCGCCTATTCCAGAGAAACAGTTGAAAGGAGCCCCTATGGAAAAACGCAAAATCTGCGTCATCGGACATCGCAACCCCGACACCGATTCCGTCGTATCCGCCATCGCCTACGCCGAGCTCAAAAAGGCCCACGGGTGCAACTGCTCTCCCGCCCGCGGTGGCCGCCTGACGCCCCAGACGGAATATGTCCTTGAGCGTTTCGGGGTGCCTGCGCCCGAGTTCCTTCCCGACCTTCAGCCGAAGGTTCGTCATTACCTCGATTCGACGCCGCCGACGACTATCTCGGGGTCTGCTTCGCTCTGGGAAGCGCTGGAGTTGATGGATAGGAAGAATCTGCCGGCGATACCGGTGACGGACGAGCAGGGGCGGTTTCTGGCGATGCTGAATCATTTCTCTCTGTCGCGGGCGATGACGCGCAAGATCAACCCGCGCTGCAAGGCTATCATTCCGACTTCGGTTGACTTGCTGGTCAAGACGCTCAATGCTCAGGCGGTGATCACTTTCGACTCGACGCAGGTGGTCAAGTCGCGCATTTTGGTGGCGGGTTCGAGCCTTGAGAGTTTCAAGGGTCATATCGAGCGGGACATTCCGGCGAATGCTTTGGTGCTCTGCGGGGATCGGCTTGATGTGCTGCAGAGTGCCATTGAGGAGGGGGCTCGGGTGGTGGTTTTGACGGGGCAGACGCCGTTCCCGAGGGAGTTGCGGGCGCTTGCCGAGGAGCGGCGGGTTTCGGTGATTATCTCGCCTTACGACACTACTTCGACGGCGTTTCTGATTCTCTATTCGACGCCGTGCCGGTATATGACGGATTCGGATGTGCGGACGGTGTTGCTTGACGATGCGGTGCGGGATATCCGCGGGGCGCTTGCGGCCTCGAAGTCGCGTTGTCTTCCTGTGACGGATCCGGACGGAAAGGTGGTCGGGGTTTTGGCCGAGCGGGACTTGGTTCGGGAGCCGAACATGGACATCATTCTGGTGGACCACAATGAATTGTCGCTGGCGGTCGAGGGGGTGGACCAGTTCCCGATCCTTGAGATTATCGACCATCACAAGTTGGGCAATCCGCCCACGCGCCAACCGGTGACATTCGTCAATCGGGTGGTGGGCTCGACTTCGACGGTCGTGGCGGGAATGTTCAATGAGCAGCGTGTGGCGCTGACGCCTCAGATTGCGGGATTGCTGCTTTCGGGCATTTTAGCGGACACGCTTTGCCTGCGTTCGGCGACGACGACGGAGGCGGACCGAATCGCGGCGGAGGATTTGGCGGGGCTGCTGAATCTGGATGTCGAGACCTACGGCAAGGAGTTGTTCGCGAACTCCAACCACAAGGGAGACTGGACGGTGCAGGAGATGCTGACGGTCGACGCCAAGAGCTATGACTTCGGCTCCCGCAAGTTTATGGTCGCGCAGATCGAATCCGGCACGACCGACGACTTGATCAAGCGCCACGAAGAGATTCTCAAGGGGCTTGAGGAGAACTGCCGCGCCCGCAATCTGGTCTTCTCGGCGCTGATGATTACCGACATCAACTGGCTCAACTCCATCCTCCTGATCGCGGGCGACGCCAAGTTCATCTCCCGCATCCAATTCCCCAAACGCTTCGACAGAACCTTCTTCTGCCGCGGCATACTCTCGCGCAAAAAACAGCTCCTCCCCCTGCTGATGGAGCAGCTCGAAGAACTCTACGGCAAAATCTAGCCGAACCGCACCTTCCCCAGCCGCCACCACGGAGGATTCCTGCCTACCTCCGCCCCCGAAACCAACCTACCTTGCCAGGCCATTGCTTGGCAGGAAAGGGAGGCATTCCTGTGTACCCGCAGAATCGCCGCCAACGCCATCGCCGCATACGACACCGCCTGAAACCGCAACTGCTCCACACCGTCAAACGCCCCCGCCCCCTCCAACCCCCGGACAAAACCCCTCGCACCATCCTCCAGAATCTCCATCAGCACCCGCCCCGACACCTCGTCCGCAAACCGCCCCAGCAGCAGCAACGCCTTGATCCGGTTCGGAAACGCCCCCCGCACCACCGGATCCTCAACTGCCCCGTCCCGCGCCGCCAACGACCTCAACGCCCCCAACCCGCGAATATCCTCCATCAGCCCCAACGCCACCGCGAAATTCCCCGCAAACCTCCCACCCTCCGCCAACGCCCCCGCCAGACGATCCGAAAGCACCCTCCGCCCCGCCGCATCCCCACAGAGCCGACGCTCCCGGCAGAGCCAATACGCATACGCCGCACGCTCCATCGCACCCCCGTCCGCCTTCGCATACCACCACTCCCCCGTCCGCGAAACATCCACCCGCAACGCCTCCACAATCCCCCCATCATCCAACCTCCCCACCTCCGCCCCGTGCACCGTCCCGACCCCATCCCGCCGCCGCACCCCAGGCAGACCATGCCGCCCCAGCACCCCCTTCAAAACCCCGTACGGCACCTCCCGGAGCGCACACCCAAGCCCCAGCGCAACCTTCGCCGCACACCCCGCCGCAATACCACTCTTGCGCATCTCCGCCTGCAAACGCAACCCGCCCCCGAGATCGTGCGACACCCCCAAATGCTTCGACGGCACCAGCAACCCATCCACCCCCCGCGCCACCAGACACCCATACGGAATCGCCGAAGCATACCCAAACATCGGCAACCCGCACAGAACCTTCCAGTCCTGAGTCGCCCACGATTCGAACGCGTAATCCTGCTGCAAAACAGGCAAATCCTCAGGCGTAAACGCATAGAAAACAGGGTCGCAAACCGCCCGGTTGCACAGCACATCCCCCAGCGACCAGACCACTTCAGTCACCACCCTCGCTTCCTCCCGCGCACCCGGAAGATACCCAGGCCTGAGCATCCTTCCAGCCTTCCCCCCGCGCTCCTTCCAAAACAGGTGCCGCCCCCGGCAAAGCGCAGCTATATGCCCCGATCGTTCCACCAATCCCCCTGCCAGAGAGCAATCCGTGTTCCAGTAATGCGGCCGCACGCGTCCCCCATTCTCGACCCACACATCGGCCCGGACGCACGGTGCCATCACCCCGTCGAATGCCCTTCCGCGGCGCACTTCCAACCCGCACATCCGGGCCACTGCTGCGCACCCGGTGGCGTCGATGACGAGTTTCGCCGGGACATCTTCTATCCAACCGTTTGAGATGATTCGAAGGCCTGTGAGGCGTCCTTTCTCGCGCCAGACTCCGAGGAGGCTGGTACCGTATTTTACTGGGATTCGTTCGCATTTCCGCTCCAATTCCAGCAAACGGGCGGAGACGGGATCTTCGAAGCTGACGCCTCCGAGGGTGCTTTGCCCGCCGAGTCCTCCTAGGCGTTCGATGCCCAGGACGTTCAAACCTTCTTGGGCGGCGCATTGGAGTGCGGCGGCTCCGGCGGTACCGAGTCCGAGGACCAGGACGTCCCAAGGTTTCCCGGCGGGGCGGCCTTCGAAGAGTTGTGCGGGGCGGGTGTCAGGTGGCATCGCGGTAGCCTTTCTCGAAGGCGGTCATGAGGTCGGGAAATTGGGCGGATGGAATCCATTGGCAGGGGACGGGAAGGTCTTTCTGTGGGTGTCGGATGTGGGTTTGGGCGTAGAGGGGTCGCAGGCATCCGGCTTCGGCGAAGGTGGGGAGGTCGAGTCCGAGTGATTCTCTTTTTTGGTGGAGGGCGAGGCGTGCTTGGCGCCAGGTTGCTTCGGGGGGGAGGTCTACGGTGCAACGCGTCTGTGGGGCGAGTGCGGAGAATCTTTTGCCTTTGAGGATGGGTTTCTGGCGCCAGCCGAGGTCGGTTGTGTCGAGGATGGTTGCTATGGGCAAGTCGGTCTGGACGAGGTCGCCTGTGGCGGAGAGGAGCAGGGGCGACCAGGGGGTGGTGGTGTTGGGGACGAGTTCGCATTCGAGCAGGAGGTTGCCGCCTCGGGCGAGGAAGAAGTCGAGGAGGAAGTCGGCCAGCGGGGGGAGTTGGAGGCGGGTGTCTTTGAGGATTCCGGCGTCGAGGAGGGCGCGGTTGAGGTCGTTTCCGATGGGGGTTGTGGGCGGTGCGAGGGTGTCGGGTTCGCCGGTGAGGGTGAACTCGGGGGCGGGGAAGATGCCGCGCTCGATGACGAGTGTTTCGCGGGGGCGCGCCAAGGCGTATCCGAGGCCGTAGGCGCCGCTTCCGAGGACGAGGCGGCGGATGGTTTGGGGACGGAGGGCTTCGGCGCAGAGGCGCCAGGGGGTGGCCGCGAGGGAGAGGGCAAGTCCGCTTGTGATGAAGTCGCGTCGATTCATGGTGCGGGAACGGTTGGTAGGCAGGATTGGGTGTGGTTGGTAGGTAGGATTGGGGGCGGTTGGTTGGTAGGACTGGGGGTGAGTGGTAGGCAGGAACGGGGCGGGATGTCGGGCAGGGGCGCGGGGCGTTTGAGCGGGCCGGTGGCGAGCAGGGGAAGGAGCGTTTCGGTCTCCGGGGCGAGGCTGAAGAGGGCAAATCCTTGGAGGCCGGCGGCGCGGGCGGCGGCTATCTGGCGGGCGGCGCGGAGGGTGGCATGGCGGGGCGCGCTTTCGGAGGAGTTGAGCCCGACGCCGGGAATCAAGGGCGTGCCGGAGGCGTAGGCCTTCTGCCGTTCGACGAGTGCGGCGAAGGTCACCGGATGGTCGCAATAGTCCATCGGGCAGACAAAGTCGAGCAGCCCTTCGCGGCACCACTCGTCCCACGGTTGCGCAATCGAACGGGCCGCCGTGACGGGCGACTCGAAGACCGCTGCGGAGAGTTGGATTGAAGGGTGCCGTTGCCGCAGACGCGTCGACACCTCGCGCACGAACCGCGTGATGAACTGCGCCCGCCCGGCGGCAAAAGTGTCTGACCCAAGCACCCCTCCAAAGGCCTTCCGGCACAGCGCACAGGCGCAGGAAGTGGACGACGGAAAGCGTATGTAATCGAGGTGGATGCCCGCAGGTTTGAGCTCGGCAATGGCAAGGATCTGCTCCAGTTCATTGGTGAAATTGACGGGATTGCTGGGGCAGAGCCAAGGCAGTTCATTCCCCTTGAAGTCCCGCATCAAACGCATCTCCCGACCCGCCTGGCGCCTGACTTCATTGCCCTTTCCCCACCACGTATGCCAGCAGACCTTCCATATGTGCAGCGCCAAACCGTTGGTTCGGCAGGCCTCGGAGATGGATTGGAACAGCTCCAGCCGGTGCCAACCTCCCCAGGCCAGATTGACGATAAGAGTGTTGAACCCGGATAGGCGCAAAAGGGTCGCGGTCTCGCCCCACTCTTTGCCCGGAAGACCCGTTGGATTGTGGCACCAGACTGCGCGCATTTCGGGGCGGTTGGCAGGTAGGATCGAGGCGATTTCGCGGGCTTCTTGGAGGCGTTCGGATTGGTTCCTCCGGGTGGCTTGGTGGATAGGTTGGGAGAGGATTGGTGCGAGGCGCAGGAGTTCGTTGGTGTCCAGGGGGCGGCGCATACCGTTGGCTTGTGCGCAGTCGATGATGGGTATGCCGCGGGTGCGGGCGGTGGCAAGGAAGGTGTCGCGCCGGTGGCTTTTGGGGAGGCCGCGTGGTAGGATGATGAGGGGGGCGTTGGGGCTTTGGTCGAGGTCGGTGTCGTGCAATGGAAGGAGGCGAAGGTCGAGTTGGTCGGCTTCGTTTGATAGGCGGCGGAGGTCGGAGAGGGTGGTTGGATTGGCGTCGCCGGCAAGGGCGATGGCGTGTGGCGGGTGGTGTTCGACGAGGAGGTTTCGTATGCGCCATCCGTCGACTTTGGGGCGTGCGCGCCAGGCGGATAGGCGGATGCGTTCGACTTGGCTCCAGGCTTTGGGGCGGCCTTCGGCGGTGGCGTCTGCGAGGGGAAGTCGGATGGTGGTCCAGGTGCCGGTGGTGTGTGGGGTGAAGGGGAGGTGGTACCAGCCGTCGCCGCTTTTGAGGTAGAGGGAGAAGTGGGTGAAGTGGGCGAGGTTGGTCACGAGGCAGTCGAAGGTGATGGCGGTGGCGGTGGCTAGGTTGTTGGTGAAGGGGATGTCGCGGGTGAGGCGTTCGGGTGTGTTGGGGAGGGCGTTGCCTGGGGGTATGTCGAGGGCGATTCCACGGGCATGGGCGGCGAGGGGGACTGTCGCGGCAAGGAGGATTGGAAGGAGGTGTCTTGGGGTCATCGGGGTGCGCCTGCGGGGCTAGATTGTGGTGCTATGTTAGCATCAATCGCGGGCGGGGTCAATGGCTTTTGTGGCGCGGCTGGGGTAAGGAAAGGTTGGTACCGGCGGGGGTCTTTGGTACGCAGGTCCGGGGGTGGAAGGTTGGTACCAATCAGGGCGGCGGGTAGCTAGGAACGGAGGAGTCTGCGGCCAAGCTTCTGGAGGCGCGTGTAGGTCAGCGCGAAGGGCGCCAGTCGGGAGGAAATGGGGAGGAACCTTCGGCGCAGCGGGAAGGGTAGATCGGTTGGCGCGACGATCTTTCGCGCCAACAGCCAGTCGACGACGGCGAGCGTCTCGCGGGCCCATCGAACCGACCTCGGGTTCCACATGCGCCAAGGTTTCGGGTTGTAGGCAAAGTGCGCGTAGTAGCGTCGGGGGGCAAGGGAACCGTCCGCTCCGTAGCCTTCCGAGACGGCCGGCGCTTCGTGCGCAAAACAGAGCAGGGAGCCAAGGACGCTCTCGTCCGTCTGGAAATAGGCCGACCCCTTTCGCATCACGATTCCGACATCGCAGGGGAGCACCTTTTCCATCTGATCGCGCCAGCGTTCGAGGAATTTCCTGTGAGCCAAATGGAGCGAGAGGAGCGCGCCGTTGACCCTCGTGGACAGGCGCGGCGAGGGTCGTTCGTTGACATCTCTCCGCCAGGTTTCAAGGTTGCTCCGAGTGAAATCGCTAGGCGGAGGATTGTACTTTCGCACGAGCAGTTCGCCCGGATTCGCAGGCAGGATCAGGTCCGAACAGTTGCCGATGAAGATGCCGTCGCAATCGACCCAGGTGACGCAGGGGGTACGCACCTCCGGGCGCAGCATCATCGAAGGTTTGAGGCAGGTGACGCAGCGTCTGTCGGAGGCTTTGATATCCAGGATCTGCACGCCGCCAACCTTTCCGAGGCGCTCGAACCAGGGCTCCCCGCACCCGGAAAGGCCCACGAGAATCGGCTCGGGCATCTGGTTCATCCGCATCGAGGCGGCGAGCAGGAGCGCCCCCCAGGCGAAGTTGGAATCGCAGGCGGTCACGACAGTGGTGCGGGTCATAGGTTGGTACCTCCGAGGCGTGTGGATAGCAATCGGTGCCAGGCCCAGGTAAGCAGGAATCGGATCGGCAGGTGCCTACCTTCGAGGGCGAGTCGTGCGCGAGATTTGTCCCGCAGGGCCCACTGCCCATGCAGGTGGCGGCGCGGCTGTTCCGACCTGAAGTAGCGGCTTGTGGCGGAACCGTCCCGGTGCTGGTAGCGGTAGAGCGGCCGGCTGGAAATCGCGACCCCGGGCGTGCGCAAAAGCAGTTCGAGCCAAACCAGTTCGTCCTCCTGGATGTGCAATCCTTCGAGGAAGCGGACGGGCTTCTTCTGCTCGAAGAGATTCCTCCTGAAGAGCGCGCACCAAAGGTAGCCGCGCACCTCCTGGTCGGTATGCTCCAGGAGGCGTCGAAAGAGCCGGCGGCTGTCGGCGACGGGTTCCCCGCAGCCTGGAAATAGGCACCCGCGCTCCTGGAGGAAGGTACCTTTCCGGAAGGCGCATACGGCTATTTCGCAGCGGTTCTCGGTTGCGGTCCGGAGAAGATGTTGATAGAGTTCGGGCTCGGGGATGTCATCGGCGTCGCAGAAAGCAAGCCACTCCCCGGTGGCGTGTTCGAGCGCGAGATTGCGCGCCGCCGAGACGCCTTTGTGGGACTGGCGCAGGAGGCGAAGGGATGGGCAGGTGGCTTGGAAGCGCTCGGCAAGTGGGACGGTCTGGTCGGTGCTTCCATCATCGACCAGGAGGATTTCCTTGGGCGGAAGGGTTTGAAAGGTAAGCGCCTTCAGGGTCGGAAGGAGCGTACCTTCTGCATTATATGCTGGCAATATTACGGAGACGGAGGTGTCAATCATCGGGTGTCAGAGGTGGATAGGAATCGCCTGATTCGTCGGCACGCGCGGCGGCGTTCGGCGGGCGTGACCAGCAGTCTCCAGGCGGCGAGCGCGTAGGCGATTGCGCCGCAGGCGGCGGAGGCGGCGATAATCAGGATGAGCGGGAGCGCGCACCACTCCTCAAGGAGGCTTCGCACGCCCG
>JBJFGP010000215.1:0-8951 GCA_051892815.1 Kiritimatiellia bacterium | reverse complement strand
GAGGTCAATGGCAAGGTAGGATTCAGATCCATCCAATACTTCCAAAGCAACCCGCGGGCACTAAGCGATGCGCCCCGGTCGTAGACAGCATATTTGGCGAGCCAAGCCTCGAACGCCGTCCAATCAACTCCGCCGGGTGCCGTCGTCAGCAGATTGCCGAGCGCGGATTCGATGACAACCGACGCCTCCAAGTTCTGCTCGGATTCGACTGGGTTGACCGAAACGGTCACGGTTCCCTGCTCCGCATTTTCGGTAAACGCCGGATTGGCAGGCTGGGAGAGTCGATACCACTTCGGCAGCTCGTAGGTGCGCGAGAAACTCTCTCCCTCAGTGACTGTTGCCGAATCGTTGACCAGCACTGTCGAGAGCGAGGGATCGCGCGGGTCGATGACATTGATGGCCACGCTGACCAGGAAATCGACCAATTCGGTCACGGTCGGATAGGTGCTAACCGTCTGGGACGCAACGGGCATCTGCGTCGAGTTGTTGATGTCCTGCGGCGTCCACGATGCGTAGGTTGAAGTCCAATACGCACTCGAAGTCCCGGCGCGTCCCAGCATTTGCAGCGAGCCCGGAAGCCCATTGTAATCGTCTCCCGCATCGACCATCAACGGATCCTGCGCCAGCAACTGCTCGAGTTCCTCGACGCCTGCCTCGTAATCCGCCCCGCGCAGGAAGAAGGCAACGCCCGCTTCATAGGCGCCATTCTCGCGGAACAGTTTGAAGACATGGAGGTATTTGTCGTTCACATCAAATGTCCCCGAAAGCAACTGTTGCGAGAAGACATTGGTACCGAAGGTCGGGTCGTAGGTGCAGGTCGTCAGAGCGTCCGCCAGCGTGAAAAAGCCTCGCCCGGTATCGCGCGACGAAACGACGGGACGGTTGGTCAGAGAGGTCCGTCCGCTTCCGGTTTCGACCAGTTGAACCTGCCCATCGACCAGTTCGGCACGGTACTCGACAATCGACCAATTGCCAAGATGGAGCCCGTTAGCCGCATCGAGGAAGTTCGTCGCCGGCATACAAACCTCGACAAATCCCGAGTGCTCGTGGTCCATTGCCCCTCCACCGCCGTCGACTGGATCCCACACATTCACCTCATTGAACCAAACCTGTCCGACCGGGAAGCCGTAGACGTAATAGTAGGCCGAGAAACCATTCATCACGCCCTCGACCGATACGCCCGCAAAACGCCGGTTCAGTTCGACGCTTTCAGCCGGAGCATACCAGTTGGGCGCGGAGAAGGAACGCTGGGCATCCTGGACAAAGAGTTTAGTTCCGTCATAGGTTCCCCAGACGCAATACTGTACGACCTCGCCCGGTGTCGCAATAGCCGGAAGCGCATTGCTGGCAAAGTAGGTCGCGGAACCAGCCGACACCAGCGGAACCGTATTCGGCAACGCCAGCGCGGCAGAAGCGTCAAGCGTCGTCTGGAGCCATCCATTCGAACTGACGCCCCATACATTGGTGCCGACATGCCAACTCAGATAGATCTGGTCAATGGCCGCATTGGGGTTGACGGTGACGGAAACCGTAGGCCTATCGTCTATCAGAGGCTGACGCGGAGAAAGCGCGTAGGCAGTCGGATCGCTGGAAGTCACCACGACCGAAACGACAACCGTATTGGCTTCGACCGGTTCAGGTTCAGTGTAGACGGCCTGAACGGACATCGTGCCCGTCACGTAGAAACTATTCGTCCAAACGGTGGCGCCCGCACAATCCGTAGAGGTCTCCGTCTCGCCGCCAACCTTGGTGATAATGCGGGAGAGCGTGCGTCCAGGCGAAGCCGTGTAGACCACTACCGCATTCGTTCCCTCGGGCCAACGATAGACGGACTCCGTCACGGGGGAACCATCGGGGAAGGCCATCGTACCGCCATCAGAAGGAAGCAAGTAGATGGTGTACAGTTCAGGTGCAACCAAGTCCAGACGCTGGTTGACATTCTGAGCCCCAGGTGTCCAGCCACTATCGGAGAAAGTCCAATCCGAGTCAAACCAATCGCGCTCGAAGCTCTCATCGTTGGCAAGCCCCAGAGACCCGGCGCGCAGGGGCGAATCAAGCCCAGCATCGACAACCGAGATGGGCCAATCCGACAGGCCTTCCAACGGCTGCCCCGGTTCAGCGGAAACAATGATGGCATCGGCAAGAACGCCAGAAGGATAGTAGAGCGCCAGACGGAGCGCCCCTTGATCCACGGGAATCTCAGGGATAACCATCTGCTCAACCGGGCCATCCGTTGCACTGGAGCTCTTCATCAGATAGAAGCCGACGCTGCTGACGCGACTATCGGACTTCACGGTCGAGCCGCTCAACAGGAGTTCCATTAGCGAGCCCCAGGCGTTGGATACCTCGAACTTCCAGCCGTCGAGTGACATCGGTTCCGCCCGGCGGGCGCAAATCTCGATAAATTGCGTCAAGTTGGTTCTGGCGGATGCGGCATCGACCAGATTCACCTCATTGAACCAGACCTTCTTAGGCTTGCACGGATGCACAATGAAGTAGGGCGACCAAAAGTCTGCCGAGCCCAATTTGGCTTCAGCCTCGGCATTGCGATTGATGGGGAAGTATTCCTGGGGCTGCTCAAAGGCCCCCGGCGAGGCGACAAGCGTGAAACTCTGTCCACTGCTCCTATCGGTCACGATGGCCCAAACGCAGTATTGAATCGTGTCGCCGTCAGCAAACTGATCCGAGGGAATGGCATCAATCAGACTGTACGATTCGGCGCCCTCGTCGAATTCGGCGGTCTTGAGGGCTTCGAGGTTGTCGCGGACATATCCCAAGTCGTTGGTGACGACACCCATCAGCCAGTTGGTGATGCCCCAGTCGGAGAAGTTGGTCAAGTCCTCGCTGCGGTGCCAACTGACAAAGAGATTGACATCGGCTCCAGCCAAACCATTGGTGTTCAATGCTGCCTGAATCCCCATATTCTCATCGGGAATGGCGAAATGGACTTCGGGATCCGAGGGGAGCATGGCGGACAGGTTGGTAATCACATTGTCCAGTGCTTTGGGCTCGAAAACGACCTGAATATTGATGTCGTTAGTCGAAGTCAAGGCCGGCAGCTGGAGGGAGAAGAGGGAACCGTAGTCCGAGCCGTACTCGACCCCATCGACGGTCACCGATGTAATTTCATGCAGGGGCGCTGCGCGGTAGGTATAAAGCGAGGGCTGGTAACCGGGGAGGACAGGTTCGGAGATAGGGGAAGCGGTGGTATTGTTCTGCGTGCCCAAGCCGACGATACGGGAATAGACATAGGCAAAGGTCGTATTCTCGTATTCGGGGAGTTCCTGTTCGTCGTTCTTGTTCTGAGGGGTTGGCGGCACATTGGCGACCCAGTTGGTGCCCTTGCCCGAGACGACGGACAGGACATTGCTCAAGGCGCCTTCAGGGTCGTAGCCGGCCTCGATGAGGGGTTGGCGGTAGTCGCCGCCTTGCTGGGAGAGTTCCGCCATTTCGTGCATACCTTCGATGGAGGACTCTTCTTGACAGTAGGTCACGCCGTACTCGAACGCGCCATTGTCGCGGAACAAGAGCAGACCGTAGGGAGAGCCGCCATCGCTGTTGAAGGCATTTGCCTGGAGGGACTGGTCCAAGGGCGCGGCGGGGGCGTTGCCCAAAGTGAAGAAGGCCCAACCGTTCTGGGCATTGTTGGTCACGACGGTATTGACGGGCTGCCCCACCAGGTTGCTACCGATGAGCACTTCCGTGTAGATGGAGCCAGACGGCGGCGTCCAACCAATCGCCTCGCCCGCGGCGGGGACATAGTCGGAGCGAACCTGACGAACTTTCCAGTTGCGAAGGTCCAACCCCTCAGGGGCGGCGATTTCGACATACTGCGCCATGTCCACACCTGTAAAGTTGTAGAAATCGACCATATTCAGCTCGTTGAACCAGGCGTTTCCGGGCTGACTGGTGTAGAGCCAGAAGTAGGGGCTCCACGAACTATGGATTGTGCCGAGGCAAGCCGGCGCGGGCCAATACCAGGGATATTCGGTGAAAGGTGTATAGGTCGGATCCTGCGAAACGAACACCTTTTCGCCGTCGGTGGTCTTGTAGGTGGCCCAAACGCAGTACTGCACGACATTGGAGGAGACATTGTTGGTGTTGTAGAGCAGGCTGCCCAACTCGCCAATCGTCCCCTTGTAGGTCCGCCCCTCGTCGACGGGCGTCAAGCGGGTAGTGTGGGCCGGCAGGGTGGCGGCGGCATCGGAAGAGACATCGAGTCTACTCCACCAACTGCCCCAGTCATTGGTGCCCCGCTGCCAGGTGAAGTAGACATTGATGTCGGAAGGATTGAGCAAGCGCCTGCCCAGTTTGACATCGACCGTGATGGGATGTCCCAGCAACGGCTGCTGTTCGGGGACGGCTTCGCCCTTGGGAAGGGTGTCAAAAGTCTTGCCCGCCGACGCCAGATTCAACTCGACGCGGTCGATGACGAATCCCGATCGCATCGGCTCTTCCAAGAGCACATTTTCCAGCAACAGGCGACTGCGGTAGGGGCGTCCCGAAGCATCCTCGAACGCGCCTGTATCGCTGCCGGGAAGCATGCGGATACGCAGGACATGGTTCGTTGGCTCGTAATAGTTGAGGGTGTATCGTTGATAGAACAGGGAGTCAATGGTGTTCGTGACCGCAGTCCCATCCAAGGTATGAATCGGATGCCACATCTCCTCGGGAATATCGCGCAAGGCGGCCGGCGCGGCTTCGACGACGAACTCCACTTTTCCGCCCGAAGCGGCGACATTGTAAACGCCGTTGGTGCAAATCCGCGCGAGGAAGGAGAGCCTTCCAACTCCCGACTCCATGCCAGCCGAGCGCAGATAAGGCGCGACCCCCGCGTCCTTGAAACGAGTACTGTCGTCCTCTACCTGCTTGGTCAAACTGTTGTTCAACACCCCCGCAGGAGTGCCATCGAACCCAAGCCCCCCTGCCCAGTCAATCGAACCGACCGTGTCAGGGAAACAGGCGTTGTAGGCACGCCAAGAGTTGGCATTGCCCGGCGGATTGCCGTAGGCATAGACATTGTCAATTTCGACCGTGGCATCCAAGTCGCCATCCATCACATGCGCCACGCGGAAGAACCCATAGCGGCAGCCCGAGCCGAAAGCCTTCTCCAGGTCATTGGTCGTCAAATTGACATACGCCGTATACGAGGCGAACGAGGCTGAATTGGAGACCACGACCGGGAAGCCCGAAACATCCTGCCAGTTCAAGGCGATGAAACCCTCCGGACGGCTATCCTCCAACTGAACCGCCTCCGACAATGTCACCGGTGCATACTGCACATGCACCAGGGGACGCCCCGAAGCCGCGCGCGCCTGGAACTCAATCCGCCCCAAGCCATTCGTCATCAGAGGCGAAATCAGCCACTGGTAGATGTTCGTACTGATCGACTCGACATGTTCGGCCGCATAGGCCGGATCGGCACGGCGCATGGCGAACTCCATCACACACTGGCTCGACCCTACGCGATTGGTCGTCACCCAACTGCTGACAGCCGACCAGCCGCCATCCTGCTCGTTCTGAGTATGACCGCGATAAGCCTCGATATAGAGATTGTCCAACGCAACACCGCTCGCCGTCGACTTGATGCGGACGAACTGATTGGCGTACAGGAAGGCCGGAATAACCATGTGCCGGATGCCAAACGCGCCCACACTGTCCACACTCGCCAAGATGGTTGCATTGTAGTCGCTCGGAGCCGCATCGGAATCGCCCCTTGGAATCGCCTCGACCACAAGTCCCAATGGCGGCACCTTGCGTTGCGCCTGCGTGTCGGAACTCATCGACCAATAGTCCGAAAGGAAAGACCAGCCAAGTTCCGCCGTGGCCGAACCTCCCGAACAGGTGACCGTCACGGACGGGGCGCAGTTGTAGGCATAGACACCATAAGTGCCCGCACCGGAAGCCGTTCCAGCCGGAGCCGAAACTTCCCAGGCCCCCAAGCCAATCACAGTGCCCGTCCGGACATTGAACACCTTGCCATTGATAGAGCCGTCGGCATTCATCTCCATCTCCAGACGGTAAGAAGTCGTATTCGTCCAGGCTACATTGGCGTTGGCATTGTTTGCCGCGCCGTTGTTGTTGTCCTTCGATACCACCAGCGACGGAACACCATCCACCCAACGGTAAATGGACAACTTGTTCTTGACCGTCTGCAAATCGGAAGACTGCTCAATTTGGCTCAAACGCAGTTCGTAGAAGGAACCCTGCCCATCCGAGTATGCCATGACAGAAACCGAGCCCGGAGCCAAGCCGGTCGTAAGGTCAGAGACAACCGCCTTGACCGTATAGTCCGAGCTTGTGTAATTCTTCGTATTCCACAATGCGCCGGTCTGAGGGTCGAATGCTTCCGTGGGAGAATAATCGAAAGTGACATTCCCGAGCCCAAGCACACTATCCAACCACGAGACAGACCCCGGCACATCAAACATGCGGTCACCCACAACGCGCCCAACACCATAGACCCCAAGCACCGTCTCATACCCCTTGTCAGGCGAGGAGATGATTCCCGCATACCCCGACAGTGCATCGCGGTAAACCGAGAAATAGGTCGTATGGAAGTTGGTCGCAGAGGAAGCAGCCGACACGTCCCAAGGATCGATACTGACCACGCTTTCGCTCACGACAAACGCGTCCGAAACATAATTCGTCGTGTCCAAGAAGAACGGCCTTGTTCCATCCTGCTCAAATCCGGTGAATGCCGATTGGATGGTAGAGGCATTACCGGCGGTCGTGATGTCCCTGAAGGTGCCGGGCACGCCAGCCGCCTCTTCGTCAAAGTCCTGGAATGCCGCCCGGGCTATCTGATATTCCCCGCTCTTCAAATTGAACCGCACCACGACCATGCTCGTATCCGAAAGGTCGACGGTAATGGTCTCCGAACTGCCTTTGACGGCAATGCCCCCATTGGGGACGCTCTGGTTCTCATTCACCTCACCCCAGTAGTTCGTCACGGTCGAGTTGAATAGCACCGGTCCCGAAGCAAAGCCGGCGTTCCAGGTCTGCCCAACCGCCTCGTTCGAGGCGGCAAAGCGAAAACGCAACATCCCATTGGTCGCAGCGCTTTTCGATTCCAGCACAAATGCCACTGTGTCGTCGCCAATCCAATGCTTGTTGAAGGTTGGCACAACCTCATCCCCTGACGCCAGCCAGACGTCGTCAGTGGAATAGGCAGAGGGAGAGAAATTGACGAATACCTGTCCGACCGGAGAAGAAACGCCCAGCAGATTGTCAACCAGATTTGTCACACTGGCATCGAAACCACAGTAGTCGCAGCTGAAGTAGAAATCATAAAGGCCGGCGGGCAGACTGGCATTGCGAAGTGCGCTGGCAAATACACTATTATTCCAAATACCATTCGTCGCCGAGACCCATGCCCCATACATCTCCTCATCGACCACATCCATATCGAGCGACGAATAAGTCTCCGTTCCTGCCACTCGATAGTGCAACTTCGGATAAATCGAAACCGCCGGCCAGTTCACCCTATGATTGTGCACAAGGGCCCGAGTTAGGAAGGGCTTGGACTGAGCCGGATGGGCAGGAATGAACGATGCGAGCGGAGCGTTCGTGATGGAAAGCACACTCGAAAGCGGCGTTACGACAATATCCCGCAGGATGGCACGAGCGGCATTGGGGTTCGTAGCGTTCGTGGCTGGTTCGCGGCGAATGCAAATCACAAAAGGAATGCCATCTTCGACAATCGGGGCACCATCACTTCCCGACATCTCAATCTGCTGCTTTCGCGCCGTTCCTTCGATAATCCAGGAGGCACTATTGCCATCGTCAATCAGCAATTCTCTTGCGACGTTTTCCGCCTGGGGACGCTCCAAAGAGAATTGCCGCGCTGCGTTAAAGCCATTAGTCAAGACATAAACCGCCATATGGGGACTGTTGTAGCTCAAGGCGGCACTCGGGCGCTCCAGCAACATCGAGAACTTCTGCAATCCATTCGAATAGATCGGACTGCAAAGCACGGCATTGGCCACATTATACAGATTCAGGCTACCAGCTCCATGCAAGGCTGCGGTAAAGAGGCCTGCATTGGTCGCGCACCAACCCGTATAATGGTTGTATGGATTGATAATGCCCCACACATTGGCAATGGAACCGCCTCCCTGAGTGGGGGCAAACTCCGACCATGTCCAATCCGAAGCATTCGTGAAGTTGAATGAAGAGAGTGGCTGGTAGCGCGCCAGGTTGAGACGCGGGGTCAGGCTGCTACCATCAGTGTCCTTGACCCAGTACCAATAGGTGCCGTCGGGGGGCAACTTGCCCCGCACATTGGCGCTACGATAGGTTCCATCCGCCGACTTGGTGACCGGGATTTCGTTGATTTCCTTTCCCTCAAACGGCACGCCATTCATCTGCATATAGCAGAAGGTGAGCGTGGTGTCGGACTTGTCCGCCAGGACGCAAATCTGGTCTCCGGTACTGTACTCCGTGGGGATATTGGTGACGATGCAGCCGCTCTGCGACTGGTACTGGCTATCGCCCTTAAACTCGGGGTAATATTCCCAACGGGCGGTCAACATATGGTTCTCGCTCAGTTCGACAATGGTAGAGGAAGTGACGCGTTCCGCACCGTTATACCAGCCATTGAAGATGTAGGAGGCTCGCACGGGCTTGGGCAACGCACCATAGGGGCGACCGTAGGTAACGACGCGCGTGGGGGGATAGACCGAACCGCCATTGGGATCGAACGTCACCGTCATCCGCGGACTGAAAAGGACATTGCGCAACTGAGCCTGGCTATTCTCCGAATCCGCGGCTTTCCGCTCGAAAAGCCATACGACGGTTGCCGGGGCCGAGAGGTCAACTTCTGCACTCTGCCACCCGTCCGAGGAGGCAAAGGTGTAAACCGTGGAGCCGTCGACCAGAATCGTAAGCGTCCCGCCATTGGAAACCTGATAATCGAAGGTCACCACGCCGCGCCCATACTGGGCCCGAAT
>JBJFGP010000214.1:0-8970 GCA_051892815.1 Kiritimatiellia bacterium | reverse complement strand
GAGAACTTCAAGGCGCACAAGCGTATTCTCTTCGACGGCGACAACTATACGGATGCGTGGAAGCAAGAGGCTAAAGCGCGCGGGTTGCCTAATGTGACTTCGACCTTGGATGCGCTCAAGGCGTTCATCGAGCCGGCCAGCGTGGAGCTCTTCACGAAGTATGGTGTTTTCACGGAGCGGGAGTTGCAGTCGCGCTATGAGATTTACGCGGAGGCGTATGTCAAGACGATTGGAATCGAGGCGGGATGCGCCTTGGAAATCGGGCGGACCTACATTCTGCCGGTTGCGCTGGACTATCTGGTTTCGCTGGGGGCGGTGCCTGCGGCTTCGCGCAGCGTCAAGAAACTTTCGGACCGCGTTGCCGAGTTGACGGACGACCTGGCGTCGGCATTGGATGCCCTTGAGTCTGCCATTGAAAAGAAGGCGGCTCCGAAGAAGCTGTTGGAGGCGATGGCTGCCGTCCGCGCGCCTGCCGACGAGCTTGAAGGGCTGGTGCCTGCGAGCAAGTGGCTGCTGCCGAGCTATGCGGAGATGTTCTTCAACTAAACGGTTGTGACCTCTGGGCGGGTGCGGCTGGTGCCGCATCCGCCCTTTTGTTTTGGAAGGAGGGTATCGGGCGTGGAATACGGTTTGGTGCGCGTATCGGCGCTGCGGCCGGAGGTGCGGGCGGGCGAGGTCGGGAGGAATGTCGCGTCGTGTCTGGAGCTGGCGCGGAAGGCGTCGGATCGGGGGAGCCTGTTGAATGTGGCGCCCGAGTGCTGCCTGACGGGCTACTCGTGCGAGGATCTCTTTTTCAACGCGGACCTGCTGGCGCGGGCGAAAGAGGGGCTTGCGGCATTTGCGGCGGCGACGGCGGAACTGTATGGTGCCTACGTTGTGGGTCTGCCGGTTGCTTGGAATGGGAGGCTTTTCAACACAGCAGCGGTTTGCGCAGGTGGCAACCTTTGGGGGCTGGTGACTAAAACCTTTCTGCCCGGGAGTTGCGAGTTCTACGATCCGAGGTGGTTCGTATCCGGCAAGGGCGTGCGCGGCGAAGTCCTGGGCGCGAGGTTGGGGAGCGATATGCTCTTCGAGGCGGAAGGAATCTGCTTTGGAGTCGAACTCTGCGAAGACCTTTGGGCGCCGAGTCCGCCGAGCGGAGATTTGGCCCTGGGCGGCGCGGAGGTCATCCTCAATCCCTCGGCAAGTCCGGAACTTTCCGGGAAGGCGGATTACCGCCGAGGACTGGTCGAGGGCCAATCTGCGCGCCTTGTCGCCGGGTATGTCTACTCCGGCGCCGGATGCGGGGAATCCTCGACCGACCTGGTATTCGGCGGGCACGGGCTTATCGCCGAAAACGGCCGACTGCTGGCCGAGTCCGACCGCTTCGGGTTCGAACCGGCGGTCACCACGGCCGACTTGGATGTGGATCTTTTGCGGCACGAGCGCCTGCTCAATTCGGGCTTTCGGCAGACCCGAATCCAGCTCGACCGCATCCCCGTTTCCTTCACCGCCAAGGCCCCAGAGCCAGGCAACCTCCTGCGCCCGGTCTCGCCAACCCCTTTCGCCGCGGATTCCAAGGCCTGCGAGGAAGTCCTGGCCATCCAGTCGACCGGTCTTGCCATACGCCTGCGCAACAGCGGTATCCGCCGGCTGGTTCTGGGGCTTAGCGGGGGACTGGACTCGACCTTGGCGCTGATTGTCTCGCTGGAAGCCTTGCGCCGTCTGGGGGCGGGGCGCGAGAATCTGCTCTGTTTGACGATGCCTTCATTCGCGACTGGTTCGACTACGCTGGGGCTGGTCAAGGGCCTCTGCCAGAGGCTTTCGGTGCCACTGGAGGAGGTGCGCATCGAGCAGGTCTGCGCCTTGCGCTTTGGCCTTCTGGGGCACGATGGGTGCACGCCGGACATCACCTACGAGAATGTCCAGGCCCGCGAACGCACGCAACTTTTGCTGGACAAGGCAAACCAGATTGGGGCGCTGCTGGTGGGCACGGGCGACCTTTCGGAGTTGGCTCTCGGGTGGTGCACTTACGGGGGCGATCACCTCAGCCACTACGGCGTGAACGCAGGCGTTCCCAAGACGCTGGTGCGCGCGATTGTCGCCTGGTACGCCCGGCGTTCTCCGGCAAGGGAGATTCTTGAGCGCATCCTTGAACTGCCCATCACGCCCGAGTTGATTCCGGGCCAGGAGACGGAACGGAGCGTCGGCCCCTACGAGCTTCACGACTTCTTCCTCTACTGCCTGATGCGCTATGGTTTCAGTGCACCCAAAATCGCCTTTCTCGCCCGTCACGCCTTCCGCGACCGCTACACCGGGGAGGAGATTGCGCACTGGCTGAAGGTCTTCCTCCGCCGCTTCGCCACCCAGCAGTTCAAACGCTCCTGCCTGCCCGACGGCCCCAAAGTCGGCTCCATCAACCTCTCCCCGCGCGGCGACTGGCGGATGGTCAGCGACCTCTCTCCGGCCGCCCTTGGCGACGACCTCTGACCTATCAACCAGAGCAGGCGATTCCTGCGTACCAATCCCCCCGGAACCTGCGCACCAATTTTCCCGATTCCTGCCTAGGAATCGCCCCCTAAGGTTGGCATCAAGGAAGGAAACCGGCGAACTGGTGCGTGAAGACCGGAACAGCACCCAGCCGTTGCGCCTTGCCGCGCAAATCCCCGTCGTCCGTCACCAGGAAGACAGTTGGGCAATCCGCCTCTTCCCGGAACGCGCGTATCTGGTCGAGCAGCGCATTGTCGGCTCGATGCTCCCCCTCTCCGCCCGAGTACGAGACCCGCAGATTCTCCGCAGGCGATGCGTCTGAACGCTCTTTGCCGTCGAAAAAGACCCACCCCCGCAGCGTCGGCAGATTCGCCACCAACGCCTTCATGTCCGCCACCAAAGCCTCCCGTCGGTCGGCTTGCGAACGCACCGTTCCGCGCTCAGGAGCGTAGCGGTTCTTCAAGGTGAAAACAATGTTGTGCCCGTCCAGCAAAAGAATCGCAGGTTCCTGCCCCCGAAGCGCAGACTGAAGCCTCAAGACCGTCGGCGACAACCGCCCAGACGGATTCGGATCATCCTTGTCGACCAACTCGCCCGTGGCTTGAATCGCCCCCAGACGCTGGCGCCAAAGCCCCTCAAGCCGTTGCAACGAATCCCCCGAAAGAATACCCACCTTGTGCAACCCCTCGAACGCCGCGCGCACCTCCGCAAATGCCTTCCCCGACGCCCCCAGGACAGCCTCCTCCAGACGCCCCTCAAGCCCATCCGCCGCCGCATCCGGAACCTTCAAAACCGAGCGAAGTTCGCCTATCCGCCGCTCCAGACGCACTGCCACCTCCGGCAGTTCCGGAACCCGCACAATCGAGTGGCGCAAAAGCCCCGAAACCCGCTCCTGAAGCCCTTCGAGGGACCTCAACTCTTCCTCAATCCGAGCCCGGTTCCCAGCCGTCCGATCCGTCGCCTCCTGCTTGGCAATCACCCCCTTTGCAAACTCCTCAAGGGACCCGTCCAAAGCCAGCGCCACGACCTCCACCTGCCTTGCCGGCCTCAACCAACCGTGGAACTCTTTGGCCAAACGGGCTTCAACCCCCGCGGCCAGGCGGCTCTCAAGATGCGCCTTGAGCGATTCGTACGACTGGGTCACGCGGGTGTGTTCCGCCCGCAGGCTAGCCAACTCGTCGGCCTTCCGGTTGGTTTCCGCCTGAGCCTGATCCAGGCGCATACGGCACGCCCTGAGATCGTCCAATGCGCGGGCCTTGCCCTGGGCTTCCTTCCGGGCCTGGCGGAGCTCTTCCCTCAAGATGGTTGCTTCGCTCCGATCCTTCTGCCGCTGGTCAAGGGATTGCCCCTCCTGAAGCGTTTGCCCGCCCTGGAAAAGTTCGAACAGGGCGGTGAAGTTCGTTCTTTGCGCGTCCGCCTCTCCTGCGCTTGGAGCGGAGAGCATCTTTTCGCCCAATTCCCTCTGTTCGTTGCCGTTGCAGAGGAGAAGCGCTGCGATGGTTTCGGCCTCGCCGATGCGCGCAATCCAGCCCCCGAGGGTCTCGCGAATGACACGGATGGATAGGGCGTCGAGGATGCGGGCGGCGGGCGTGAAGGGGAGGATTCGGCTCCTGAGATTTTCGGCCAGTTTCGGGAATGTCCGGCGAATGGAGGTTTCAACGAGGAGTCTGGCGCCTGCGCTGCTGTTGCGGCGAAATCCGCCCGGGACTTTGGTCTTGTTGGCGATTTCCTGGAGGGTGGCGTCCGGCAAGGTCCGGAGGTGTTTGAGGAGCAGCTCCCGGACGGATTCTGCGCGGGATTGTTCTTCATCCATGGGTTCGGTTCCTCAGATAGATGCCTAGGAGTTCGACCAGCATTTGGGGTGCGTGTCGCAGGAGGTTGACGCTTGAGTGGCCGGCGTCGTGCCAACGAATGGGGCATTCGACAATGCGCAGTCCGCGCTTTTGGGCGGCAAGGAGGAGTTCGACATCGAAGGCGAATCCGCGGCAGTGGAGTTGCTCCATCAGGGGGCGGACGGTGGCATTGCGCATCAGTTTGAAGCCGCATTGGGTGTCGTGTATGGAGCGCAGTCCGGCGAGGCGGGCAAGGCGGGCAAAGAGGGCGCTGGCTAGGCGTCGCAGGGGGGGGCGGTCGGTTCCCTGGCGGTGGGCTCCCGGGAGTCGGCGGGAGCCGATGGCCAGGTCGGCGTGGTGGCGTTCGAGGGTATCGAGGAGGTCTCGCCACTGTTCGAGCGGGGCGGAGCAGTCGATATCGGACATCAGAATCCAGTCTGCACCGGGGACGGCGAGCATGCCGGCTCGGACGGCGCCACCTTTGCCTTGGTGGACGGGGAGGGTGAGTACGCGGCCGAGTCCGGATGCCATCAGCAGGGCGCCGCTGCCGTCGGTGGAGGCGTCGTCGACGAAGATGATTTCGGGCTCGCCTCGCTCGTTATCCAGCCAGGCGGCGAGGGTTTGCAAGGCGTCGGGCAGGCGCTTGGCTTCGTTGCGGCAGGGTATGACGACCGCCAGGCGGTTCATGGCGCGAGGCGGTAGAGATTGATAGGCACCCCTGGCCTCAATCGGTAGGTTTTTTTCTCTCTGATGGTGCCTAACCTTTGGGGGAGATTGGTGCCTTCCGGTGCAATCAAGTAGTGCACACCTTCCGCGTCGACCGCATCCGGGGAGGTCCAGAAGCCTACTTGAAGCGGGCGCAGGTACCAAGGTAGGGGCCAGGCGTCTTCCGCGGGGAGCGCAACGGCTACGACTTCATTTGGGGCAACCTGTTCCAGAAGCGTCCGGCAGAGGGTGACCGCGTCGTGCGAGGTGTGCGCGTAGGCCCATGGATTGCGCGGATCGGCCGACAGTTTCCCGGTCAACAGTTCCGCCTGCCTGAACTGGCAGAGTACGAAGATTCCCGTCGTGAGCGCAAGTCCCGTCCGCCACAGCAGGCGCCCCCGCCAGTGGCCCATCGCCTCCCACAGCATTCCCGTTCCGGCGCCAGCCAGCAGCAGCCAGGGAACCCAGAAGCCCACCGCGCACCACGGCGTCTTGTAGGGGATGAGAGAGTAGAGCGTCGTCAGCGCAATCGCGTAGATGGTGATGAAACGGATGGCCCTCGTCCGTCCCGTGCGGAACGATACGCCCGCGGCGTAAAGTGCCGGAATGACCATCAGCCCCTCGCGCCACCACCAGCCCGGCAGGGACGGACGGCAGAAGAGCAGTTCCAAATAGTAATACCACGGGTGTACATGCCCGTCAGCCCCCAGCGCCTTCGACCCGTAGCTCGACGCCATTGTCCCGAACAACTCCAGCACGCCCGACGGATGCTGCAGAAAGTCGGTTAGCGGCAACACCGCCAGCACCATAAAAGTCCCCCCCGCAATCAGCACATGCTTCGTCCGCCAGTAAGCCCCGATTCGGTGCAGACCGAACGACCACCACCCCGCCAGTCCCATCGCCGCAAAGCCCACCAGCGCAGTCTCCTTCGAACAGATCGCTCCCGCAGCAGCCGCCCCGAATGCCATCGCGCTCCGCCAACTCGGCCAATAGGCGTAATACCGCAACGCCACCCCCATCGCCAACAGGAAACACGCCAACATCACCTCCTGGATGAAGTAGCCCCCGTAGTAGCGAACCAGTGGCGAAGACAAGAGAAACAAAGCTGCCAAAAACGCGCTTCGGTGCGAACGGAATGTCCCGTTGAACCGCCAGGTCCCCAGTCCGAAAATCAGCACCACCGAGAGCCAGACGAAGCACTCCGGCGTCAGACGGTACATCCACGCCTCGCTTCGGTTTACATCCCCCCCCGACAGGTAGCGGACGACGGGTGCCGACAACCAATAGAGCAATGGGCCGTGGTGGTCCGTGGGGTCGTACCGGTAGAGACCGGACGTAGCCAGCACATCCGTTTTCACCATCTGGTTCGCCTCGTCCGCATGCACCGGTCGCGCATCAAGATTCCTGATCGAGACCAACCATAACAGCATCAAGACGGAGAGCGACAAGACCGCCCGCATCAGGTGTCGGAATGTGGAATTAGACCTCATGGATAAGCTCCCCTCCCTCCAGCCGGAGCATTCGATCGCACCGCGCCGCTACTACCGGATCGTGTGTCACCATAACCAACGCGTGCCTCCGCGAAACACTCGCCTTGAGCAGCGACGCCAGCACCTGCTCGCCTGTTTCCCGGTCCAGATTCCCAGTCGGCTCGTCCGCCAAAATCACCGGAGGATGGTTCATCAATGCCCGCGCGATTGCCACCCTTTGCTGCTCGCCGCCGGATAGTTCCAGAGGCGTATGAGCCGCCCGATCCGCGAGCCCCATTTCCGAGAGCAGATCCATTGCCCGCTCCCGCATCGCCCGCCGGGACAGCTTGCCGAGCGCCATCGCCGGAAGCATCACATTCTCCGTCAGGTCCATTTCCGGCAGCAGATGATACGACTGGAAAACAAACCCTATCTTGCCCGCCCGCAAAGCGTCCCGCCGCGTTGCCCTCACTCCGTAAAGGTCCTCCCCGCAGAGCCAAACCCTACCCGCCTGCGGCCGATCCAGCCCCCCGAGCAGGTGCAGCAGAGTACTCTTGCCGGCGCCGCTTCTTCCGACTATCGCCACCCGCTCGCCCTCCTCGACCGCCAGTTCGGCGCCTACCAAGACAGGAATCGTCTTGCCGGATAGGCGATAGGACTTGTGCACCGCTTCGCAACGCAAAACCATATCTATTCCTTCCGCAACGCCTCGGCCGCGTCTTTGCGCGATGCGACCCAAGCGGGAATGAAGCTTGCCATGGCGCAAAAGACCACGACGCTTGCCGCCACTTGGACGACTTCGAGCGGTACGACCCTCCAGGGCAGTTGGGCCAGCCCGTAGACCTCCTTAGGGAAGACGGTGATGCCGACCTTGGCAAGGGCTTCGACCAGCGATTGGAGGTTGTGGAGCACGACGAATGCCACGGCGATGCCCAGCCCCGTGCCAATGATGCACTGGATCCAGCCGTGCAGCACGAAGGTCAGTCGTATCTGCCTGGCGGAGAAGCCGAGGGCTTTGAGCAGACCGATTTCGTGGGTTTTCTGAACGGTGACGACAATCAAGGTGTTGGTGACGCAGAATATGGCGACGATGGTGATGAACATCAGGAGGATGGCCATCATGTTTTTTTCAACTGCAAGGGTGCTGAAGAGCATACGGTCGATTTCTTTCCAGGTACGGACGCGGTAGTCTGTGCCTAGGGTCTCGTGGACCTTGTGGAGGATTTGGTCGAAGGCTTCGATAGCCTGCGGGCGGGCGACTTTGGCGTGTACGGAGTAGGCGCCGGAGCGCATGCCCATCAAATCTCTGGCGGTCGGGAGCGAGACGAAGACATAGCCGAGATCGAAGTCTCTCTGCCCGGAGTTGTAGATGCCGGCGACGGTCAGTTCGGTGGGGAATGCGAACTCGTCTTTGTTGACATAGGAGGCCGGGGAGTAGACGAGGATCTTGTCGCCGACGGTGGCGCCGAGTTCCATGGCGAGATCGATTCCGATGACCGCGTTTTCGCCGTCGAGGTTGAAACTTCCGGAGTAGGGGCGAATCCGGGGCATCATGCGTGTGGCGCGTGCAGCGTCGGTGCCTTCCATAAGCGGTGCGGCGAGGCGTCGTCCGCACTGGAGCATGACGCGCATTTCAATGCCCGGGGAGACAGCGAGGACTCCTGGGATGGCTTCGAGTTTGCGGCAGACGGTCTCTTCGTCGGGAATCGTGCCGTGCCAAGAGTTTACGACAATGTGGGGTTTGAAGTCAAGAATTTTTTCTTCCCACATGTCGCCGAAGCCGGTCATGACGGCGCGCACGATGATGACGATGGCTACCCCGAGGACGACTCCGAGGATGGAGATGAGGGTGACGACGGTGGTGAAGGTGCGCTTGGGCTTGAGGTATTTGAGCGCGAGGAAGAGGGGAAACATGGCTCAGTTCTGATCGATGCCCAGGCGGCGTTCGACGCGGGAATCTCTTTTGCCGCCGCGTTCGACCGATTTGCGGTAGTACTTCTCGGCGGCATTGAGGGTTTCTCCGGTGCGCATTTCGAGGAGTGTCAGGGCCATATTGTAGTAGGGGGCGGGGTCGGTGGGGCGGGTTTTGAGGACGCGGTCGAGGAGTTCGATGGCCCTGGGGAAGTTGCCGACGGCGGTTGCGGCGGCGGCTCCGAGCATGGCGGATGGCTCGTCATTGGGGAATAGTTCGAGGGCGTGTTCGATGGCGGCGATGGCGTCTTCGCGGCGGTTCTGTTCGAGGCGCAGGAGGCAGAGGATCTGGAGGCCTCCAATGTGGTCGGGATAGGCTTCGAGGAGTTCGCGAAGGGTTTTTTCGCAGGTTTGGTCGTCGCCGTCTTCGAGCATGTCGCGGGCGAAGCGGAGGAGTTGGTGGGCGTTGGGCTTGGTTTTTTCGGGGGGCGGCGGGGGTGTGACGGCGGCTTTGGGAGGTGTGTTGGTTTGGACAGGGGGCTGGGCTTTCGGGGGCGTGTTGGTGACGGCTGGAGGGGCTGGCT
>JBJFGP010000213.1:0-8975 GCA_051892815.1 Kiritimatiellia bacterium | reverse complement strand
AGAGAGGGAGAATGTCGATTCGGGCGGCTTGAAAGGTCTGGGAGAGGCGGTTGGAATCGGCCCGGACGGCGGCTTGGAAGGCATCGCGAATCTGCTTTGAGGAGGTGTCGACGAGTTGCACTTCACCGGTCTCGGGGTCGCGCAGTTCGACGAGCCCGACATGGGGGAGTTCGCTCTCCGCTGGTGCGCTGATGGGGCAGGCGATGATGTCGTGTTTGCGGGAGAGAATGCGCAAGGAATCTTCCCAGCCGTCGCATTGGAAGTCGGAGAGGATGAAGACGAGGGCTTTGCGTTTCTGTACGCGGTCGAGGAAGCGAAGGGCTCCCGCGAGGTCGGTCTGGCGTCCGGTTGCCTGGGCTGCGAGGACTTCGCGCACAATGCGCAAGGCGGCGGTGCGTCCGCGCCTGGGGGACAGGCGGTGAAGGATGGTGTCGGCGAAGAGGATGAGACCGGCTTTGTCCTGGTTTTGGAGAGCGGCGAGTGCGAGCAGGGAGGTGACTTCGGCTGCCAAGTGCTGCTTGGTCTGGCTAGTGCTTCCGAAGGCTTGGGAGCCCGAGACATCGACGAGAAAGAGGACGGTCAACTCGCGCTCTTCGCAGAAGCGTTTGATGTAGGGCGTGCCTATCCGCGCAGTGACATTCCAGTCTATTTGGCGGACATCGTCGCCCGGCTCGTAGGGGCGGACTTCATCGAATTCGACGCCTTGTCCTTTGAAGATGGAGTGGTAGTCTCCGATTAGGCGTTCGTCGAGAAGTTTGCGGGTAAGGATCTTGATCCGCCCGACCTGGCGCATCAGTTCTTCGGTATCCATGCGCGGCGGGGGAATCAGGGAACGGGGACGGTATTGAGGATGTCGTCGATGAGGGTGTCGGCAGTGATGTTCTCGGCTTCCGCCTCGTAGGTCAGGGCTATGCGATGGCGGAGAACGTCGTGGGCGATGTCTTTCACATCCTGAGGAGTGGCGTAGGCGCGGGCTCGGAGGAGGGCATTGGCGCGGGCGGCGAGGTTGAGGTTGATGGTGGCGCGTGGCGATGCGCCGAGGCGGATGTATTTGGCGCGATTGGGGTCGCGGGTGGCAAAGACGATGTCGAGGATGTAGTCACCAACCTTTTCGTCGCAATAGACTTCCTGGAAAGTTTGGCGCAGGGCGACGAGGTCTTCGGGGGTGGTGACTGTCGAGGGGGTGATGGTTTGGGGGCGGGTGAAGCGGTTCATAATGCGGCGCTCGTCGTCTCGCGAGGGGTGGGTGACGAGGCATTTGAGCATAAAGCGGTCTGTCTGGGCTTCGGGGAGCGGGTAGGTACCTTCCAGTTCGATGGGGTTCTGCGTGGCCATCACGAGGAAGGGTTTGGGGAGGGGATAGGTGGTCTCGCCAAGGGTGACCTGGCGTTCCTGCATAGCTTCGAGTAGTGCAGATTGCACCTTTGCGGGGGCACGGTTTACTTCGTCTGCCAGCAAGAGGTTGGTAAAGACTGGCCCCTTTTTCGGCTCGAAGGTGGCGGCCTTCTGGTTGTAGACGAGGGTGCCGACAATGTCGCCGGGGAGAAGGTCGGGGGTAAAGCTGATGCGCTGGAATTGGAGCCCGAGGGCTTGGGCGAGTGCTCGCACGACGGTGGTTTTGGCAAGTCCGGGGACGCCTTCGAGCAGGATATGACCTTCGGCTACGAGCGCGATGAGCAGGTGGTCGAGCAGGCGTTCCTGCCCGACCAGGGTCTTGGCGACTTCGGTGCGGATTTTCTCAATTGTCTGGGCTGCGTTCTGAATGTCCATAGGTGCTCTTTGGTTGGATGACCGGTGGTCTGCCGGAGTGGGTCGTGCGACTCCCTTTTCGCAGGAATATTATCAGTCAGAACGGGGCGGATTTCAAGCGAAAAGAGCGCACGAAGGGGATTTCCTCCAACCCCTTGCCCGGAATCACTCCCGTTCGGGAGGGGAAAGCGGGTGGCGCCAGGAGCAAATCAGGGTCGCTAGGAGTAAAATCGCGGCGGGAATAGCGCAGATCCAGTTGCCGAATCGGCTGTAAACTGTGCGCGGCGGGGTTGGCAGATAGGGCACGGTCCAGACCCCGCTGGCGGCAAAACCTTCCAGCCGGATACCATCGCTTGTGCACGGCGTCGCCTTCCCTGCAGGCGTGACCACGGCGCTGACACCACCGTTGCAGACGCGCAAGAGCGGAAGTCCGGTTTCGACTGCCCGGTAGGCACTTTGCGCCAGATGAAGGCGTGGCTCGCAGGAGCCGTCGAACCAGTTGTCATTGGAAAGGTTGACAAGGATGTTGGCCTGGTGGCGGGCTGCGTCCCGGGCGAGCGTGGAGTAGATGTCCTCGTAGCAGATGAGCGGGGCTAGGTGCAGGGAAGGTTTATCTTTAAGGGGAAGTTCGATAGGAGTTGAATCGCGGCCTGGGCTACAGGATGCCCCAGTCGGAACAAGTCGCTGAAGCCAGGGAATGACTTTGTCAAGCGGCACATATTCACCGAATGGGACGAGGTGGCGCTTATGGCGAATGGTGGCGTAAGTGGCGTCTTTGGGGTAAAACAGGGCGGCGGAATTGTAGAAAAGGGGCCCTTCGACGAGGGAACATCCAGTCAGCAGCGGTGCTTTGGCGATGGTCGCCGCCCGGGTCGCAAGCGAGTTGGGATAGGTCTGCGGTAGAGCGTAGAAGAGGGCGCTTTCGGGCCAAAGGACTAGGTCGGGGGGCAACACGGCAACATGGCGGACTTGCAGTAGCAGATTCTCGAAACGGTCGGCTAGTTCGGCGGCCTGTCGTTGGGGATTGCAGGAGGCGTTCGTTTGGCAGTAGGCGATGCGAGTGGTGGGGGCCTGGGCATAGAGACGATTGACCGATCGGAGGTGTTTGAGACCATAGAACTGGAGGGCAAGCAAGATGGCGAGCGGCGCAAGTGTTTGCAAGGCCGAACGGGGCAACGGTCGCCGGAATAGCGTGTGGACAAACCGGTCAAGCAGGGTCGCGACGAGACCATTTGCGGTAAGTATCGGCCAAGCCACCGCAATCGCTCCGCCTAACGCCGCCGTTTGGGCTAGTGGATGCGCTGGGGAGAGCGCAACGGCGGGCAGATTCCAGGGGAAGCCAGTCAATAGCCATGAGCGAAGCCAATCGCATCCAATCCATAGAAAGGGTTCTGCGAGGTGGGCTGCGGTAGTCGGCAGAGGGCGGTCTCGGGCAAGACCGTGCAGAAAAGCATCCGCCTGTGCGAAGAGCCCCCAATAGAGCCCGAGGTAGACGGATAAGGCCATTTCGCCGAGCAGAACGAGGATGAATGGCCCACCATTGTGGGCGAGAGCCAGGAGCCAATGAAGCGAGGCAAGCCAGTGTATGGATCCAGCCAGCCACCCCCAAAGAAACGCTCTTCGCGGCGCAGTCCTGCGTACCAGCAGGAGAAGCGGAACCCAGGCAATCCAGCAAATGGTTGCATCGCCCGAGGGCGGGAATGCATTCGTCGGACGGTCGATGGTTTGCAGGTAGGCCGCCAGGTCGGCTCCGCCGAACGGGGGATATGCCGCCAAGGGCAAAAGGCCCGCCAGGATAGCGGCTAGGGCGGCAAATGCGCGGTTTCGGCGGGACATCAGGAGTGGAAATGCCTTCGGGGTGAGCACTCCTCTGGCATTGCGAGGTGCGGTGCAGGACTAGCGGGCGGTAGCGTCCAAAATGCCGCGCAGATAGCCCACCGATTCGGCAATGCCGCGATAGGGGTCGTCCATGTCGGCTTCATACTCAAGGGCGAGCACGCCGGTATAGCCGACCTCGCGCAGCGCCTTGACAAACTGGGTGTAGTCGAGTTCGCCACGGGATGCGGGGAGGCTATGTCCGGACTTGTCGAATGCGGTGATATTCTTCCAGTGGATGTCAAAGATGCGGTCGTGGTAGAGGCGAATCGCAGTCCAGGGATCTTCATTGGAACGGGCGTTGTGGCCAATATCGAGGCAGAAGCCGATGCGGGCATCTTTATCCTTGATGTAGCCCCACAGTTCATTAGCGGTGGCGTAGGGGGCTCCATCCGGTCCATGGTTATGAATAGCATAGCGGATACCGGTTTCTTTGACCTTCTGTTCGACATAGTCGATGAGGGGGGCGTTGGGCTCCTGCTTGCTCCAATCCTTCACACCATCCTTGTAAGAGACTGGCACGCCGACGATAAGGTTGACGCCCAACTTTTGGGCAAAAGCAAAGTCCCGATCAATCTCTTCCTTAGTGGAGGAGTAGATTGGACCAATGGCGTAGGGGGTGATTTTGGCGTCAGCCATCCGTTTCTTGAATGAGGCGATTTCGCCATCGGAGGCTTTGAAGGGAAGAAAGAAGTCTTTGACGCAGAGGTAGTGGACATCCAACTCTCTGAGGGTGTCGACTGCTTTATCAAGTCCGACTCGAACGAAGGTGAATCCGGCGAATCCGATATGGAAAGAATCCTGCGCGTGACGGACTGCTTCGGGCCTGGTGCTCGGGTCAAGAGTGGCGCAACCGGCGGTCAGCAGGGGAATGAGCGCAAGGGTGACAAGTGGGTGTTTCATTGCTTGGTCCTCTTTGAGTAGTAGGCTGTGACGAAGGGCTGGAGGTATTGAAAATAGAGACCGAGGGGGAGCAACCAAAAGACGGTGGCGATGAACGCGGTCATAGGCGTAATGAAGAGCCCGAGAAACATCACGACGCCGATTGCCTGCCCGACGGGATGGGCCGTGAGTTTGCCGTAGCGGAATGTGGAAACCTGCAGCAGGAGGCCTATGGCGCAGTTGATCCAGAAAGCCCACGCGAAGGGGCCTTCGGTGATATTGAACCAGGCGGGGCGCACCTGCCAGGCGGCAACGGGGTTTTCCCAGATGGGGCTCTGGTCGAGCAAGACGACGAGGGCTAGGAGACCGGCGTTTGCGGTGATTGGCATGCCAGTGTAGCCGCCCATTCCGTGGTCGGTGTCGACGACTTTGAAGCGCGCCAGGCGCATCGCTCCGGACATAATGATGGCGGTAGTGAGGATGATGCCCCAGGCGCCGCAGGTGTGCAGGGAGGCAAAGTAGACGAGCAAGGCAGGGGCCACGCCGAAGCAGGTGATGTCGACGAATGTGTCGAGTTCTGCGCCGAAGGGGGATTCGGCTTTCAGCAGGCGGGCGAAGGTACCGTCAAGCCCATCGAGAATCATTCCGGCCATGATGAGTTGTGCGGCCAGATAGAGGTTTTCGCGGGCCGCGGCGATGATGCTGACGCAGCCGCAGACGAGGGCGGCGGTGGTGATGAGGTTGACGACGCTCAAGCGGCACTTGCGGGAGAGATCACTCACGGCGGCACCTTACTTTCGCTTGGCGATGACGGTCTCTCCGGCGCGTACTTTGTCGCCGGGGCGCACGAGGATGTCGACCTCGTCGGCGGGCAGCCAGACATCCATTCGCGAGCCGAATTTCATCATGCCGAGTATCGACCCGCGCGCGACATGCTGGCGTTCGGCGAGCCAGTAGACGACGCGCCGGACGATGGGCCCGGTAATCTGTTTGCAGAGGCAACGGGTGCCGTCGTCGCCGTCAATCAATATGATAGAGTGCTGGTTGTAGAAGGCGGAACGCTCGTCCATCGTCAGCAAGTGGCGGCCTTCGCGGTAGGCCAGCCTGCGGACGGTTCCGGCGAGGGGACAGCGGTTGACATGGACATTGAGGGGGGAGAGGAAGACGCTCACGCGCACGGGACGGCGTCCGTCGAAGAACTCTTCGTCCGGGGGCATGGTCTCGACGGCGCGGACGGTACCCTCGGCCCCCGAGACAATCAAGCCTTCGCCCGTCGGGGCAATGCGCTCGGGGTTGCGGAAGAACCAGACCATAAAGAGGGCGAAGATGACACATCCGGCGACTACGGGGCAAATCACCCCGCCTGGCAGACCGAACAGTTTCGCGAGTGCCCAGTAGGCTCCGCCCAGCGCCAGCGGCACGAGTATCCACGCCCAACCGTCAGAAACAATTTTCATAAATAACCTTGTTGAAATCCTAAAGTCGATATTATAGGTGACCATCCCGTCGAAATCAAGCAGAAACCCTGCGAGGTGCCTTCCCGCACGCCGTCGGAGGCTGGCGGATTGGAGGAAAAGGTTGCAACCAGTCAGGACCAGAGGTGGGTATCGATGGCTCCCGAAGGTGGGTACCTGTGGTCCCCCAAGATAGGCAGGTTGTGGGAGAATGGGTTCGTATCTTGTGGCGTGACTTTTGGCACCTGGGCAGGCGTATGCTAGGGGGGTCTCCGGAGGAAAGATTGCCGGGGGCTGTCCAGTGGCTCGGCATAGGGGCGGAGATAGAGTTTGGTACAAGATATTGTGGTGTGTTCCGGCGTTGGGCGCATTTTGTGGTGGAGTTTGGCGGTTTGAACTTGTTTTCATCCAGAAAAATGGCTATAATGTCCACCTACCCCGAGATGCCCATGCTGGAGTTTGTCACCTTAGTTAGAGATTGGATTTGGAGTGCGCCGCTGATGGCCCTCTTGCTGGGGACAGGCGTGTGGTTCTCCATCATCCTCGGCTGGGTACAGTTTCGCCACCTGCCCAAGGCCTTGTGCCTACTGACCGTCACCGAAAGCGGGCACCATCATGGGGAAATCTCCAACTTCCAAAGCCTGATGGGGGCGCTATCCTCGACCGTCGGCGTCGGGAACATCGCGGGCGTGGCGACGGCCGTGGCGGCAGGCGGACCGGGGGCGATTTTCTGGATCTGGTGTACGGGCGTAGTAGGGGCGGCGACTAAATACGCCGAGGCCCTCTTGGCGGTACACTACCGCGTCCGAACCGACAAGGGAACCTTCTGCGGCGGGCCTATGTACTACATCGAGTCGGGCCTGGGGCAGAAGTGGCTCGCCGTGCTCTTCGCCGCCTTCACCGTGCTGGCCAGTTTCGGCATCGGAAACACCGTGCAGGGCAATGCCATCAATGCCGCTTTGACCGGATTGTGGCCGGGACTCTCCCCCAAAGTCGTGGCGGCGGTCTTGACAATCCTGGTCGGCATCGTCGTCTTCGGAGGGCTGAGACGCTTGGCCAAAGTCGTCTCCGTGCTGGTGCCGGTGATGATAGGGCTCTATGTCGTGGCCGTGGGCATCATTCTCCTCTGCAAAGCCAGCGCACTGCCCGCCGCCTTTGCCGAGATTCTCCGCTGCGCATTCACGCCCACCGCCGCCACCGGAGGCTTCGCCGGATCGATGGTCAAGGCTACCGTGAGCGTCGGTCTCTCCCGCGGACTCTTCTCGAACGAAGCCGGCATGGGATCCTCCCCCATCATTGCCGCCGCAGCCAAAACTAAAGACCCCGCCGCCCAGGCATTGGTCTCTATGCTCCAAACCATTATCGATACCCTCGTCGTCTGCACACTTACCGGTTTGGCCCTGACCGTCACGGGAACCTGGACCAGCGGTGCCACCGGACCCGCGCTGACAATGCAAGCCTTCGAGCTCGTTCTTGGCCCCGCTGGAGGCTGGATTGTCTCCTTGAGCCTCATTCTTTTTGCCTATTCCACCCTCATCGGTTGGGCCTACTACGGCGAGCGCGCCTTGACCTACCTCGCAGGCGAACGGGCCGTTCCGGTCTACCGCGCGATATTCGTCGCAACCGTCTCGGCGGGCGTACTGATGAGACTCGAAGTCGTCTGGCAACTCTCCGATGTGCTGAACGGTCTGATGGCCGCTCCCAACTTGCTTGCCCTGCTCTGCCTGACCCCCGTGGTGCTCGGGCAGACCCGCACCTTCCTGCGCAGTAAACACCCGAAAACAAGGAACAATTAGATGAAAATAAAAGTCGGCCGAAAAGAGTTCGAAGCCTCGACCATAAAGACCCCCAATGTGTCGATCCTGGTCATCGTCGGCAAAAAAGGATTGCTTGGTTGCGGGTATGTCAACCATATCGCCGGGGACAAATTCGGCGATGCTGTCGCCATCGTTCGCGGCGTCAATTCCTACGACGATATGCTTGAAGCCACCGTTGCCGAAGTCAATGGCGCCGCCGCCGACCTGGGTGTCCATGTCGGCATGAGCGGCAAAGACGCCCTGGCCAAATTCTAGTTCCCGCCGCCCCGCCCCTTTATCATGACAGACGACTACATTCTTCCGAGCGCGGACATCAATGTTCGCGACTTCATCGCCGCCAACTACACACCTTACGACGGCGATGCTTCCTTCCTCGCCCCCCCGACCGAACGCACGAATCGCCTGATGGAAAAGGTAAGAGTCCTGCTCGCGGAAGAGCGGGAACGGGGCGTGCACGATATCGACACCAAAACCATATCCACGATTACCGCCCATGCGCCGGGATATATCGATCGCGACCTGGAGCAAATCGTCGGGCTCCAGACCGATGCCCCACTCAAGCGGGCCATTATGCCCTTCGGCGGCATTCGTATGGTACGCACCTCCCTTGAGGCTTATGGACGCACCCTCGCCCCCGAGGTCGAAAGGATTTTTCGCTACCGGAAGACCCACAACGACGGCGTCTTTGATGTCTATTCGGATGAAATGAAGTTGGCCCGGCACAGTGGCATTATTACCGGTTTGCCCGATGCCTACGGACGAGGGCGCATCATCGGCGACTACCGGCGCATTCCGCTCTATGGCTTGGATTTCCTCATCAGAAAGAAACAAGAGGCCCTGCTTCGTTTCGTTTTCGACGCGATGGATTCGGAAGCCATTCGCATCCGGGAAGAGATAGCCGAGCAGATCCGGGCACTCAAGGAAGTCGGGCAGATGGCAGCCAAGTATGGCTTCGACATCAGCCGCCCCGCGCAGGACACTCGCGAGGCTTTCCAGTGGCTCTATTTTGGCTATCTGGCGGCCGTCAAGGAGCAAAACGGGGCGGCGATGAGTCTCGGACGAACCTCCACATTCCTTGACATCTACGCCGAACGCGACTTGGCTAGCGGGCGCTTCACGGAAAGCCAGATTCAGGAGATTGTCGACCATTTCGTCATGAAACTGCGGTTGGTTCGGTTTCTGCGCACGCCTGCCTATG
>JBJFGP010000212.1:0-8995 GCA_051892815.1 Kiritimatiellia bacterium | reverse complement strand
GGCGTTCGGTCCTGGGGCCGTCGCAGAAGGTCTGGAGGAGGTCGTAGAGGAAGGTGGTGCGGAACTTGTTCCGTTTGCTCTTGAGGTTGGTGAGGAAGAAGAGGAAGAGCACGGGGAGGCACTGCCAAGGGAGGGGCGCGAGGCGGAATGGGCGCAGGACGAGGCTTTCAATCTCGGAGAAGGATTCGTCGGCTGCGCTCCAGTTTCCTTCGGTAAAGGCGATGCAGCCTTTGAGGAAGACGGCGAAGGCGCCCTGGTCGAGGCGATTGAAGAGGGTGAAGGGCTCGTCCTCGCCGGTCTGGTTCATCCAGGCGTAGAGGGTCTCTTTCTCGCCGCGCCAGGCGTAGAGGGCCGCGAGGAGGAAGGGGGCAAAGCTGTCGGAGGGGATTTCGTCCTGGCGTCCGGCGAGGGCGCGGAGGGATTCGATGATGGCGGTGGCGGGGGCGTTCTGGAGGATGGCTCGTGCGGCGACGGGGGCGAAGACTTCGGGGATGAAGAGGGGGTCGAGGCCGTCGGGAATGGCGGCGGAGAAGCCGAAGAGGCCGTTCCAGTTGGCGGCGACGAGTTCGGACCATTTGCCCTTCCAGGCGGTGCCTTTGCCTTCGCCCTCCTGGCCGAGGTCGCGGTAGGCGGGGACATTGCCGGAGAGGAAGGCGGCGCGGAGCCGCCAGCGAATCAACTCCTCCTCGAAGTGCTTGCCCGACCAGTAGTGGTTGCCCTTGATGGCGCGCCAGTGGGCCATCAGTTCCTCGTCCGACTCGAGCCATTCAATCAGTTTGAGCCCGTGGCAGATGCGCAGCAGCCAGCCCAGCGGAACGCCCTCGGCAAGTTCCGCGTGTTTGCGCCGGCGCACGACAATGCCGTCGTCGGCGAGCGCGTCGAGGGCGATGGCGACGGTGCCGTTGGGGGTGCCCAGAAGGGTCAGCGCGGCGGACTGGAGTTCTGCCTCTGGCAGGTTCCCTTTGACCGCCAGCACGCCGACGAGCGCGCGCTTGGCGTCGGAGATTTTCAGTTCCAGTTTCATCTCGTTCCCTCTTGCCTTGTCAATCTCAATCGCCTTGACTATACCACAAAAGGCGCCTGGAGAAAAGCAAAAAATCCGCACCCCGCCGATTCCCCGCGCGAAAACCCCCGTCCGCCCCGATCCGGCGGGCGGCGGGCGCGGATTTCGCCGTTTTCCGCCGTCTGCGGAAGGTGCGTACCTTCGGGGGCGGCGGGTAGGCACCGGCGGCACCCGGAGGTGCCTATCTGCCGCCGCGCATCCTGCCTACCTCCCGCCCCCGCAGATTGCTTGAGTTCGCGCCGAGGGTTTGGTATCCTAGAGTCCGCCTATGGATAAGCCTCACTTCATCGACCTGCTCCGGGAGTGGCCCGCCGACCGCGTGCGCGAACTCCTCGAGCGCGAAAACAACCCCGCCTCCGTCCGCCGCGCCCTCGACCAGGCCGGACGCTTCGCCCCCGAGAATGTCGCCGCCCTGCTCGGCACCGCCGCGCAATCGCACCTCGACCCCCTCGCCCGCGCCGCCCGCCTCCTGACCCGACGCCACTTCGGACGCGCCGTCCAGTTCTTCGTCCCCCTCTACACCTCCAACATCTGCTGCAACGGCTGCCTCTACTGCGGATTCAACTGCAAGTCCACCGGCACCCTCCGCAAAGCCCTCACCCTCGACCAGGCAGAAGCCGAATGCGACCACCTCGCCAAGCGCGGCTACGGCCACCTCCTGCTCGTCGCTTCCGAAGATCTCAAGAACAATCCCCCCCAGTACTTCGTCGACCTCGTCCGCCGCATCCGCCCCAAATTCGCCTCCATCAATGTCGAAATCTACGCTCTGGCCCAAGAGTGGTACGACCGCCTCGCCCAGGCCGGAGTCGACGGCATGACCATGTTCCAGGAGACCTACGACCCCGACGCCTACCGCCATTACCACCCCTTTGGTCCCAAGGCCGACTACGCCAACCGCCTCGACGCCTACGAACGCGCCGCCCGCGCCGGACTCACCTTCATCGGCCTGGGCGCCCTGCTCGGCATCACCGACTGGCGCCTCGAGTGCTTCTGGCTCGCCCTCCACGCCGACTACCTCCGCCGCGTCTGGTGGAAAAGCCCCGTCTCCATCTCCTTTCCCCGCATGAGACCCGCCGAAGGCGGCACCCCGCCCGAGCACCCCGTCGGTGACAAAGACTTCGTCCAGCTGATGTGCGCCCTGCGCCTCCAGTTCCCCGACGCCACCATGACCGTCTCCACCCGCGAACCAGCCGGTTTCCGCGAACAACTCCTCCAAATCGCCGCCACCAAACTCTCCGCCGAGTCCAAAACCACCCCGGGCGGCTACCTCGAAGACGACCCGCCCGCAGGCGCCCAGTTCGACATCTCCGACGGCCGCTCCCTCGAAGAAATTGAAGCCGTTCTGCGCCGCATGGGCTTCGACCCCGTGCTCAAGGACTGGGATCGCGCCCTCGTCTGACCCCGCCCTACCCTCTTGCGGCGCGTGCCGCAAGAGGTGCCAACCTCCCCCATCCGAACCTGCCAACCTCCGCCCCCGTTCCGCCCCAAACGCCCCGCGCCACGTATAAGTATTGAGTGAGGCGGGGCGTTGTGCTATACTGGCGCGGTTCAATGGACAGACCCGCATGACCACACTTCTACCCTGGCTCCTCACCGCAATCCTGGCCTACCTCTGGGGCTCCGTACCCTACGGCTACCTCATCGCCAAATCCCGCGGCATCGACATCCGCACCGTCGGCTCCCGAAACATCGGCATGACCAATGTCTACCGCTGCGTCGGAAAGAGCGCCGGCGTGGCCACCTTCCTCTGCGACCTGCTCAAAGGAATCCTCGGCACGCAACTCATTCCCCGCCTCGTCTGCCTCCTTCCCAGCGCCGGCGACCCAACCCTCGGGCTGATGCTCCTGGGCGGCGCCGCCACGGTCGCTGGACACAACTGGACCTGCTTCCTCGGTTTCAAGGGCGGCAAAGGCATCGCCTCCTCCCTCGGACTGCTCGTCGGGCTGGCGCCGGGCGTCGCGCTGGGAGCCTTTGGCGTCTTCGCACTGGTCTTCGCCCTCTTCCGCTATATCTCCCTGGCGTCCATCTCCGCGGCCGCGACCGTGATTGCCTACTCCCTATTCGCCGGAGGGCCGGTCTGGTTCCGCGCCGTGCTCGCCTTGATGGGAATCGTCGCCATCCTCAAGCACCACGCCAACATCGGCAGGCTCTTGCGCCACGAAGAGCCCCGCTTCAGTTTTGCCCGAAAAGAGGAGAAGCTGCAATGAAGGTTGCTATACTCGGCAATGGCGGATGGGGCACCGCCATGGCCCTCCATCTCCACCGACTGGGCCACCGCGTCTATGTCTGGGGAGCCCTCCCGCAGGAGGTCGAGGAGATTGCCCGCCTCCGAGAAAATGTCACCTACCTCAAAGGCGTCCCCATCCCCGAAGAGATTCGCTTCACCCACAACGAACAGTTGGCAGCCGGTGGCGCGGGGCTTGTCATCCTCGCGCCCCCCTCGCGCTACTTCCGCGACATCTGCCGGCGCTTTGCCCCCTTCATCCCTCCCTACACCCCGGTGCTGAGCCTCACCAAAGGCCTCTGCGAGCAGACCGGCGAACGAATGAGCGAAATCGCGCGCACCGAACTCGCCAACCGCAACATCGCCGTGCTCTCCGGTCCCAGCCACGCCGAGGAGGTCGCCAGGGAAATCCCCACCGCCGTCGTCGCCGCAAGCCACAACGAGATTCTCGCCCGCCTCGTGCAGGAGACCGTATCCGGTCCGCGCCTGAGGGTCTACACTTCCTCCGACACGCTTGGCGTGGAGATTGGCGGCACGGTCAAGAACATCATCGCCATCGCCGTAGGCGCTTCGGACGGGCTCGGTTTCGGTGACAATACGCGCGCCGCGCTGATTACCCGCGGGCTCGCCGAAATGACTCGTCTGGGTGTCGCGCTCGGGGCCAAGGCGGAGACCTTCTCGGGGCTCTCCGGGCTCGGAGATTTGGTCGTCACCTGCACCAGCCGCCACAGCCGCAACCACCATGTCGGCGAGGAATTGGGCCGGGGGCGTGCCATCTCCGAGATCCTCTCCAGCATGAAAATGGTCGCCGAAGGCTACTGGAACGCCCGCGTCATCGACCGCATCGCCCGGGAGCATTCCGTCGAAATGCCCATCACCCGAGCCGTCTACAATCTCTGCTTCGAGAATGCTACCCCCGCCGACGCCGTCGCGGCACTGATGAACCGTGAGGCCAAGCCCGAAAGTCCCGCATGAGACAGTTCTCCCGCACCAACTCCAATCCGCGGTTCAACGCCAAGCCGCGCCGTGGTTCCGCCCAGCCCAAGCCCTTCAAGACCTGCCACGGCAAGCCCGCCAAGCCCCGCCGGACAAAGCCTGAACCGGTTGACGACATGCCCCACGAACGCGCCCCAGGAGAGGCAATCCCGCGCCGCATTCGCCGCTTTCTCCAGCCGACAATCCAACCGTCGGGAGAGGACTATCTCAAGCAGCGCGAGCGTGAACTCGCACGCCACGATCCGCGCGGCAAAAGCAAGCGCGCCAAGGACGGCGTCGTGCCCCTCCAGCAGTTCATCGACGCCACCTTCGAGACCCGCCAGAAGGTCGACCTGCCCCCCGACGCGCCCATCGCCGCCGAGGGAGCTTTCAACCTTTTGATTCAACCTTTGCAACGATCCATCGCTGAGCAAGGCTACTCCGCCCCCACTTCCATACAACAAGCCGCCCTCGAACCTGCCTTGCAGCGGAGGGACATCCTGGCTTGCGCCCAGACCGGCACCGGCAAGACCGCCGCCTTCGCCCTCCCCATCCTCCAGCACCTCGCCGAACATCCTACCTCCCCCGTTCCCCGCCGCCCCCGCGCCCTCATCCTGGCCCCGACCCGCGAACTTGCCGCCCAGATCGACGCCAACATCCAAGCCTACAACCGCCATCTGCGCCTGAGCCACCTGGTGGTCTTCGGCGGCGTGAACATCAACCCGCAGATTGCCTCGCTCGGCCGCGGCGTCGACATACTCACCGCCACCCCCGGCCGCCTGCTCGACCTCGCCGGACAGCAGGCCCTCACCCTCGACGGTGTCGAATCCTTCGTCCTCGACGAAGCCGACCGAATGCTCGATATGGGCTTTGCCCCCGATGTCCGCCGCATCATCGACCTGCTCCCCGAGGAGCGCCACAGCCTCTTCTTCTCCGCCACATTCCCGCCCCCCGTGACCGCCTTGGCAAAGGAACTGTTCCGCCAAGAACCGCTCGAAATCCGTATCAAGCCCGAAGCCCCCGCCGTCGAACGAATCCGCCAAAGCGTGCGCTTCACCCTCCCCGAACACAAGCCCGACCTGCTCAAAAGCTACTTCCAGGGCCCGCCCCGAAAGGTGCTCATCTTCACCAAGATGCGCCACACCGCCGACAAGGTCGCCCGCGCCCTCCAATCCGCCAACATCCCCGCAGAAGCCATCCACGCCGACAAGTCCCAGGCCGCCCGCACCCGCGTACTGGCCTGGTTCAAAAAAGGCAAGATCGCCGCCCTCATCGCGACCGACATCGCCTCGCGCGGAATCGATGTCGAGCAGATTGACCTGGTCATCAACTACGATGTTCCCAACGAACCCGAAAGCTATGTCCACCGCATCGGTCGCACCGCACGCGCCGGAGCAGACGGCCAAGCGGTGACCTTCTGCGCCCCCCGCGATCGGCACTTCCTCGCGCAGATTGAAAAGTTCCTCCGCCAGCCCATCCCGGTCGACCGCGATCATCCCTGGCACTCCTCCGACGCCCAGTTCGCAACCGGCGACGACGCCCGCCCCCTGCCCAAAGGCCGCTTCCGCCCCGCCGGCGCAAAGGGCTCGAAGCATACGCCCCGAAAGCACAAGAAGTAGCATGATCGGCATCTCCAAACTCTACCTCGGGCAGATCGAACCGGGCGACCCCTTGCGCTACGGCAGGAAGAGCGGAAAACTCCCCTCCCATCTGCTCCAGTTCGCCGCGGACAAAAAGCCCGTCGTGGTCTGGAACGCCACGTCCGCGTGCAACCTCCGCTGCCGCCACTGCTACGCGAGCCAAGGCACCGACCGCCCCCAACTCACCACACAAGAGGGTCTCGAACTCATCGACCAGCTGGCCGCATTCGGCGTGCCCGTGCTCCTCTTTTCCGGCGGCGAACCGCTCCTGCGCCGGGACATCTTCGAGCTGGCCTCCTACGCCGCCAAGAAGGGGTTGCGCACGGTCTTCTCGACCAATGGCACGCTCATCGACGAGGCCGCCGCGCGGCAGTTCGCCGAACTCGGCGTCTCCTATGTCGGCATCAGCCTCGACGGCATCCCCGAGACCCACGATGCCTTCCGCGGCGTGCCGGGGGCGTACACCGCCGCCCTCCGCGGCATCCGCCTCTGCCGGGACCTCGGCGTCAAGGTCGGACTGCGCGTCACGCTTACCCGTGCCAACCGTCAGCAGCTTCCCGCCATCTTCGAGCTGATGGTCCGCGAGCGGATTCCGCGCATTTGTCTCTACCATTTGGTCTCCACGGGCCGGGGCGCGGCGCTGGCATCCGACGACCTCACGCCAACCGAGCGCCGGGAGACGGTCGAGGCCATCATCGACCTGACCCGCCGGCACGAATCGCACCGGCTGGAGGTGTTGACGGTCGACAACCATTGCGATGGTCCGCTCCTCTACCTGCGCCTCTTGCGGGAGGGCAGAAGCGAACAGGCCGATCGGGTGCTGCGCCTCTTGCGGATGAACGGCGGCAACTCGTCGGGGCTGGGCATCGCCTCGATTGGCTGGGATGGAACGGTCTATCCCGACCAGTTTTGGCGGAACAAGCCCCTCGGGAAGGTGCCCGGAACACCCTTCGGCGAACTCTGGGGAAATCCGCCCGAAGGTTCCCTTCTGCGCGACCTGCGCAACCGCCGGGAGCACCTCGAAGGTCGGTGCCGCCGCTGCCGTTTCCTCGACATCTGCGGGGGGAATTTCCGTGCCCGGGCCGAGGCGGCGACGGGGAATATCTGGGGCGAAGATCCGGACTGCTATTTGACCGACAAGGAGATTGGACTATGACAAAAACATCTATTTGCCTGACTTTGGCGTGTGCGCTTCTCTCGGGCTGTTTCGACCACCGAGAAGCCCCCGAACGCCTCGTGAAAGCGGAGTCGCTGGAGGCGCTCTCCCCGCAGACGCAGGCTCTTATCCTGACCAACGCGCCTGCCCTTGCGCTGCCGCAGTCGCTGGCCCAGGCGGCGTCACTCCGGGAACTTCATCTGCGCGGCTCGAAGGTCAAGGGACTGGAACTTCTGCCGCGCATCAAGGCCCTTGAACTGGCCGACCTTTCGGCAACGGGGCTGGATGCCTTCCCGTCCGATTTGCTGACGTGCGCGGGGTTGACGACGCTCTATCTGGCGGACAATTCGCTCGCCACCCTGCCCGATCTCTCGTGCTTTGGTAAGTTGACCTATCTGAACCTCGACCGCAACCGCCTCGCGACCCTCGGCGCCCTGCCGAAGTCCCTACGCTGGATTCGCCTCAACGCCAACCGCCTGACCGCCTTGCCAGAAACCTTCGCCGCCCTGAATCCCGAACGCCTCTACCTGGCGGACAACCGTCTGGCGGCCGTGCCGGAACAAATCAAAGGCTGGACGCGGTTGACGGATCTGGATCTCGGGGGCAACCCCGTCGAGGTCTTTCCCGAATGGCTCTCTCAGATGGCCTCGCTGAAAAACCTCTCCCTGAGGGGCAGCAAAATCTCACGCCTGCCGGAGGACTTGAGCGGGCTGAAAAACCTCTCGATTCTCGACCTCTCGCGCTGCCGCATCCCGGAGGAGGAGCAACGCAGGATTCGCGCCGCCTTCTCGGTCTACCGCACCCATATCACCTTCTAGCCCGCCATGCGCTACGCCATTCTCTCCGACATCCACTCGAACCTCCAGGCGCTCGAAGCGGTACTGGCGGACGCGGCGGCGGAGCGGGTCGGAATGCGCATCTGCCTGGGGGATGTGGTGGGCTACGGGCCGAACCCCGCCGAGGCCATCGACTTGGTTCGACGGCGGGTGGAGGTACGTTTGATGGGGAACCACGATGCCGCAGTGGCGGGACTGATTTCAACGCAAGAATTCAACCCCATCGCGTCCGAGGGCGTGACCTGGACCAAGGCACGGCTCCCCCCGCAAGATACCGCAGAACTCGCCTCCTACCGTCCCGACCACGCGGTCGACGGCTTTCGCTGCGTGCACGGCGCGCCCGTCGCACCGATGGCCTTCGTCTACATCAACTCGCCGGCCGACGCCGCGGCCTGCTGGAAGGCCTTCGGCGAGCAACTCCTCTTCACGGGCCATACGCACCATCCAGCGATTTTCGTGGTCGGCGAAAGCGGCGCAACCTGGCAACTGGAGGCGGGCGACTTTACCATCGAATCGGGCAAGCGCTACATCGTCAACCCCGGCTCGGTGGGCATGCCTCGGGACGGCGACCCGCGCGCCTCCTACTGCATTTTCGACTCGGACGAGGGCTCGATTCGTTTCCGCCGAATCCCCTTCGACCTGGAACTCTTCCGCTCAAGCGTGCAGGCGGCGGGACTCCCGGAGGAACGCTTCTGGTTCCTCGCGCCGGGCGTATCGATGACCCCGTTTCCAGCCGCACCGAAGGCCCCGCGCCTGCTTGGGATTGGACGCCGGAACTGGCTTGCCGCGGCGGCGGGCGCGGCCATCCTGGCGTTGGGCGGATTCCTTTTCGGGCGGCGGCGCAAACCCGAGACCGCACCGCCTTCCGCGCCACCTGCGCCTCAACCGGAAGTGCCACTTCCCCTCCCCGACCAACTCGACTGGACGGCCAATCTCTGGCAAACAAAGCGTACCGACGCCGCGCGCCAGCAGGTCGAATTCAAAGGCGCCTCGCTCCACATCCGCAACGCCCATCCGAGTGCGCCGCTCGGCTTGGTTTCACGCCCAATCGCGCTTCCCCCGAAAGGCTTCCGCGCGCTCCAACTGCGCCATCTCTCGGAC